>CAMVMF010000055.1 GCA_947168515.1 uncultured Bacteroidales bacterium
ATAAATAAATTATTGTATATCAAACATATAAATCAAATATTTCCGAAGTATTGTATTTATAATGGTTTATTTATATCATCGCAACAGGCCGAACCCATCTCCTGCTTGACGACGATTACTGTTTTTTTTCAATTTGCAAAAATACAATTTTTTTTCAATATAATAGAGATTCTTGTCATCTAATTTCAGAGAGCACCCTTATAACTGATTATTGATGAATCACCTTCGGCCTCTTCCAGTACATGGCAAAGTGGCGATAGCGGTATCCCCAAAGGCTGGACGGTTATAGATGCCGAATAACATAGACGAGTACCGGAAAAACCCTGTGAATACAACTAGACACAGCAAGTCTTTTGTATTCACTCTTCTAATAAGTTTGTTGCTTTCGGGCAGCAAACTTTATTTCGTCTCGAAAGCTGTCCCACTGGCTGACCGATGCCGTGTCGCTGAGCCAAATCGGGAATAAGACAACCTATTTGCTACCCATAGTGTTAAGCAGTTTGTGGCCAAGCAACGGGTGGTTTTTGAGGTGGCGAGAGGTTAAATAATCATATAAGTTCTATCTATTTGAGGAAAAGTTTGTAAATTTGCATTTTGGGAGCATCGTTCGCCCTGATACTTTACTGACTGAAAACGACAATCTTATGCGTAAGTTGAAATATATATCGGCCTTTCTTTTCCTCACCCTCACCCTAGGGCTGTGCGCTAATGCGCAGGAGGTGGAGCCCACCTGGGAGTCCATCAACCAGCGCGGATACCCGCAATGGTTCCAAGATGCCAAGCTGGGCATCTTTGTCCATTGGGGGCTCTATTCCGTGCCCGCCTACTCGGCCCCCGATGCCTACGGCGAGTGGTTCTACCGCGGCCTGATGTTGGGCGACAGCACCCGGGTGAAGGAGATGAAGGACTTCAACCGCCGCTGGGGCTATCTGCTGGGCGACCAATGGAGCGGCCGCCTGAGCAACAGCGATGGGGTGAAGCAGCGCATAAAAATCACCGACCTCTACACCCTCTACGCCCAGGCGTGGCACGCCGAGCACTGGAAACCACAGGAATGGGCCAACCTCTTTGCCCAGTCGGGAGCCAAATATGTGGTGCTGGTGACTAAGCACCACGACGGCTACTGCCTCTGGAACAGCCGCTACCAGCCCAACTGGAACAGCGTGGTCACCGGCCCGCACATGAACATCGTGGACACGCTGACCCGCTGTGTGCGCAACACCGGCATGAAGATGGGCTTCTACTACTCCCTCACCGAGTGGACCAACCGCCTGCACATCTGGATGCAGGACCCCGACGACGCCATAGGCGAGTATGTAGAGGACTACATGATTCCGCAGTTCAAAGAGCTGGTGAAGAAATACAAGCCCAGCCTGATTTTTGCCGACGGCGAATGGCAGAACACCTCCGAACAGTTCCGCGCACCAGAGATTATCTCGTGGTACTACAACACCGTGGGCGAGGAAGCCATCGTCAACGACCGTTGGGGGGCCGGCACCCAGCACGGCTTCAAGACCCCCGAGTACAAAGGAGCCATCAAGGACACCGTGCGCCCTTGGGCCGAATGCCGCGGCATAGGCAAGTCCTTTGCCTTCAACAAGAACGAGCCGCTGAGCAACTACCTCACCAGCGACTCGCTCATCCGCCATTTTGTCAAGCTAGTGGCGGCAGGAGGCGGCATGACCCTGAACGTGGGACCCGATGCCGACGGCACCATCCCCATGTTGCAGCAGGAGCGTCTGCACGACTTGGGCGAATGGATGCGCATCAACGGCGAGGCCATATACGGCTCACGCCCGTTCAGCAAGATGTGCGAACGCGACAGCACGATATACTACACCGTGGGCAACGGCAACCTCTACGCCATAGCCACCCATCTGGACCGCAAGACCTTGGTGCTGACGGGCATTCCCCGTCCAGGCCTGTTCTCGCAGGTGAAGTTGCTGGGTTGCGACAAGCCCATCGTCCACTACTACTTTGCCGGCAGCCTGTACATACGCCTCAACAACCTGACCTTTGAGGACATCAACAAGACTAAGGGCGCATGGGTGTTCCGCGTGAGCCACTACAAAAGGAATTGAGATTTGAGAATTGAGAATTGAGAGGGCGGGAGCCACTCTGGAATTGAGATTTGAGAATTGAGAATTATTAAAAGTAAAAGGTAAAAACTAAAAACTAAAAAGGTTTATGAAGATTAGCTCCGCGGATCTCTCGTATATTCACGTATGGTAACCTCTAAAAAAGCCCTGAAAGGGCTTAAACAGATCTAGCCCAATGGCAACGCCTTGGGTAAAAGTGAGAATTGAGAGACGGGAGCCACTCTGGAATTGAGAATTGAGATTTGAGAATTGAGAGGGCGGGAGCCACTCTGGAATTGAGATTTGAGAATTGAGAATTATTAAAAGTAAAAGGTAAAAACTAAAAACTAAAAAGGTTTATGAAGATTAGCTCCGCGGATCTCTCGTATATTCACGTATTTTTATCCTCGTGATACGTGTGATCCGTGGAATTAGTTCCGCTGTCTAATCTCAATTCTCAACTCTCAATTCTCAATTCGAATGGGCTCCGCGGATCTCTCGTATATTCACGTATGGTAACCTCTAAAAAAGCCCTGAAAGGGCTTAAACAGATCTAGCCCAATGGCAACGCCTTGGGTAAAGGTGAGATTTGAGAATTGAGGGTAGGGGTGTCGGCGAACAGAAATGTTAAAAAACAAATTTTTCTTCTCTGTTTTTTGCATTTCCGAAATTATTACACTACTTTTGCATCCTTAAAGAGAAAAAAAAGGACCCAGGGGAGCGTCTGTCTGCCCGCAGGTCCCACATACATTCAAGCGAGCAATAATACTATGGGAAAATTGATCGACATGATAAGGCAGGATGTGCGCTTCGGCGACTCGCTGAAAGCATGCATGAACTGCGGGGTGTGCACAGCCATTTGTCCGGCTGCCGAGTTCTACGACTATGACCCACGTCGCATCTGCGACACCGTCCAGCGCGGCGACGAGGAGGAGATCGAGCGGCTGCTGAAGAGCGACACCATCTGGTACTGCGGGCAGTGCCTCTCCTGCAAGACACGCTGTCCGCGCGGCAATGTGGCCGGCGAGCTGATTTCGGTGCTGAGGACCGTGTCGCAGAAGATGGGCTATTTCCGCAGCAGCGAGAAAGGCCGGCAGCAGATGTTTTTGATGAAAGGGCTGCAGCAGAACATCCTAGAGATAGGCTATTGTGTCTATCCCGACCGGGTGGACCCCGCCTACCATCCCGAGCAGGGCCCCGTGTGGGAGTGGTACCACGAGCACATTGCCGACGTGGCACCCCGGCTGGGGGCCAATTACCACGGCGAGGGGCCGGGCGCGCTGCGCGACATTCCCAAGGAAGACTTGGACGAGGTGCGCCGCATCTTTGAGGTCACCGGCGGCATGAAGCTGAAAGCCGACGTGCTACCGACAGAAGGAATTGAGAATTGAGAATTATTAAAAGTAAAAGGTAAAAACTAAAAACTAAAAAGGTTTATGAAGATTAGCTCCGCGGATCTCTCGTATATTCACGTATGGTAACCTCTAAAAAAGCCCTGAAAGGGCTTAAACATATCTAGCCCAATGGCAACGCCTTGGGTAAAAGTGAGATTTGAGAATTGAGATTTGAGAATTGAGAATTGAGATTTGAAAATTGAGAAAAGAACTAAGATGAACAAATTTGGATTCCAGATATCAACCACCCGTTCCATTGACCTGGACACCGCCGATCTGACTGCCGCGGAAAGGCTTTTGGAGGCCGAACCCTCGCTGAAGGCCTGCATCGGGTGCGGCGGATGCACGGCCACCTGCACGGCGGCAGAATTTGTCGATTTCAACATCCGGCGGATGCATACGGCCTTTGTACGTGGACAGCAGGAGGGGCTGCGGGAGCAGCTGAACCGCTGCATGCTGTGCGGCAAATGCCTGCTGGTGTGTCCCCGGGGCGTGCATACCCGCTCCGTCATCATGGTCATGCGTAAAGAACTAACCCCAGAAGAAAAGTAACCATGTTTTCCCTTTTTGTCATACCATTCTGTCTTGGCGTCTTGGCGCTTTTGGTCGTCTCGATCCTGAAATACCGCCGTTGGATAAGCCAGTTCGACAAGCTGCAGCAGATGCTGGTGCGCAAAGGGCTGCTGTCGTGGAAAATCCTAGGTGCCGCCTGGGAGGCTTTCCGCGAGGGGCTGCTCCACTGGCGCATCACCAAACACCATTTCCTGCTGGGCTACATGCACCGAAGCCTGGCCTTTGGCTGGTTCCTCCTCATCGTAGTGGGGGCCGTGCAGGCCTCTTTGGCCTACCCCAATGGACATCTGCCCTATGTGGCCATCTTTTTCAACTTTTTTGAACCCCGCAGCGAAACCATCGTCCACTTCCCCCAGGCCCAGTTCTATGCCAACCTGATGGATGCCTTGCTGCTCTATGTCCTCAGTGGTTTGATACTGGCCATGTTCAAAAAGGTGTGGTCGCGCCCCATGGGCATGCGTCGAACCACCAAGCACAACCTCACCGACCGCGTGGCCAAGGCCGCCCTGTGGTGCATCTTCCCCCTGCGACTGATGGCCGAGGCGCACACGTCAGCCATCTATGGCGGCGGCGGATTCCTGGTGAACGTACTGGGAGAGCTGATAGCCTCTACTAGACTGGACCATCCGATATTGGAATACCAATGGTGGCTGTGCTACTCGCTGGCCCTTGGCACCTTCTTCACCCTCATGCCCTTCACACGTTACATGCACATCTTCACCGAGGTGTTCCTCATCTATTTCCGCAAATTGGGGCTGCGTGAGAACAACGTCAGGACGGGCTACACCAAATTTGAGATGAGTGCCTGCTCGCGCTGCGGCCTCTGCATCGACGGCTGCCCCATCAACGACCCGCTGGGCATCAGCAACACCCAGGGCGTATACCTCATGCAGGCCGTCCGCAACAAAGACCTTTTCCGACGGGCCGAAAAAATGGCAGACCAATGTCTGGTATGCCACCGTTGCAGCGTGGACTGCCCGGTGGGGATAGACCTGGAGGCCATCCGCCGCCAGGTGCGTATCAACAGCCGCAAAAAGACCGACACCGCCAGCGGCTACGACTACCTGAAAACGGTACGTCCCTTCCACGCCCTCGGACGCGTGGCCTACTTCGGGGGCTGCATGTCGCACCTCACCCCCGGCATCACCGAGTCTATGGAACGCATCTTTCAGGCCAGTGGCACCCAATACTGGTATATGGACAAAGACAAAACCATCTGCTGCGGCCGTCCCCTGCTGCAACAGGGTTTCGAGAGCCAGGCCCGCGAACTGCGCCGCAAGAACACCCAGCTAATCAAGGAATCCGGGGCCACCCTGCTTGTCACCTCCTGCCCCATCTGCTACCAGTCCTTCACCAAGGAATACAACCTCCCCATCGAGGTGATGCACCACACCCAATTTATCGAACAGCTGCTCCTCTCCGGCAAGCTGAGGCTCCAGCCGCAAAACCAGCTGCGCGTCACCTACCACGACCCCTGCGAGCTGGGGCGTGGCAGCGGCATCTACGACGTGCCGCGCCGGGTGCTGAGCCATGCCGCACAGCTGCTGCCCACCCGTCATGAACGGGAGCAGAGCCTCTGCTGTGGTTTCAACCTGGGCAACGCCGTCCTCAGCAGCGAGCAGCAGACCCAAGTACGCGAGCGGGCACGGCAGAACCTGCTGGAGCCGCACCCCGACATGATAGCCACCGCCTGCCCCATGTGCAAAAAGGCCTTCACCCACGGCACCGACACCCCGGTACGCGACATTGCCGAAATCATCGCCGACGCGATAATGGAAAAACCCCTACATACAACATAAAGAAATCCTTTCCATCAGGCTAAACGAAACGACAAGAATGCCATGAAACGTTTTTGGAATGAATATCAGAAAGAAATAGCCGACGACCATTTCTTCTACGAGCGCAGCTGCATCCGGCAGACTTTCTTTGCCGGTTCCGAAGCCACATTCCTGCGCATCCTACGCGAGGAACTGGGCAAAGACATCTGCGACAACCCCCACCAGCACACCTGCACAGGCATAGGCTACCACTCCGACGTGGTGCCCTTTGAGACCACCATGACCGTGGTGGCGCGCCTCTTCTCGCTGATGACGGAATGCGGATACAAGAACTACGTCCCTTCTTGCGTCACCAGTTTCGGTGTCTTCACCGAGGTGATGGCCAAATGGGCCGAGAACCCCGCCCTCAAGGAGCAGGCACGGCAGTATCTGTGGGATGCCTGCCAGCGCGAGTTCGAAGTGCCGGAAAACATCGTCCACAGCAGCGACCTCATATATAAGTTCCGCGAAGAGCTGAAGCCCCGCATGCGCTACCAGCTTGTCAACCGCTTCACGGGCCGTCCGCTGAAGGTGGTGGAGCACATCGGATGCCACTATGCCAAGATCTTCCCACACCACGGCATAGGCAAGGCCGAGTTCCCCTACGTGCTGGCCGGCATGATAGAGTCGTGGGGCGGCGAGGTCATCGACTACCCCGAGCGGCGCCACTGCTGCGGCTTTGGCTTCCGCCAGTACCTTGTGCAGGAGAACCGTGGCTACAGCATTGCCAACACCAAGAAAAAATTTGAATCCATGGAGCCCTACGAGCCCGACTTCATCCTCACCAACTGTCCGGGCTGCGCCATGTTCATGGACAAATGGCAGTACACCATTGCCGAGATGGAGCACAAGACCTACGACCAGAGGGGCTACGGCATTCCGGTGCTCACTTACGAAGAGCTGACAGGACTGCTGCTGGGCTACGACCCCTGGCAACTGGGGCTGCAGCTGCACCAGGTGCAGTGCGAGCGCTTGATGGAAAAGATAGGCATTGCCTACAAACCTGAAGAAAAATATCTAGGCGTCGGCGGGAAACTCCTTCCCACTCCGCTGAAACCCGAAATACTGAAACAATGAAAAAAGTAGCCATCATAGGTGCCGGCCCTGCCGGTATAGAAGCTGCCTCGCTGCTGGCAGCCCAAGGTGTAGACGCAGTCCTTTATGAGAAAGAGCAACAGCCCTTGCACAATCTTACCGACAAGGCTTTCCTCTTTCCCAATTTTGCCGATGCACAAGAAGTGGCAGAAAAGATCTTGGCAAAGCTGAACACGCCGGGACTCACCCTAAAGGCCGACACAGAAGTCACCCAGTTGCAGCCCCAAGCAGCCTCCAACGGATGGCTCGTGAATGGCGAAGCCTTTGATGCCGTTCTGTTAACTTCAGGCTATACCACCTTCGATGCCCACCGCAAGGAAGAGCTGGGCTACGGCATCTACCCCGGCATCCACACCTCGCTGGAGATGGAGAAGATGTTGCGCGAAGGAAAGGTGGTCAACACCATTGGCGAAATGCCGCGGCGCATCGCATTCCTGCAGTGTGTGGGCTCGCGCGACGAGAAAGTGGGCAACCACTACTGCTCCAAGCTCTGCTGCGTGACGGCAGTCAAACAGGCCATCGAGGTGAAGAAACTGATGCCGCAATGCGAGGTGTATGTCTTCTATATGGACCTGCGAATGTGGGGACAGCATTTCGAAGAGCTCTACCGTCAGGCACAGACAGACTATGGCATCAAGTTTATCCGTGGCCGCATCTCGGAGGCTGGCGGCACCTTCGACCGCAAGGTGCAGATAAAGGCCGAAGACACCCTCATGGGACGCCCCCTCAAGCTCACCGTGGACCTCTTTGTCCTCATGGTGGGTATGGAGGCCTCCCGCGGCACCCGCAACCTAGGGGCGCTGGCAGGCATCGCCGGCGAATATGGCTTTGCGCAATCCGTCGACCCTCATATTGCCGACAACCTCACCGCACAGAACGGCCTCTTCGTGGCCGGAAGCTGCAAGCGACCTATGACCCTCACCGACTCGCTGACCGATGCGCGGTCGGCCGCCTTTGAGGTGCTGAAACAACTCTTGGAAAACTAAAAAGTAAAAACTAAAAACTAAAAAGTATAAGGCTTATAGGTTTGATAGTCTAGTAGTTGCACCCCCTCAATACTAAATCTATCAACTCTAAACTCGTCATCTATCAACTCTAAACTCGTCTTCTATTAACGCTCAACCCGTCATCTAATAACCGGCTATACCTTTTAGTTTTTACCTTTTACTTTCACCTTTTACCTTTTAGTTTTTACCTTTTACTTTTTACTTCCACCTTTTAGTTTTTACTTTTTACCTTTTACTTTTCACCTAGCACATCCTTCCATGCCAGTATTCGAAGCCCAATCCATACAGACCGTTGCCCTCCACCGCGTGGGCAACAAAGCCACAGAAGAGGGGTTTGTCCTCTCCGACCAACCGCTAAAACTCACCGAGCAACTGCAAGACATCCTCGTCCGCTATTTTCTCACCCCCTTCAAAGTAGAAGAATACTACCACCTCTACGACGACGACAATCTGGACCTCAACGAGGTCTATCGTTGTTGCCAGCAGATTTTTGCCGAGCCCGATAGCTTGATGGAAGAGTCGTGCCGGCTGGCGCGCCACCTCTACAACGCCTCCACCCACGCCAATATCAAGGGTGGCGAATTCTTTGTGGTCTATTTCTCCGAGTGCATACTCAATGGTGAAAAGATGGATGCCATCGGACTTTTCAAGTCCGAAAACAAAGAGTCGTTCCTCAAGGTCCTGCACGACGAAGAACGGTGGAGCACGCAGGCTGACGACCCCAGCGCGCAAGCGCAATACAGCCTGGAGGTGGAGCACGGCATCAACCCCAACAAGCTGGACAAAGGCGCACTGATTTTCAACAGCGAGAGCGACAAAGGCTATATCGTGAGCGTGGTCGATGCCACCAACCGCAGCACCGATGCCCTCTATTGGAAAGACAACTTCCTGCACATACGCCAGCGCGAGGATGAGTACTACAACACCCACACCGAGATGCAGGCATACAAAAAGTTTGTCACCGACGAGCTGCCCCAGCAGTTCGAGGGTGTCAGCAAGGCCGACCAGGCCGACATGCTCAACCGCTGCAGCAACTACTTCAAGCAGAACGACAATTTCGACCTGCAGACCTTCACCGAGGAGGTGATTGCCCAGCCCGAGGTGATAGACAGTTTCCGCGAGTACCGCCAGCAGTACCAAGAAGAAAACGAGATAGCGCTGCCCGACAGCTACGACATCAGCGAGAGCGCCGTCAAAAAACAGGCCCGCGCCTACAAGAGCGTCATCAAGCTGGACAAGAATTTCCACATCTACGTCCACGGCAACCGCGACCTCATCGAGCAAGGCGAGGACGAGAAAGGCAAATACTACAAGGTTTATTTCAAGGAAGAGAGCTGATTCTGCTTCCCCATAAAAACCAGTCTGGCCCCTCCGAAGGGAGAGTGCTGGAACAACTAGATGATCCTCAGCTCATACAACGCATGGGCTATCCCCTCCTCGTCTACCGAGGTAGTGACATAGTCGGCATGGGCCTTTACCTCGTCGTTGGCGTTTCCCATGGCAACACCTATGCCACAGTATTCCAACATCTCTATGTCGTTGTTGCCATCGCCGAAACAGATGCATTCCTCGCGATTAATTCCCAATGTACTTATAATGCTTTCTATGCCGACAGCCTTGCTGTTGTTTTGGCTGATGATGTCGCAGAACTGGGGATGCCAGCGGGGCAACCTACAGTGTGGCAGCAACGACAGCACCTCGGCATCGCAATCGGGCTCCATGATGGCGATATACTGATAGGCCTCCTTGCCAACCATCTCTTCTAAAGGCAAACGGGGTGGCATCTGAAATTCCAGAGCCTCTTGCAGCGCGATTGCGGTAGCATCCTCCAAGGTATTGACATACATCTCATGGTCTGTAAAAAGCATCGTGCAAAGACCATTCTCACCCACATACTGCAGCCAGCGGTCCGCTTCATCTTGAGGCAGGGGATTCTTATAAGTGATCCTGTCATTCATATAGCAGTACCCGCCATTCATGGTGACATAGCCGTCGAACGACAGCGGCATCTTGGGTATCAGGCACTCGGGCCGACCCGTAGAAATAAAGGTGCGGATGCCCTTGGCATGCAACGCCGCAAAAGCCCGCTTGGTTCCTTGCGAGACTTGATGGGTATGGAAACTGACCAAAGTCCCATCTATATCAAAAAAAGCAGCCTTAATCATCCTTACACCTCTAACCTACCAATCACTCTTTCAAATAGGGTTGTCATTTTCTGGGCCGCCTTGTTGGCTTCTTTCACCACATCGTCGCCGCTGTTGAGACAGGTGTCGCTGAGGTCGTTGGACTGGTTGGTGATGATGCTCATGCCAAAAATCTCCAATCCGCTGTGGCGGGCCACGATCACCTCTGGGATGGTGGACATGCCGGCGGCGTCACCACCGATGGCACCGTAGAACTTATACTCGGCCGGAGTCTCGTAGGTGGGGCCTGTGCCACCCACATAGATGCCCTGCTGCAGGGTCTCGCCCATCTTTTCGGCCTCTTCGATGGCCAGGCGGCGGATGCGCTTGCTGTATACCGTGGTCATATCGGGGAAACGAGGGCCGAACTCATCTAAGTTGGGCCCGATGAGCGGATTGGGCAGCAGATTGATATGGTCGGTGATGATCATCATGTCGCCGACACGGTAGGTGGGATTGACGGCTCCGGCGGCATTGCTGACAAAAAGCACCTTCACCCCCAGGCGGGCCATCACGCGCACCGGGAAGGTCACCTGCTGCATCGTGTAGCCTTCATAGTAATGGAAACGGCCCTGCATGGCCATCACCTTCTTGCCTCCCAGGGTGCCGAAAATCAGGTTGCCTTTATGGCCGATGGCGGTAGAGCGCACAAAATTGGGGATGCCGGCATAGGGTATCACCAACTGGTCCTGGATGCGGTCGGCCATCAGGCCCAGGCCACTGCCTAAGATAATGGCTATCTCTGGCACTGGGCGGTCGCCTAAACATTGGCGTATGTATTCGGTTGTTTCATCTATATCTCGTATCATAATGTAATGTTTTTTATTTGTTATTATTTCTACCCTCGGCATTCGTTAGCATCCCTTCAGGTCGTTGATGCGTTTCATTATCTCGGCAGCCTGTTCGTAGTCTTCATCCTGTTCACATTGGCGCAACTTGTCCTCCAGTTCCTCCAGGGTCTCTTCCTGGCGGTGATGGTTTGGCAGATTGTCCTCCAAGGCCCCTGGCGCCATGGAGGTCTCCTCTAGCACCTGCACATTCATCAAAATGCTGCAGTGCTGCAGCAAGGCCAGCACCACGGCATCGCTGGTGCGGCTGTCGATACGTTTTTCGTTAAAGCCGTCAGTGACATAAAGGGTGGAATAGAAAACGCCCTCCTCAAAGCGGTCGATTGTCACCTGCTTGAGCATGAGCATGTACTCTTCCATGAGGTTGCAGATGAGGTTGTGTGTGAGGGGCCGGCGGGCTTGGCGTTGTTCTATGGCCATGATGATGGCTTGCGCCTCGGCCTCCCCTATCAGCACGGGCACCTGTCTCCCCATTTCCGGTGCGTCGAGCACCAGGATATAGGAATTGCTCATCGACATGGTCTGCGAGATCTGCAAAGGGTATACATGAGTGTATTTCATCGTATTATTCTTATAATTGCTAGGTTGATGGTGGTGTTATGACGGACCCCGCCAGGCTTACTGCCCAAACAGTTATTGCCTCTGCCTCAGATAGTCCACCAAGCTGGCCACAGCACGGCCACGGTGGCTGATCTGGTTCTTCACCTCCAACGGCATCTCGGCAAAACTGACGGCAAAACGGTCAGGCATGAAAACGGGGTCGTAGCCGAAACCCTCAGAGCCATAGCGTTCGGTAAGTATCACGCCGTCGACACGGCCTTCGAAATAGCGAGGGGTGCCCTGCTCTATCAGACATATCACGGTGCGAAAATCGGCCCGCCGGTTGGTCTGCCCTTCCATGGTGGCCAAGAGCTTGTTGACATTGTCGTCGAAACTGCACTGCGGCCCGGCATAGCGGGCGCTGTAAACGCCTGGGGCTCCTCCCAGGGCCTCCACCTCCAGCCCGGTGTCGTCGGCAAAACAGTCCATGTGCGTGCGTTCCCACACCCACTGGGCTTTCAGCAAAGCGTTGCCCTGCAAACTGTCGGCAGTCTCGGGAATATCGCCGGACAGCCCCATCTCATCCAAGCTTTTAATCTCCACCACACCGTCTAGCATTTCTCTGACTTCGTGAAGTTTGTGTTTGTTGTTCGTTGCAAAAACCAAAGTTCTCATACCTTGCAAAGATACAAGTTTTTTTTAAAATATCCGCTTTTTATGAAATAAATAATAAATACACACAATAACTAAGCAAGAATGGCGTTATATATAGGAAATAAGACAAAAAGAAACATTCTATGAAGAAGCTCATCACTTTACTCATGACAGCCGTGCTGGCCACTTCCGCATTTGCTGCCGATAAGCAACTTTCTGCCCTCTTTGGCTACAGCACTTTTTATATTCCTGAAAACAACCAACCCTATGTCGAAACCTACCTCGACTTCCGCGCTTGGACGCTCAATTTCGTCAAAACCGGCAACGACGAATACCGTGCCACCGTCGAAGTGGCCATCGTGGTCCGTAGCGGCGACTCCATTGTCTATCTCAAAAAACGCGACCTCTTGAGCCCCAGAACCTCTAGCGACACGGCCACCAACTTCACCTTCATGGACCTCCACCGCTTTTCTCTACCCAACGGCATCTACGACCTGCAGCTGATCCTCCACGACAAGGCCTCCAAGGACGACCCATTCATCTACAACGACAAACTGGTGGTCTTCTTTGAGAACAACAAGCCCAACATGTCCAACATACAGCTCATGAGCTCCGCCACTCCCTCCATCAACGAGAATATGCTCTCGCGCAACGGCTACGACATGGTGCCTTACTTCGACGACTATGTGCCCGCTTCCGTCAAGCAGCTCCACCCCTATTTCGAAATCTACAACCTCAACCAAGAACTGGGCAACAAGGGGTTCTCCGTCAACCTATATATCCAAAAGAAAGAAACCCACCGCCGCGTCCCCGGTTTCAGCCATTCCGTCAGTCGCTCGGCGGCCAAAGCCAATGTGCCCATCTACACCACTCTCGATATCGAGCAACTGCCCTCTGGCAACTACGACCTGATTGCCGAAGTATGCAACTCCGAAGGCCAGGTGCTCCTCAAACGCGAACTATCCTTCATGCGTTCCAACCCCAATATGGTGAGCAACGAAGAGGTGTCCGAAGAAGAGGTGGCAGTCTCCTTTGCTGCCCTCCTCAAGGACAAAAACCAGCTCAACTTCTACATCGATGCCCTATACCCCATAGCCTCCAACCAGGAAATCACCATCGCCAACAGTGTCATTGAAGACACCAGCCTCACGGCCAAACAAACCTTCTTCTACTATTTCTGGCTCCGCCGCAACACCATCGACCCCGAAAGCGAATGGATCAATTACCGCCAACGCCTGGACTATGTCACCGAGCACTTCACCTACCCCAAGACCCCAGGCTACCGCACCGACTTTGGACGCGTCTACCTGCAATACGGCCCCCCAGACTATGTGCGTGACGAAAAGAATTTCGCTGCCCCCTTCAACCGCAAGTCCGGCTACTACGAAAAGAACGTCACCCCACTGGACTATAACGCCAACGACGACAAAAACCAAGGCATCATACATTACCTGCCCTACCAACTATGGCGCTACAACCAGCTGCCCAACGACTTTGCCAACCGCGTGTTCCTCTTCTGGGACCAGTTCCGCTCCGGCTACTACAAACTGCTCAACTCCAATGCCCGCGGCGAAGTGCGCACCGCCGGTTGGGAGCGCGACCTCAGCCAAAAACAGCTTGACGAAGAAATCAAAGGCGAAGTGGGTGAACAATTTGAGCGTGGATTCTAACAGCCTGCACATTGAAACTGCTATCCGACATACTTTATCTGATTGTATATTATTTGGTACGCTATCGCCGCAAGGTGTCGCGTACCAATTTGCGCAATGCCTACCCCCACCTCACCAACACCCAACGGCAGCATCTCGAAAAAGCCTACTACCGCCACATCAGCGACCTGATGATTGAGGGCATCCACAATCTCTATGCCTCGCCCCGCAGCATACTCAAACGTTATCGTTTCATCAACCCTCAGCTGGTCAACGCATACTACGAGCAAGGACAGAGTGTCATCCTCATGTCCTCGCACTACAACAACTGGGAGTACATGATCACCTCCCTCAACCTACAAATCCATCACCATGCCATCGGCGTAGGCAAACCCCTCGACAACAAATCGCTGGCAGGCTACATCACCCGCCGCCGGTCGCGCTTCGACACCCAGATTGTCGACCAGACCGACGTCCGCCAGACCATTGCCTACTACGAGCAACACCATGTCCCCTGCGCCTACATGATGCTCAGCGACCAGTCGCCCAGCAACGAGCATAAGTCCTACTGGACTACCTTCATGCATCAAGAGACCCCGTTCCTATACGGGGCCGAATACTTCGCCCGCAAATACGACCTCCCCGTCCTCTACTACGAGGTCACCAAAGTGCGTCGCGGCCACTACGAGGTCCGTTTCTCCCCCCTATGCGAACGCCCCAGCCAAGTGCCGCAGTACGCCATCACGGCCCGCTACGTGCAACTGCTCTCCAACACCATCAACCAGGCCCCGCAGTACTGGCTATGGTCTCACAAGCGCTGGAAACGCAAACGCCCACACGACATGCCCCTGATGCCAACACTGGACCAAACAGACCTCTAGCAAACAGCAACGAATTTAACTTCAACTAAAACTAACAACTCCACAAGAAACAAAATGCACACCGCAGTAGTCATACTCAACTGGAACGGCAAACACATGATGGAGAAATTCCTGCCCTCGGTCACCGCAAACACCAGCGGTGATGCCGAGGTCATCATTGCCGACAACGGCTCTACCGACGATTCCATTGAGTTCCTCCATACCCACTACCCCAACCTACGCATCATCCAGTTGGACCAAAACTACGGCTTTGCCGAAGGCTACAACCGCGCCCTGGCGCAGATAGAAGCCGACTACTATGTACTCCTCAACGACGACGTGGAAGTGCCCCCCCATTGGGTCGAGCCCGTCATCGAGCAGATGCAGCAGAACCCCCTCACCGCCATCTGCCAGTCCAAGCTGCTCATGTACGACCAGCGCGACACCTTTGAATATGCCGGGGCCGCAGGCGGCTTTATCGACCGCTACGGCTACCCCTTCTGTCGCGGCCGCCTCTTCGACGTGGTGGAGAAAGACCACGGCCAGTACGACGACCCCTGCGAGATCTTCTGGGCTTCGGGTGCCGCCATGTTTGTCCGGGCCGATGTGTGGCACCAGCTGGGCGGTCTCGACGGCGACTTCTTCGCCCACATGGAAGAGATAGACTTCTGTTGGCGTGCCAAGAACAAGGGCTACCGCGTGGAGTACTGCCCCAAGTCGGCCATCTACCACGTCGGCGGTGGCACCCTGCCCAAGTCCAATCCCCGCAAGACCTTCCTCAACTTCCGTAACAACCTCAGCATGCTCTACAAAAACCTGCCCGCCGGCCGCCGCACCCGCGTGTTGGCCTTCCGACTACTGCTCGACTATGTGGCCGCCTTCAAATTCCTGTTGGAGCGCAAGCCGAAAGAATTTCAGGCCGTCTTTGAGGCCCACCGCGAATACCGCAAACGCAAACCCAGCCTCCGCCAGAAACGTGCCGCCCAGCAACCCCACGAAGTCTCCTGCGTCTATCAAGGCCACATCCTCATAGACTTCTACCTCCGGGGCAAGAAGCGGTTCTCGCAATTAAAACGAATAGATGGATAGGGGAAAATAGAGAGGATAGAGACAATAGAAAGAATAGAAAAAAGGGCATAACAGATTATAGGCAACAACAAAAGAGCCCTGAAAGGGCGAAACAGATATAGCTGTAGGCAACGCCTACAGAGAAACGACAAAGGCAACACAACGCCCTGTAAGGGCATAACAGATTTTAGGCAACAACAAAAGAGCCCTGAAAGGGCGGAACAGATATAGCTGTAGGCAACGCCTACAGAGAAACGACGAAGACAACACAACGCCCTGTAAGGGCATAACAGATTATAAAAAACAGCATAATAATAAAAAAACAACATACAATGAGAAAAATCCGCGTCCGTTTCGCACCCAGCCCCACCGGCCCGCTGCACATCGGCGGTGTCCGCACTGCTTTGTACAACTACCTCTTCGCTCGCCAGAACGGCGGCGACATGATCCTCCGCATCGAAGACACCGACCAAACACGCTTCGTACCCGGAGCCGAGGAATACATCATCGAGGCACTCGACTGGCTAGGCATCAAGTTCGACGAGGGTGTCCACATCGGCGGCCAGTACGGTCCCTATCGCCAGAGCGACCGCAAGCCCCTCTACCGCCAGTATGCCGACCAGCTGCTGCGCGACGGTTGGGCCTACTACGCCTTCGACAAACCCGAAGCCCTCGATGCCAAACGCAAAGAATATGAGGCACAGAAGAAGACCTTCCAATACGACTGCAACACCCGCAGCAGCATGGAGAACAGCCTCTCTCTCCCTGCCGACGAGGTACAGCGCCGCATCGATGGCGGCGACCCCTACGTGGTCCGCTTCAAATTCCCTGACAATATCGACATCACCGTCCACGACCTCATCCGTGGCGATGTCACCATGAACAGCCGACTCCTGGACGACAAGGTCCTCTTCAAGTCCGACGGCATGCCCACCTACCACCTGGCCAACATCGTCGACGACCACCTCATGGAGGTCTCCCATGTCATCCGTGGCGAGGAATGGCTGCCCTCAGCCCCCCTGCATGTGATGCTGTACAAGGCTTTCGGCTGGGAAGACACCATGCCCCAGTTCGCCCACCTGCCCCTGCTGCTCAAGCCCGACGGCAATGGCAAGCTGAGCAAACGCGACGGCGACCGCCTCGGCTTCCCCGTCTTCCCCCTCGACTGGAAAAATCCGCAGACCGGCGAAACCGCCAGCGGCTATCGCGAGCAGGGCTACCTGCCCGAGGCCGTGGTCAACATGCTGGCCCTCCTAGGTTGGAACCCCGGCAACGACCAGGAGCTGATGTCCATGGACGAGCTCATCAGCCTCTTCAGCATCGAGCATATCAGCAAGAGCGGAGCCAAGTTCAACGTCGAAAAAGCCAAGTGGTTCAACCATGAATACCTGCAGAAATGCAGCGACGAGCGGCTGGCCGATATGTTCCTGCCCCAGCTGCGCGAACATGGGGTCGAAGCCCCATACGACTATGTGGTCAAGGTAGTGGGCATGATGAAAGAGCGTCTCAACTTCCCGCAAGAGCTCTGGGACCAAACCCACTATTTCTTTGTCGCCCCCACCGAGTACGACCCCAAAGCCGTCAGCAAACGATGGAAACCCGGCATGACCCGCCACATGGCCAAGGTCATTGAAATCCTCAACACCGTCCCCTTCGAGTACGACGCCATCCACAAAGCACTGCTTGAGGACTACATCAAAGGCAACGAGCTCAATATGGGACAGATTATGAACTCTCTGCGTCTGGCTGTGGTCGGCACCACCGTGGGCCCCGATATGCTCACCTTGGTCATGACCATCGGCAAGGATGAGACCATCGCCCGTGTGCAGCGTGCCATCGACGTCATAGGCGAGGTGGGAGAAGAGAATTGTTAAAAGTAAAAGGTAAAAACTAAAAACTAAAAATTTTATTGGCATTTTTGCAAAGTAAAAGGTAAAAACTAAAAGGTCTATGAAGATTAGCTCCACGATTCTCTAGTATATTCACGTATCTTATATCCTCGTGATACGAGTGATACGTGGAATTAGTTCCGCTGCCTAACCTCTTTTAGTTTTTAGTTTTTACTTTATAGTTTAAAATAATCAACATCGAATAAACAAAACACAACATGGAAATCATTCAAGATTTGAACAAACCCGTCGACGACAACAGCCTCGACACCATCAAGATGGAACAAGAAAACCAAGAGCAGCGTCCCGCTAAACCCGAGCCTCCACAGCTCCAGAATCAGCCTGCCACGGATGCCCCACAGGCACCCGCACAGCAGCCTGCCAACAAGGCAGGCAAAGGACTGCTTTTCTGCAACATAGTGCTTTTCATCGGTCTCATTCTGATCTACATCTTCCACTTCACCGGCATCGGTGCCAAGAACCCGAACCGCGTCAACCCCAAAGCCTCCATGCCCGTCATTGCCGAAGACGGACAGCTGAAGATAGCCTATGTCGACAGCGACTCGCTCCTGGCCAAATACCAGTACGCTATTGACCTACAGGAAGAACTGAACAAATATAAAGAGGCCCAAGAGAAGAGCTACCAACAGCAGATGACCAAGTTCCAGACCGACTACCAGAACTACCTCAAGACCGGCGAGAACATGACCCTCAGCCAGCAGCAAGCCACCGAGGCCGAACTCAAACAGCGTGCCGACAAATTGGCCACTCTGGAGCAGGAACTGGCCGCCAAAGTCATGCAAAAGCAGATGGACTCCAACATCGAACTCCTCAACCGCATCTTTGCCTTCGTGCGTGAGTACAATGCCGACAACCAGCAGTTCGACATCATCCTCCGCAAGACCTTCAACGACAGCCCGTCGCTCTACATGAACCCCGCCATGGACATCACCGACGAGATTATCGAAGGCCTCAACAACGAATACAGAGAAGTCAAGGCCAAAAGAAAATAACACACAGGGTAAATTGAGATGGCTCTAGTTTAATATAAGACTGATTTTTTACAGCCTCGAAGAGGCTGAATCTCAGTAACACCGTACAAGCGTAGCGCAGTGCGGTGACGGAATAAACTCACTCCTAGCGTCCCGAAGGGACGCGACATTGAGACCGTTTGGCAAAAATCAGTCATCTGTTGTACTAGAGCGATTGAGAATTGAGAATTATTAAAAGTAAAAGGTAAAAACTAAAAAGGTTTATGAAGATTAGCTCCGCGGATCTCTCGTATATTCACGTATTTTTTATCCTCGTGATACTGGTAAAAGTAAAAGGTAAAAACTATAAACTAAAAAGTTTATTGGCATTTTGGCAAAGTAAATCAATTCTCAACTCTCAACTCTCAATTCTCAACTCTCAACTCTCAACCCTCAACTCTCAACTCTCAATTCCCAACGGCCCCGCCCACCCTTTTAGTTTTTAGTTTTTACTTTATAGTTTTTATTGATACGTGTGATACGTGGAATTAGCTCCGCTGTCTAACCACTTTTAGTTTTTACTTTATAGTTTTTATGTACGAACACTAATTACTCGAATGGCACGAATAATAATTCGTTTGTTTTCAACAGACGTTTTCTCGCCTCAGCATATGAAGAAAGTCCAGTGGACTTTCGATAGCGAAGCGGAGAACAGAAGATAGTCCAGTGGACTTTCGATAGCGAAGCGGAGAACAGAAGAAAGTCCAGTGGACTT
>CAMVMF010000056.1 GCA_947168515.1 uncultured Bacteroidales bacterium
GACTTTGCAGCTTCGGGTCTCCACACGTCCGTGTCCCTTGTCCACCTCCTCCGACACAGGCCGTCCCTCTTTTTCCATCAGTTCCGCGTCCCTACCCACCTCTACGGCGAAAGGGAGAAGTATAAGAGCCCTCAAAACATCAGGCTTGCCGCAACAAACCACCCATCACTACCGACAATAGGAGAGAACCGACTCATATCGGTCTGATACCCCATCTCTATAGAAAAGATCCTCAACAAATCCAGTCCTCCACCTGCCATCAGAGTATAATGATCTTTCACGAATGACATTGATTCACTGCTTATCAGGAAGTTCAACCTCGGTCCCACAAACCCTCGGACTGCGAAGACCTTTATAGGAGCCCAGCGAACCCCAACATAAACCGGGACCCACATATAGCTGGAAGTTCTATTGGAATAGCTATAAGTCAGCTGATTCCAAAAACCTTGCTCTCTCTTGGCCCCCTCCCAATCTGAATAGAGACCGAACAGAGCTTCTGTCTGCAAATAGAAAGTTCGACCCAAGGGAATCCGAAGCGAGGGCCCCACGGTACTCTTGCCGATGATGTCCACATAGCCTGAGTTCTGGTAATCAGAACGTACAGATTGGACTATTTGCGGCCCTGGCGCATTATAGTAACATTTGATGCCAAAACGAGCATGGTCTTCTTGATTTCGATACTTCCTCTTGGGCGTTTTCACCCCATCAACAAACACTTCAGACCTAGAAGTGTCAGATTGGTTTCTCTTCTGCCGGTCAGGTTGATGCTTTGGCAAAGGGTTTTGCGCATCAACTATTCCCGCCGCAAGCAGGAAGAATAAAAGTAACAAGCAAGTTTTCTGTTTCATATGAATAATTCGTAATAGTGTATCAACGACCATTAAAAAAAAGGGTGGACCGACAAAAGGCCGAAGAGCCTTGCCATTAACTGCCCCTCACATAATGTGGGACTATTATCTGTCAAGTTATCAACGTTTCTGAAAAACGTGCTCTCGTTATTTGTCATTGTGTTACCTTACTTTTACTGAGCCTACCAACTTATTGTGAGGGCATCCTCATTCGCCGTGCAAAGTTACGACAACTTTTCCAAAGAGAAGACTTTTTTTCAACCACCCCTACCTTTCGAAAAATGAATCCAGCAGCGGTGCCGGCAATTATTGATTCCCCTGATCGGCATTGCTGCTTTCATCCTTTTCGATGCGGAAACCATGGGTGACAACAAACCTCAGCGTCTCGATGCTGGTGTTTCTGTCCAACTCTTTTTCCTCTTCGCTCAACTGGTCATAAGGAACGAAACCTGGATGTTCTTTTTTCGCATCGGTTCGTTCTAGTCCGAATGCCCATCCTTGCCCTAAGCGGGTCTTCATCCAAACCCTGTGGACATTCTCTGCCATTGGCTCTACCAACGAGTGCAACTCTTTGGG
The DNA here is from genome assembly GCA_947168515.1 of uncultured Bacteroidales bacterium. Classification (GTDB taxonomy): domain Bacteria; phylum Bacteroidota; class Bacteroidia; order Bacteroidales; family P3; genus Colimorpha. Next base: position 1,425 of record CAMVMF010000056.1, read on the forward strand.
CACTCCAACGGGCAATGACAACTGAGGCTGTTTTTTGCATGTTCCGACTCCATATATTTCTAAGTCAAACTCCTGCGAGAGCACTTCTACCATCCGCAATAGGAAACGCCCTGCATACCTTTGCACCATGTTTCGGCAAGTCCACACACAATGCTCTACCAATGCATGGTAGTATTCGACAACAACCATGTCATTGCCTTTGGCACCCTCCCCTTTGAGCAACGATTGCTCTGCCTCGTCATGTAAGCTTCGTAGTTCTGGCCTGTCGAACATAGGATCTGGGACAAAGCAGAGATGCTTGTTGACAAAAAAACGTACGGAAGCCAAGGCCTCGTTCAAGTCATGTCGTGCGGACGAAAGACTTTCGTTCTGCGCAACCAGTTTCCGCACGTTGGCGACAATCTCATATTCTACTTCTTTATATCTAGTCGCCAGCAAACGATTGCTATTATCTACAAAGCTACTAAAAATCTGGTGTTTAATATTCGCTTCAACATCCTTTTCCATCACCCGACCCTTTGGCACGGATTCGAGGAAAACATCAACATCGACACTATTCAATTGTTTGTTTACCAGCCTATAGGGGGCTTTATATGCATATACGGCAGGACCCACAATGGCCTTGTAGAAAGGATTAGTTACGTTATTATCCATAATGTCTACGATGTATGTGGGCTATAGTTATTTATTGCTTCGAGGATGGCACAAGTCAGCACCAAATCTTTCTCCTGCTCTTCTGGAGCCAAGCCCTCAAAAGCTCGAATGTCGTCGTGGATAAAGCCTCCTTTCAACGAATCTGCCGTTATCTTATTGGCCACAAGGTCTCTATGCTGTTCTTCCGTAGAAGGGCTAAACCCCATCATCAATTTCTCAGAATTCCACCGATTGTGTTCCACCACTGAAAGCATCCTTACTTGTTCGTCCGAAAGAGATATCTTACTTTTACGCCCGTTAAAATCCTGTATACTAAGGCATCCGTCATCAGCTATTGTTATATCATAGCCCACTACCCTTAGTTTTATGATGATGGAAAGTGCGTTATAGAGTGACGACCACCTGTCGACAACGCTCTTCTCTTCCCACTTCTTCTGTCCACCAAAATGGTGCGTGTAAGCCTCGTCCACAGCTTTGGCCCAAATGTACTCAGGCGCGTCGGGCGTGGCAACTCCAATATCAGCCAACGAGAACGTTTTCACATTTTTATACAGGTCGTGGCGCAAGAATGGGTGCATGCTATCGTCGCGTCGTTGGAAAACCCACACATGGGCATTTGCAAGGACCGAGCGGTGCAGATACATAGCAAAAGCCATATTCTTCGGCGTGTCGTTGGTGCACACGGCAACCGACAGCAGCTGGTTATTGTCTTCTGCCCAACCCTGCATCAACTTTTGCAATTCCGGGTGGGCCACATCACACTGCATAAACTCAAATTCCACATCCAAGAAGTCTCCATTTTCCGGAAGGTGGAGCTCATCAATCGAGCCGCAACCGCTGAAGTCTCGATATGAATACCTGCAATTGTCAAAGAAAGACTTATATTTCCCCATGAAATAATGCATCTCTTCATGTGCATTTTCATCCACAAAAACGACTTTGAGCTTTTTATTGGGGTAGTGCACCGCCATCAGTACCGCTCGCGCCAATGCTGTACCCATTTCTGACATCCCAATGATAACAAAACGTAACTGCAGATCGGGATTGGTCCTGAGGTTCTTCTCATCGCTAAACCAGTCTATCCTCAAACTCTCGGCTCCTCCATTCATATGAAAAAGTAGCCGCCGCGCTGCAATCTCATGGAAGTTGAAAGGCTCACATCGACCCATGACGAATCTTTCAACAGCCGACTCATCATAAGTGAGGCCTGCAGCCAAGATATTGCCCTGAAGGTCTGTCGCCCTTATGCCCTGCCGCTGCATCATAGAGAAAGTGGCTTGATTGCGCATATAATACATACACTGAGGGGCTATCCCCCGCGAAGCACACAGTCCGGCAATCAGACTCACACACTTCAGATTGACGGCATCGTGGGTTTCTTCATCTGCCTGTCCGACGACATATATCCGCTTGGCTGTCTGGACTTGGGCGGCATTTTTCAAATCGTCCACTTTGACTCGCGAAGCCTGTATCACGATCACCCTTCTGGCCTGCTCGTTGGTCAGGTGCTGATAGATAATATTGCGCGTTGCCGCCACATCTGCCGGCACGGCGACCACGATGTCAGCTTCAGCATTGTCAGCCAACTCCTTACGCAAGGTACCAACTTCCATCTCATCATATCCCAAGAAAAGGATATGGTCATTCAGTTTATAGCGAGTCTTGCCATCGGTATATCTTTCGCCAACAGTCCTAACCAAAGTAGTAATGGTGGCAATGGAGATGCCCGAAAAGACGATGAGGCCGAAGATAAAAGCCAACAGTTTTAAAAAAGCCACTCCCCAAGGAGCATTGTCCCTAATGGATACTGGGGAAAGGAACGCAACCACAGCATTCCAAAAATCATGACCATTGCCTGTACAAACAGATACCAACGCCCCTACCGAAAACGCCACGACGAAAAAAAGCGTAATAACGATAAGGGCATACTTCATCTGCCCCTTCGGGTCGCTAGCCATCATTTTACCCAACTCGTATATTTTCTTATCTCTCCTATTCATTACTGTTTGATTTTGTGTCTAACCATTACTATCCAGCCCACCCTTCGCCTACGCTTTCTGCCACTCTTCTCCACCCATAAATCCACTACACTAGTCCGATCTCAGTTCATATATTGTTCACAGAATCAGCCTCGGACAACTCCAACACTATGTATTAAAAAGAAAGCAAAAATACTCATAAATTCCAATATGACAAAAAAAGATAACAAAAATATTAATGATACCACAAACCACCGAATAAGAAAGATTAGACATTGGCGGAAGCCCGCACTCTCAATACCTGCTAATCAAACAGCCAAATGCCAAGTCGAACATGATTGCGCTATGACGTGTGATTGGAAGCCCATCCCAATACCACAGGGTTATGATTAAAAAGAAAACGCAATCCATGTCTTTTCCCCACACTCACAAGAAGCCTTCCTCTTCCGTTTTTATAAGTTGTAACAGATTAATTATCATTTTCTCTTACATTATAAAAGATAAATAAATGATAGTATAAGTATAATATAAACATAATATAAACAGCACATACAACAGTGTTTTTTTGTCCGTTTATTTTTGAAAATGCCGCCTAAAGGGCGGGATGGCAAAGGATTCTTCAAAAGCCATGAAACAACTAGACTCAACACTCACAATGAATCTAGGCCAAAGTTCAACACAGATTCAAATATTATGAAATCAACACTTTATAAGATGATGACGTTTTTTTTATACTTTTTCATATTTTTGGTGTATATTTGCAAAATAGTGTATCATAGAAAATTTACACAGATTTGGATAATAACACACTTAAAATCAAATACTTTTACTATTATATGAAAGATAAGAGCCTAGCACGATTTTTCATTTTTACGTTTTTGGTACTGAGTTTTCTCGTTTCTCCCTCGCTCTCCAATGCCCAGAGCAAAGAGTCAAAAGAAAAAAAATCAATAAATGCCAATGCCGAATCAACTGAAACTGCCACAGCAAACAACAGTTCATGTCTATCGCTAGATGTTTTGCAGTCACTTGTACACTTACCCATTATGGATGTTTTTGACGTGCTAGGCGAATATGGCTATACCATCGGTTCTGTCACCGACACAATATACGACACCGTTGAGAGCTTCATCCTCAAATACCAACGCACTGCGTTTTACAACCGCACAGCAACATCCGCCCAATCTTTTGACCCCTCACAAGAGTCCAACCATACACCCTCACAAGCCTCAGTAGTGCTGATGGAGTCGCTAGACGGCCTAAGCAACTACGTGATTCACATCGTTGAACCCAAGGGCAACTGCAATCCGCTGCAAGAGTTGGCGCAACACAACTACGTCCTTAATAAGGAGCGCTCTTCTTTCCAAGGTTCCTATCTCCATGAGGGCACAATAGAACAATTTGAGATTGTGCTGAATGAAGACACCAACGTATGGTTAAGCTGCCAATACATCGGTGAGCTCAACCAGTATATCGACCAAAAGAAGACTGCCGTATATAAAGTCATCAACAATGCCATAGCTTTGGCTCGGACACTTACTAAAGATTATTTTTTTGACAGTGCTTTTACGACCATTGATACCTTGATGGGCTACTACAAACCAGCTGACGACACCCTGCTAAGCTGTCGAAAGTTCGTTGAAGAGCAACGCAATAAATACTACACCTCACGAATGAACCAGGCTATCGCCAACGTCAACTACATCTTAGCGGCAGAACTCTGCGACACATTGCTTTCCTTCAATCCAGCCAATGCCGAGGAACTCAAGAAGACCCACGCGCTACTCACAGCCCAACTGGACCATAAAGTAGCCTCCTTCAAGAGTTTCTGCCCTGAAGTATACGACTCCATCCGCATCAAACTACAACAGATTTTCAACCAGGACATTCGAGAGAACCTATATTTCGAACCTCAGGAACTTTCCGTTTCATTTACTTTCCGCACCAACAAAGAAAACGAATCGCGTGGACATTTCGACCTCAGCCATAAGGGTGCCAACAGCAAAAGTGCCAAAGCCGACCTCAAACGCGTCTTCTACCTAAACGAAAAGATTGACAGCTTGGCAAAATCGCCGCTGATCCGTCCAATCAGAGAGAACAATATCTTCGTCATCACTGAAGACAACATCTCCACCACCGCCATGTGGAACTACTCTACCCTGACCATCAACGGCAGCACACAACGAGACAGCTCCTTGCTAAGTCGCTTTATTGACACCATCGAAAACCACTATTTCCTGAAAGAAATCATTTCTAAAAAAGAGCTGAATGAAGACGGATCCTACAAGGTAACCAAAGTCAGACGGCTTCCCACCAAACGCATCTACACTTTCGGCATCACCCAGAAGGAAGCCAACAACCAAACCGTGTCCGACATATATTTAGTCGACTTCGAAACCGCATTGGGCGACTCATGGCTACCCTCATTACTTGTGCCCGGATTAGGCACCCGAAACCAAGAAGCCCGATACGATGTGGCCTCACGGGCCATCCCGTTCTATCTCTTTGGAGGACTCGGCATAGCCGGACTATGGTGGGAACATCATTGCAAGGTAAACGGCATTCAGCGTTTCGACCCCCGCAATAATAATGACGGAACATTCATTTATTGGAAAAATTCCGGTTATTTCGTTGGCAGCTTAGGTCTATTTGTTGCTGGCACGATATACATAACTGATATTGTTGGAGGCATCAAAAACAGCATCAACAACGCGAAACGTACCAAGGACCTTCGCAAACGTCTGAAAGAAAGTGCCATTGTTCTCCAGACCCAGGATGTAATACTTCAATAAAACAATTCATGAAGCATCATATATTCATCAGCTACTCTTCCAAGGACGCTAAAATAGCCTCTCTCCTTGTCAACTATCTCGAGACTCAGGGGATCCCTTGTTGGATTGCCCCACGCAATATAGCCAGCGGCCATGACTACACAGACTCCATCGACGAAGCCATCAAATCTTGTGATGGCTTTGTCCTAATTTTTTCGGCCAACTCAGCCAAATCGGTTTGGGTAAAAAAAGAGCTGTCGCTAGGCATCCATCATCAAAAGAACATCCTGCCCTTCAAAATTTCAGACATCGAAGTTGACGGAGGACTCAACTTCATGCTCAACAATTTACAATGGATTATCGCAACAAATCATCCATCAGAAAAATTTCCTGAATTGGTAGAGGGATTGCGGCGTTACGACCCCACCATCAATCTGCCTAATCCTACAACACCTGATGACCATCCCCTTAAGCGCAACAAAAAGGTCTTTCTCTATTGTGGCATCGCCATATTGACGATAATAATTGTATTGCTCCTGGCCTTACATCCTTGGAACAGAACCAACTCTGTCGAAACCACCATCGACACCATACCTGCTCTGACAGAAACGTCCTCTACCCCCACCACAACGCCATCTGTAGACCTTCAAGAGACTACCAAACCCGCCAGTGCCCTACCTGACAATCAAGCAAAAAAAGCAAAAGACGACAAGACCAAAGCATCTAAAAGAAAAACAGATGCTACAGAGGCCATACAAAAAGTGAATGAAAAAGTATCGTCGGAACAACTAGCTGCGGAAAAAGAAACGGTAGAAACGAATGCTGTAGAAAAGGGAAAAACAAGCCAAGCTAAAGTCGACCAAGAAAAAAACAAACCATCCGTTTCGATAGCCCACAAGCAATACACCAAAGCAGTAAGTCTCTTCAATGCAGGTCGCTATAAAGAGGCTCTGACCATATTCGAAAAACTGAAAAGTGAAGGGGCAACAGAATCGGGATTGGACACCTACATCACGTCTTGCAAAGAAAGAATGAATTAATTGCTATAACGTTTGATTGGGTATTTGTTCAAAGAATTCCGTCCATGAAAAGACAACAACGAATATGTGTAGGGTCTTGTTTTTTATCAGTACTAATGCATGCAATATTGTGATGAATATCCATGATGACCACCATAATGAAATCACATCCCTTCAGGAGGTAGTGGGTCGGAGGTTTTGAGCTGCTGAGCTGCGTAAGTACTTTGATGGTGATAATAGTCCCTTCGGGGCTCTTTGTAGTGGACAAGAATAATGGCATTATACTCTTTGCAACACTAAGATACAAACAATTATTGAAGCAGGTCTAAGATAGACCCAAGAGTCATCAACAACCTGTTGCACATTTTATTAATAACATCTTTGTGGAATTAGGGTGTACTTTTGCATCTGTTTTAATTCCCATCTAGAATGAAATAACTTACAAAATGGACAAACTCAGTTATGCACTTGGCCTGAACATCGGCCACCAACTTAAAGGAATGGGCTTGGAAGGCAAGCTCTCTGCGCAGGACTTTGCCGCCGCCATAGATGACATCCTCAATGGTAGACCCATGCAAATTACTGACGACGAAGCCGTCAGTCTTCTCAACTCCTTCTTCGCAGAAGTGGAAAAAAAGCAGCAAGCTGCCGCAGCAGAAGCAGGTAAAACGGCTAAGGCTGAGGGGGAGGCTTTTCTTATGGAGAACGCCAAGCGGCCTGGCGTGACAACACTGCCCAGCGGTCTGCAATACGAAATCCTTAACGAGGGTAACGGCAAAAGTCCCAAAGCCACAGACGTGGTCCGCTGCCACTACCACGGCACCCTCATCGATGGGACCGTGTTCGACAGTTCCTATCAGCGGAATCAGCCAGCCGATTTCGGCCTTAACCAGGTTATTGCAGGCTGGACGGAAGGCGTGCAGCTCATGAAAGAAGGAGCCAAATATCGGTTCTATATCCCTTATCACCTAGCTTACGGTGAGCACGGAGCCGGCAATGCCATCCCCCCCTACGCAGCCCTGATATTTGACGTGGAACTGCTGTCCGTCTTATAATCTCGACACACAGGTCCTTATGCATTTTTAGTCGGGGAATCCTATGTCCCCGACTATGATTTACATTTTATACATCTTTTTACTTTTTTTTCGTGCATTACGACTATTTCGATTTCCATCATACTATGTCCGATGAAGTGCGGCAAACGCTACTTCGCGACACCTATGAGCGAATCTTGAAAAAAGTATCTGAGGGTTCTGGTCGCAACGTCAACAGAGTACTCAAATACTTACGAGAATCTGATTTCTACGCCATCCCTTGCCGCCACCACCCTTTTGCCGGAGGCAATGCTTGGCACCAACTGGAGACGCTGATTTATGCTTTTGAAGCCGACATTGACCAGACCTGTGACGATTTCAACCTTCCCAACACCTTTCGTTTATGGCACACACAATGGCAGGAGCTGATGCCCATGAGTGTGGCGGTTGCGTCCTTATTACACGATATCTGCAACACCCATCACCCCAAACTGAAATTCCCCGACAGAATCATGCGTCGCCATGGACGGAAGTCGACCTACGTGTTGAAGGATTTTCTCCGTTTTGAGTTGATGTTCGACGAGAATATGGCTATCATCTTCCACCGACAGAAGTCGGAGGAGTCGCTACGCAATGAAACGCCAAACGAGGAGGACTTCAAAATAATCTGGGATATGCCCCTCTATCACATGCTTCAATGCTGCGACACCCTGAGCATCCTCACCCCCATGGCAGAGGCCTCGCTGGTTGAACGTCTTACTCTTATCGAACACCGACTATAGTGACTCAAAACCATAAGAAAAGCTCCTCAAACTCTATGAGCCTGGGGAGCTTTTCTTATGTTTTTTATCGCCAATAGCCAATGGGGAGGGCCCCCATCGGATGGGTTGCGGACATTACTTGCTATCCTTGGCGCGCTCGGAGAACTCTTTGGCGGAGACTTTCTCGACTTCGGGGTTGAGCTGTTCTTTGAAGAGAGCAAAAGTGTTGTCGACATATAGTTTGTCGATAATCTGCTGTACGTTCTTGCGGTCCTGAGCAATGGTACGTGCAGCCTGTTCGAGACGCTCGTCGGCCTGTTTTTCATCTTCGCCTTCCTTAAGAGGCTCATTCTTACGGAGGATATCCTTCACATAGTCCACAATGTCGTTCTGGGTGGGTTCGATATTCTTGATTTTATTCAAAGCGGAATCGACAAATTCCCACTTCAAAGAGGGCAGGTATTTGTCAGCCCACTCTTTTTCGATAGTCTCGGCGGTGACATCTTTTTCGGAGCGGGAGAGGATCCAACGCTTGAGGAAAGCTTCGGGAATGGGTGCGTCGAAATTGTCGAGGAGCTGTTTGCGGACCTGGTTGACATAGAGAATCTGGCATTGTTCGTCGTTGGCCTTGTCGATCTGGGCAGAGAGTGCTTTGCGGAACTTGTCGACATCGTTGATGCCTTCGCCAGGGAACACTTTCTCAAAGAGTTCTTCGTCCAAAGGAGCGACGGTAATATGGGAACTGCCACTAATAGTGAACTCGACATCGGATTTGAACTTTTTGGCAGCGGCATTTTCCATACGGAAGTTCTTCTCGATCTGAGAAGGGGTGAAGGCCTTGGCAACGTTGAAGACCACCTTGTCCTCGGCTTTCTTGCCATAGAAGAGGTTGGCGATTTCGGTATCCTTCATGTCGGCAAGAGGGAACGAAACGAAAACGTTCATGCCACCCTCTTTTTCTTTGCCCTCTTTGTCGAGCTCGACGGCTTTGCCGTAGACATAATCACCTTCGCCCACTACTTCGGGGGTTTCGAATTTGCCAAAACGCTGCTGGATGTCTTCGACCTGGGTGTCCACGTCTTTGGCGGTGAGTTTGATGGAACAGAGCTTGGCATCGACCTTGCTCCAATCGATATTGACCTGAGGAGCGAGAGCAGCATCGAAATAGAAAGTAAAATCGGTGTTCTTGGAAAAGTCGACGGAGCCAGTTTTCTCGTCGTTGGAGAGAGGCGAACCAACAATTTCGAGCTTCTCATCCTCGATGTATTTATAAAGAGACTCACTCAGGAGGTCTTGGACTGCATCGGCAACGATGGCAGGTCTGTACATGCGCTGAATCAAACCCATGGGGGCCATACCCTTACGGAAGCCCGGCACGGTAGCCTTGTGTTGGTACTCTTTCAGTTGCTTGGTTACCTTTTCGGCATAGTCGTTTTCTGCGATCTCTATCTTAATACAAAGGTCCAAATCTCCTAAATTTTCTCTGGAAATATTCATTTTTTTAGTCTAATTTGTTGATTTATTGTTAGTTTATTATTTCAAAATAAAGTGCAAAGTTACAAATAATTTTTGATATATATATATTTGTGCATAATATTTTTTGGCAGCACATGTTAGTACATTGTATTATAGAACCTTACATCATAACCACCTACCATAGTTTCGAAAGGGAATGTGGAGCAGGTGGAGAGTTGAGGGTTGAGAGTTGAGAGTTGAGGGTTGTTTTACCCTACCATAGTTTCGAAAGGGAATGTGGAGCAGGTGGGGCTACTTAGAAAAGTTGCCGTAAAACCCTACACCCAGGTCTTTGAGAAGGGCAGGCAGGTAGCCGTCGCGACCATTGGAGTCGCAGGGTACTTGCGTCCTAATGTGGGTACGACGAGAGCCGAAAATGCCTACCCCGCCATTGACATTGGTGTAGGCCTGATACTCTTGACCGGAGGTGACATTGGAATTCTGAGAAGAGATATAGGCGTTCAGGTCCTCGTTACAGACGTATATGATGATATCTACATGATTGACATTGAAAAGCGAATCGGTGTTGTCGGAGAGTTCTTTCTTGATGGCGGAGAGGAACACGGTCTGAGAGATAGACTTGGATGAGAGCATGTTGTAGTTGTACTGATTCTTGAGTGTGCGACCAGGAATTTCGATACCAAGGGTGTCTCCGTTTTTGCGATAGTAGAAGACAACTGATGGCTGATAGAGACGACCGCGAGGTAGGGTGTTCCATCTTATCTCGTTCTGTTTGTCGACAGGGATAAAACCGTAGTGGCGGCCACGGGCATCGCTGGGCAGGGTTACCACCGGCTCCAAGGTGTCGTAACGGACGATATTGAGGGGCAGGATGCCAACGAGGGTGGTACGGGCAGATGCCAAGGTGTCGCCCGAAGCGGAGTTTAGTACCACCAGTTCGAAGACACAGGACGAGTCGGCCAAAAGCTTCGAGGCTCCCGGTACGCAATAATACATGGGTTGTACACCTGAGGCGAAGTGCCCGTCGGGCTTACCCGGCACTTCTGTATATGTAAATTGCCAACGGTCGACCAATTGATCAGTGGCAGTAATGCTGTGATTGGCTGGATTGAGGGTCCCCTGCCAGGCAAGGAGGTGAACCTCGATGTCGCCCTCTCGATAGTTGATAGAGTCAGATATCGAGGAATAATTGTACAAATTGTCCTCGCCCAGATAGCAGCGTTGGACACGAGCCCATACCGTGTCTTCCTGAATGTCAATAACGCAATAGACATTGGGAACATCTTTCCACGGAGCGTTTGGGCTAAATTCTACCTTACAAGAGGAGAGTAGCACGGCCAGTGTGGCAATAAATAATAGGCGTATTTTCATTGTTGTGCAGCTGTTAGTATCAATTAATTTAGGCTCTAGTTTAATATAAGACTGATTTTTTACAGCCTCGAAGAGGCTGAATCTCAGTAACACCGTACAAGCGTAGCGCAGTGCGGTGACGGAATAAACTCACTCCTAGCGTCCCGAAGGGACGCGACATTGAGACCGTTTGGCAAAAATCAGTCATATGTTGTACTAGAGCGTTAATTTATATCTTTGTACTCAGAAATAGAACTTAGATTGGAACGATGCCTGTGCCTAAACAAAAAGCAATAGGGTGCAATAACATGGATTGGGAGAGCTTTATTCATAAAAAAACTCGCACGTTATGAGATAATTGGATGTCAGGCCAAAGAGGTTTGGAAGAAACGACATCTCAACGTTTGTCATTGTTCTCCTTTTATTATCACTCATGTTAGGGTTTGCGGCGTCCAGAATCAGAAATCAGAATTCTTAGTAGCGATTGTTTCTATTATTTTTATTTCATCCATCATCATCCATGGGTTGAGGCCTTTTGCACGATGCCACTGGGGTATACGGGCAATAGGCTTGGCTACGACACGCACAAAGCGCATTTGATTGCGTTGCACAGGAATGGTGAGTATCTGCAGCTGGGTAGTGTTCATCTCTTCCTTGGTAGCATCGTAGGCAATATTGGCAGGTATAAAGTCTGTATACTCTTTACCATCTGCAGAAACAGCCACCAAGACCTCGGCTGGGGCAAAAACCCATGCGTCGGGCACATGAGCAAAACGAAGCGTGACACTTTGTATGTCAACAGCCTTGCTCAACTCAAGGTCGACCTGTATTTCGTGTCCCGAAAAACCCAACCAGCCACGGCTAAGGTCATTTACATCACCTATTTCACCGTCAATCAGAGCCCGAGTCGCATTTTTATTGTACGGTGTGTTGGGCTTGTGGGAGAAAGTGCAGGATGTAACATAATCGAAGGAATACTGCTGGGAAGCAACAAATGAGGGGGCTTCGCCCTGTTTGAAGGCACGCGCTTTCACTACCACACTGTTTTGCACGGAGAAAGGTTTGGTGTATAGCGTGGATTTCTCGGTTGGCAGCGTTCCGTCGAGAGTATAGCGGATTTGCACTTGGGGAGTGGGGCAACTTATTGAAATCTGCATAGGTCCATCGAAGCGGTCCCGACCTTTGCTAATCACTGGCATCTCAACAATATTGGATACGGTCTTGGGGTAGATGATACGACGAAAATCCTGCGCGTTGTATTCCATACAGTCGTATGGACGAAGATGCACGGTAAAACGATACTTATGGTCTTTGACCAGGTCACGCTCGGTGAGATTGAGGCCAGAAACGGCTCCACCCACACCCGCCATACGATAGTCGACATTGAGGCACCAATAGTCTAGTTCGTCAGTCTTATTGCCCTGTGAGGGTTGTTCTAGCAAATGGTCATCGAAATTGGAGATGGAGAAGTTAAAGAGTGTGTCGATAAGGTCAACATAAAGGCCCACCTGTTCATTGCGGAAAGCAGCCCAACGGGTCTGGGTATAGTTGCCGCTATGCTGGGCGGGACTGTAGTGGTAACTCATCTGATCAATGGGAATGGCCTGCTGGGCAATCAGGCCGGCAGACTTGCGGTCGACATAGCTCTCGATATTGCGGCCGAACCATTCAGCTGTGGTAAACAAATGACTAAGACCCAGTTGCATTCCCACCTTCGCAACAGCCTTAATTTGCTCGGAGACGGTGATATCGTTGTTGATGAGCACATCGCCGGAGGATAGCACCAAATAGGCTTGACGAACATCGAACAGGACTCCATAACGGTCAGAGCTAAAGCGCAGCATAACGTCGATGCCTACGGTGTGGGGATCGACCTGACGGCAGTTGGTTTCCAGAAGTTCACAATCCATCTTACCCAATTGGTAGCGAGTCCACTGCCTGACACCATTGGGGTCTGACTGGTCGTTGGGGGAAGGTGTACGCATAAAGTTGAGGAGCAACGGTTTAACCAACATCTCGCTTCCTCGATAATTAAGTGCGGTAAGCAGGCCTAGGCTGTCATTGAAAATGACTGATACATTATTATTGGATATCTTTATTTGGTGAAGTGTGTCTTTTTCGATTTGAAGGGGGGCGCAGGAAGAACATGCATAGGATTGCCGTGGCATATTGTCTGACATCAAAGGGAACTGAGCCACGGAGAGCACCGTGTTCTTGGGTACGGAAGCAGAAGCTACACGCTGACGGAGAGTGAACTTGATGTAAAGTTCCTCGCCGGCATAAAGCATTAGTTTGGGGACTTTGAGTTTAAACTCTTTGCTTTGGCCTGGTGCCAAGGCCATGGTCACATCACCCGAAACAACATTGGGTTTGAGATTAGAGCAGATGACGTAATCCAGACGAAAATCCGCTAAGGCACGGAAATCGCATAGGTTCGTGATAAGGAATTCGGCCGCATCTGAACTGACAGAAACCATCTGCACGTCTATCGGACGGTAGAGCTGCTGGAGTTCGGCGAGATAAGGTTTGTCGGAAATAGTATTCCAATTCAATACCTGATAAAAGCCACCCTGAACCGACGCATGGTCAATCACACGCTGCCAAAGTGGTTGGACTCCGCCAAAATTGTTGCCTGAGGTGCTGCCGAAGGAGCTCATTACAAGGGCTCGGGACTGGTTTTTGGAAAGGTACTGGCTCAGCATTTCGGGAGTGGCCGACAGTGGGGCGATAAGGTCGGTATTTTCGCCATACTGCGCTCCAGAATAAAGAATAGGTCGATGAGGGTCCAGCTGCCTAAGGGTACGATAGGCTGTCTGCATGCAAATCCCGTTGTCGAGGCTGTTGCCCAAGGACCACGCGATGATGCTGGGGTGGTTTTTGAGTTGGCCATAGAGGTCGCGCACAGAAGCGGCGAATAGGTCGCTATACTGATTGTCGGCAGCCACGGCATGGCCCATAGTAGAGGCCGGATTAAGATTGGCATCGCAGACCACATAGAAACCTAATTCATCGCATAATTCATAGAATTTTTCGGGGGCAGGACTACAGCCCACAGTTCGAATGGCGTTGATGTTATTCGTCTTCATCTGCACCATCTGATTGCGAAGCATTTTGAGCTGTTCGGGGGTGTCAAGCGGCCCCACCTGAAGGGTTATGCCCTTTAGTGTAATTGTTTGATTATTTATTACCAAAGAATTGCGTTCACCCAAGGAACGGAATCCGAAACGGGTGCCTACGACATCCTGCAATTGCATCTTGTCGTCGAACAACCTAATGACGGCTGTGTAGAGCTTAGGAACTTCGGCATTCCAAGGCTTGGCCTTGGAAAGTACGGAGGTAATGGATTGAGAGTTTTCGCTTCTACTGTCAAAAAAACACCATTTGCCAAGTTTGTCGACCTGGTGACCACGAGCGTCCCATATTTCTACTTCAAAATAGCACTTCCCTTTCTTACGATGGTTATAGAGGTTGGCCTCGACAGTGTAGGTGCCTTGCTCAGTCCTCTGGTCATACTCTGTAAAAATGGTATAATCTTGAATATTCTGCAACGGCTTGAGTAACAAAGCACAAGATAAGACAGAATCTCGGTGCTGACCATTGGAGCCACTTTCCAGTAGGGTGCCATCGTCTTGACCCACTTTGCTCACCTTCAACTGAGCTGAGCGTCCAAGGCGCACCTGCTCGGTGATGTCAAACTCGGTGTAGGCAGCACTATTGTGACTGACACCTATTAACTTTTCACCAATGTAGAGCCCGAATCCGGGGGCAGCCTGCATGCGGAAGAAAATGCGGTATGACTTCCACTCTCTGGGGAAATCATACTCTTGAACGAGTACCACACTTTCGCCTATCTGGCTGCGCTGCCAATCTTGGTCGATGGGGAGAAAATAGGGCGAATCGTCGTAACGAAGATGCTCAATAGCGTTCTCATCGTCATAGGACACCACGTTAGCTCGTGGGGCCATACGAAGGTCGTCAAAGCCCTCCAACTGCTGTGCCTGAAGCATATTGAGGCACAGCAGCAGGAATAGGGGCAATGATAGTCTCTTCATGTTTGTTAGAAGTTGAAGCCTACGCCAACTTTGAAGTTGTGCATAGTGACAGGTTGGGTGGTTTGAAGCTGACCATCAGAATAGAGGCCTACCTTGCGAAGGGCGATTAGCTGGTAACCAATAGAGGCACTAACGCCCATCTTGCGATTGAAGGCATAACGCCCACCCACATTGAGGCCAAAAGTGGGGCCACCAGCTTCTATCTTGGTGTAGGAGACACCGCTTCCGTAGAATCCCAAGGGAAGGGAATAGCCCACATAAACCGAAGTATAGGGGGTAAGCTGGTTACGAAGGTAGTGGCTGCGTACTTCCAAGAAGACAGGCAATTGTGTCAACCCGCCTACAACATCCTTCATGAACTCGACACCGAGTCCGATGCCAGACTCCTTGCGAATCTGCCATCCACAAATAGCGTAGACGCTGTGGAAGGTGGCCTTGGTATCGTACTCAAGGGTGGAACCCTCATCGAGATCGAAATAAATCGAGTTGATGTTGCTGGAAAACTCATAACCAGCCACACCGTACATACGATGCCACTTAAACTCGACATGCTTCTGGGCCTGGGCTGCCATAAGGCTGACAACTGCTACCAATAAAAAGACTATTTTTTTCATGTTATCGTTGTTTGTGAGGTATGACTACTTCATTTCCTTGAGGTTCGGGTCGATGATGAGGGTGGCCTCGGTGGCTGCCTGCACCTGCTCGACAGTGAACTCAGGATTGATTTCCTTCAGAACGATTCCCTCAGGGGTAATTTCCATGACACCCATCTCGGTGATAATCATGTTCACCTGGCCCTTAGCAGTAAGGGGAAGGGTGCATTTCTTCAAGATCTTGGGATTGCCCTTGGCAGTGTGTTCCATGGCCAAGATAACCTTTTTGGCGCCAACCAACAGGTCCATAGCACCACCCATGCCGGGGGTCTTCTTGCCAGGAATCATCCAGTTGGCCAAGTCACCCTGTTCATCCACCTGCATGGCACCCAGAACAGAGACATTGACGTGTCCGCCACGGATGATGCCGAAAGAGGTAGCGCTATCGAAAGTGCTGGAACCCGGGGTGTAGGTGATGTAGCCGCCACCGGCATTGATGAGCCAAGGGTCTTCCTTGCCCTCTTCGGGAGTGGGACCCATGCCAAGCATACCGTTCTCCGACTGAAGAGTGACATGCACATCTGCAGGCAGGAAATTAGGAATCAAAGTAGGCAAGCCAATACCGAGATTGACGACATCACCGTCTTTGAGCTCTTTGGCAGCACGACGGGCGATAAAGGGTTTAATTTCGCTTTTTTCCATAGTTAATATTATTTATAGTTGTTACATTAATTCTCTTCTATCTTGGAAGATACAACTGATGGTAACCGATATTGTAAACTCTGACTTACTAACTTGGGGTAACAAACTTACAGTAGGCCTCATTCCCCCTCACAATTGCTTTTATACAGCCGGTAACGCTGCCACTCTTTGCATATTGTTTTCTACAATCGGCTTGTACGACGTTCGGTATTAAAAAATGCGGTTACCTTCAGTCGTGGAAGCTTAGAGTCCGAAGTTTTCTACGCCTCGCTTGACCATCTCTTCGGCGATGTAAGACGCTTCGTCATCGGCAAAGGTGTTCATGCCAAATCCAGCATCGTAGCCTAACTCCTTGGCCAGCTCGTGACTGATACGAGGACCTCCGCATATGAGGATAATCTTGTCGCGCAATCCTTCGGCCTCCAGCATTTCTACAAGTTCGGTAAGGTTTTTAATATGGACATCCTTCTGGGTAACGGTCTGGCTGACAATAAGGGCATCAGCATGGAGCTCAATACCCTTGGCTATAAAGTCCTCGTTGGGTACCTGGCTGCCTAAGTTGTATGCATCGATCATGTCGTAACGTTCGAGACCGTAGTGGCCGGCATAGCCCTTCATGTTCATGATGGCGTCAATACCCACCGTGTGGGCATCGGTGCCTGTGCTGGCTCCTACGATGACGATCTTACGGCCAATATGCTCGCGGATGTATTCGTCGCACTCATGCATATCCATCTTGCTGGACTCGACCTTTGGCACATGGATGGAAGTATAGTCCACCGTGTGGGTGAGGCTACCGTAACAGTTGAAAAAGGTGAAACCCTTGGTCAGTTCGTGCGAGTACACCACCAAAGGATTCTCAAATCCCATTTTCTTGAGCAGCTGTTTGGCTGCCTCGGTGGCTTCTTCGCCCTCTTGAACGGGCAGGGTGAAACTCAATTGGACTTTACCATCGTTCATGGTATCGCCATAGGGCTTTATTTTAGTTAGATCTAAGGTTTTGTCGAAATCCTTAGCCTCCATTGAATATAAACCTTCGCTCATGGTTGTGTGTGTTTTTTTCTTTGATTATTTCTTACCTTTCATGATTTCGACAAAGGGGTTGAAGTAGTTGTCGGCCTTGAGGGTGACACC
>CAMVMF010000057.1 GCA_947168515.1 uncultured Bacteroidales bacterium
GAATAAAACATTAAAATTAAACATATTAAGAAAATGTACGCAATTGTAGAAATCGCAGGCAAGCAATTCAAGGTCGCTCAAGATCAGAAGGTCTTCGTCAACCGTCTTCAGAACGAAGAGGGCAGCGAGGTTACTTTTGACACCGTGATGCTTAAAGACAATGACGGCAACGTAGAGGTTGGCAAACCCTACATCGCTGGTGCAAACGTAAAGGCCACCGTCCTCCGCCATCTTAAGGGCGACAAGGTTCTGGTGTTCAAGAAAATCCGCCGCAAGGGTTTTCAGAAGATGAACGGCCATCGTGACTATCTCACCCAGATCAAGATCGATAGCATCAATTAATTAAAGTAGTGTAAAACCTTTTAAAAACAGTATATTATGGCTCACAAAAAAGGTGTCGGTAGTTCCAGTAACGGTCGTGAATCCGAAAGCAAACGCTTAGGCGTTAAAATCTTCGGCGGTCAGCATTGCGTCGCCGGTAACATCATCATCCGTCAGCGTGGCACCGTCCACAACCCCGGACAGAACGTCGGTATGGGCAAAGACCATACCCTCTATGCCTTGGTTGACGGAACTGTTCAGTTCAAGAAAGGTCGCGAGGATCGTTCTTTCGTATACGTCGTGCCCGACGCAGCTGAATAGTCCATACAAAGGCTTTTCATTGATGTAAATAGGGGGTCCCTGCCAGCACTGGCAGGGACTTTATTTTTTGTGTTGTTTACAGCACGACTCCTTGGCTCTTTCACCCAGTTGTTGGCAGGGGGAAGGCATGTGATAGATTTCCCAAAAATATGAGCGGCAATGGGCCTCTATGGCATCTGGAGATAACGCGCTTCGCTTAATCGGCAATAAATCAAATCTTCCATTACGATAGACCGATTGCACATGTGAACGCTCACATGTGAAGTCAATCTTATTATATATCGATAGTAGTACAATAAGCCACCCTTTATACCTACTTAATGTAGTGCTATCCATATATTGCTTGTATATTATAAAGTCACGGAAAAGTGTGGATTTGTTCCGAAAGTGGCTATGATAAATGTTTCTTTAGTACATAAAGTGGCTATGAAAAGTGTGTATTTATTGGATAAAGTGGCTATGAAAAGTGTGTATTTATTTCCCTTCACAGCTTTCAAAAGAAAACAAGAAGTTCGTCTATAACGTAGTGCGTGAAGGCGGACGTGCAAAGGATTTTGAACTGGCCATACAATGGTTGATTGATGCTGGGCTGGTCCATCGGGTGGCGAGAGTTTCTAAACCTGTTATGCCGTTGAAGGTCTATGAAGATTTTTCTGTGTTCAAATTGTATCTTCTTGATGTGGGGTTGTTGGGCGCTTTATCGAACACACCTGCTGCCACTCTTCTCATGCCAAACAATATGGAAGAGGGGAAGGGTATGTATACAGAGAACTATGTTTGTACCCAACTTGCGGCAAGCATTGACCAGTCTCTGTTTTATTACAGCAGAGACACCAGTAAACTGGAGGTTGATTTCATCATCCAACAAGAAACACAGATTGTCCCCATTGAGGTGAAAGCGGAAGAGAACCTGCAGTCGAAATCACTCAAGACTATTCTTCAAAATAATGCCGAAATGCGCGGAGTTCGTTTCTCGATGAGCGGATATCGTGAACAGGAAAGAATGACCAATGTGCCATTGTACGGAGCGGGTGTCTATTTTACAAAAGACTAAGCAACGGTTAAAAAACAAGGTAAAAGCTAGTGGGTGGCCCATCCTCGTTTCATTTGACCAGTAGGTTGAGGTTTGGTCCATATAAGCCATTCTCAATAGGGGATAGTTACTTGTGAGACACCCTTTCCATCCCCTCCGATTACATGTGCAATCCGTGGGGTGTAAATCAGCAGGTTGCAAATCAATATACCTTCCATTAAAAAAAACATTTACTCCCATCATACCGCGTCCCACCCGCTTTTATAGTCCTTGCTTTCATAACCATAGGCCGATCGCACATGAGTACACTCACATGTGCGGCCATTTTTCATTATATACTATCAGATTTAGGGATTCTGTACAATTTTGATGGAATAAATTTGGGGATTTTGTACGGTTTTCTCACAATAAATTCGGGGAAAAACATAACGCTCTAGTACAACATATGACTGATTTTTGCCAAACGGTCTCAATGTCGTTTTTTTTCTCCACTTCGTTGTACTTCGTTATCGAAGAGCCACTGGCTCTTCTTCATCTTCGGGACGCTAGGAGTGAGTTTATTCCGTCACCGCACTGCGCTACGCTTGTACGGTGTTACTGAGATTCAGCCTCTTCGAGGCTGTAAAAAATCAGTCTTATATTAAACTAGAGCCAAACATAAAAACAGCAGGAAATGATGCTGCTAGTGGACAAAACAAAGATTTACTAGATCAGTATCGATATGCTGTTTGGTTGAATTTTGAGATAATGTAATTATATGCTATAATAGATTATGAGATTTTGTAATATATAATGCATATAAATATTGAGAAAATGTAATCTATAGGTAGAATAAATTTTGAGATTTTGTAAAAAGATTGTATCTTTGCAATCAATGTGGGGATGCCTATGCATACTGACTATGGACAATATAAAATGTTTGTGGCTGACACTGGCCTTTTCGTTACTCTTGCTTTCTGGGACAAGGCCGCCACTGACAATATCATATACCAGAAACTTCTTTCAGACAAACTTTCAGCCGATCTTGGGTATGTGTATGAAAACATTGTTGCGCAGATGCTTGTTGCTGCCGGCAACAGGCTATTCTACCACACATGGCCGACAGAAAACGGAAAACACAACTATGAAATAGATTTCCTTCTGTCAAGAGGAAACAAGATTTGTCCTATTGAAGTGAAGTCGTCAGGATATAAAACCCACGCTTCGCTTGATGCTTTCCAGAAGAAGTTCTCCAGCCGTATTGGCAATAGGTATTTGGTTTATCCCAAAGACTTGAGAAAAGAACAGGATTTACTATGTGTGCCGGTGTTTATGACTATGCTCCTGTAAAGGGATTCCTCCATTCCATGAAATAATCACATATACCATTAGGCATGTGCGATTTCCTTTTTTGCTAAACCTCGTTACGCGGATGATTTCCTCCGGTTTTTCTACGTTTTTACAGTTTGCACCCCCTCTAATGGGGCATCAGAAATGGGCACGCCTACAACGGCAACCATGTTCAAAAAACATGTAAAGGGATTTCGATTAATAACTCTTGAACACGAATTGCACGAATCTAACGAATTTATTTTCTGAATCTTCATGCTGGCATGATAACGAATAAAACGAATTAATAACTCTTGAACACGAATTGCACGAATCTAACGGATTTATTATCTGAATCTTCATGCTGGCGTGATAAAGAATAAAACGAATTAATAACTCTTGAACACGAATTGCACGAATCTAACGGATTTATTATCTGAATCTTCATGCAGGCATGATAACGAATAAAACGAATTTTTAGAAGTCCCCGTAAGAATATCTGAACATGGACATCTTGTCAAAGTGAAGGCAAGGCTTCTGTATATTCGTTTCTTTCGCCCTAATGCTTGCGGAAAGATCCATGATAATATTCGATGGATAGGTGTTGATAGTAACCAGTAGAAAGGACATTGTGAGAATGTGCAAAATAGGGGAGACTGTCGTTCCGGCCCTCGCCATGCCTGAATACAAGTGACTTGCTTAGTCTACAAAAATATTTGATGGTACTTTTTTTTGTTCATATCGGGAAATGGTTGTATCTTTGCAGCGTCGTTTCTGCACCACCGAAGCCCGACGAGAGCGACGGGCTAAGTGGGCGGGAGAAGATCGAAAGGCTATCCCGCAGGAGGCGGCAGGACATATAAGAAAGACGTTGTAACGGCGTTTTATCTGCGGCTCTATTGAACTTCGCAACTTCATTTGGTTACCGCAATAACGCAATGTACTTCGTCCATGGTTGGCATATAGTAGTCTTACTATATCCACACGCGTGGGCTTCGGCATTGCTTATTCTGTTCCAAAGGCAATGCGAAGGCCAGATACACGGGATAAGCAAAGTGACAGATCCCCGCGCTTCTTTTTTATATACCCTCTTAGCAAAACAATACGCTACCATGGCGTTCCGGGAATCACCGCCACCAAGAAGTTGCGCCCGACACGGATTTAGGGTATTGGTTATGATGAAAAAACACCCATGGGGAATCCTTGCTTCGCTGGCCTGCTTACTGTTTGGATTAGTCACAGTCAGCTGCACCAAAGACGAAATCACCGAAGAACAGGCACGTATAGTGTTTGAGAATGCCGAAGTGGTCATGGACAACGTCTCCCAAATCTATGAAACATCGGAGACGGTTGAAGAAATGGCACAACATCTGGATGAAATCAAAGCTATGGAGAATGTTGAAGATGTTAGATTGTGCGATAGCTCCATCTTGATTAAAATCAAAGACGGAGGAATTCTTTCGTATGAATTCTTCCCAGATTGGGGTTCAACGGATGGTGAATTAGCTATGAAAATTGGCAATTTTAATCAGATAAATAATTATGCGGCAAAAGATGATGCAGTGTTATGTGAAAATAGGAGTTTATGTGTTGTAAATGCGGTTCCTTATGATGAGAATGTCAATTTTATTAAAGCTGATTTGGATGATGTTGCTAATAAACTTAGAGATATTGGTTTTAATATAAGATATGTAACTGGTGAAGACGTTGACGTTGATTTCATCTGTAATGAGATGCCAAATTATGGGGTGGTTATTATTCAGGCGCATGGAGAGTACGAAGATGGCCAACATTGGATAGTTACAGGTAGTTCCAGTGGGCTATCGTATGGCCTTTGGTCTTTCCAATATTTCAGAGAATGGCTTTCAGATTTCAGAAGAGTGTCTATCTCAAAAGAAAGAAGGAATGGGAATGAGGATGATTATCATTATTGGAAGGTAAGTGAGTCTTATATCAATGATAACATGGAAAAACATTTCCCTAACAATAGTATCATGTTTGCTATTTCATGTTCGTTGTTGGAAGCAAACAGTAATTTGTGGAATATACTTCGAAAAAATAATCTTGGATGCTTTTTAGGATACGACAGACCTGTTCGAGCAGAGGTGGGATCATTGGCGCTCTCATCTTTTATGAATTATATGTGCAATGGTAAAACTGCATCGGAGGCGTACCAGTCAGTTCCACTAAGTGGTCTACATGACAATTTTACTGGAGCGAATTTGGTATTGTGTCCCGAAGACTGTGCCATTACTTTGGTGGAGCGGCCGGATGATGAGGGCGACTGGGTCGACCTCGGCCTGCCCAGCGGCCTGCTGTGGGCCACGCGCAACGTGGGTGCCACCTCGCCGGAAGACTACGGCGACTACTTTGCCTGGGGCGAGACCAGCCCCAAGAGCGTTTACGACTGGAGTACCTACCGTTACTGCAACGGGGACTATGACCAGCTCACCAAATACTGCAGCCTTTCGAGTTATGGCTACTATGGCTTCACCGACAACCTGACCATCCTGCAACCCAGCGACGATGCCGCCACCGCCAACTATGGCGGTCGTACCCCAACAGAGGAAGAGTGGCGGGAGCTGATGGACCACACCACCAGCCAGTGGACAACGCAGAACGGCGTGAACGGTTGCCGCTTCACCGGCTCCAATGGTAACAGTCTCTTTCTTCCCGCCGCCGGCGTCCGCTGGTACAGTTCGCTCTACTACGACGGGATCCGCGGTTACTACTGGTCGAGTTCGCTCGACACGGGCTACCCGGACGTCGCGTGGGACTTCTACTTCGGTTCGGACAACCTGGGCATGGGCGGCGAAGGCCGCGGCTACGGTTTCACTGTCCGTGCTGTGCGTCAGAACTAACCCTTGCCCCATACGGGCAGGGGAAAAGAGGGTTGGCAGGAGCGCGCACGGCAGTGCGCGCCCCCGCCAGCCCTCTTTCTTGTAGGTTGAAATAGATAGGTGGACTATAAAAATGAATAAGGGTCTTTTCCCTCACAGGGTGTTATTTGAGTCTCATTGATTTGCCCAAGGCGTTGCCATTGGGCTAGATGTGTATTCCTTCTGTCAGTCTTTCAGACTTTGGTCTGCCTTTTGACTGGACTTTAGGTGGGTTCTATTTATTTGTTTTCGTGTCGCGTCCTTATCGGGACGCATCTGTTTGCCTCAGATAATCACCGCACTACGTACGGTGTTATTCATATCTCACCCCGATGGGGTGATTAATAGAAGTTTCCTTTAGATAGTGATAACCTCACCTCGGTGAAGGAGCGTATATATTCAACATTGAAATCCACAAAAGTTGCCGAATTCGAGGAGACGAATCCACAAATTGATGGCATTGTTCTTGCTGGCGTGGATGGTTAATACGGATTTTTTTGCACTTTCGAGAATGCAACATTGTATATATTATTGCGAAGGATGAAAAGAAGCTCTTTTGCAATTAACAATACAAAGTATAGCAGACACACAATATGGCAAGAGAAAAGGCAGAATTAGACGACTTGAAACTCAGGTTTACCAATCTGGTGGAGCGCCAGCGAGAGGTTCTGGAAGCGGTGTGCCGACAGTTCTTCCCATGGGACGAGTACCACCAGAAGGAACTGATTCAATACATCTTGCTACGCCTGTGGGACTATATGCAGGAACATGCCGACGAGGATGAACGACAATGGGAGCGATGGTGTCCCAACGCTGCACGGCAGGTTGGCTGCAACTATTTGAAGTCTCACGAGTATAAAAACGGCCTCAGGATGGTGTCGTACGACGATAGCTTGAAAAATACCTTGCCAATTCCAGATGACGAAACAGCAGAAGAGCTTGAGCGTATAGCAGAGGTACTGCGCAAACTGGATGCCGATGACTACCGTATAGTGGAACTCTACACAGCAGACATTCCTCATGCGCAAATGGCGCAAAGACTTGGCATAAGCCTAAGAAAACTGCAATACCGTATTAGAGAAGTCAAACTGCGAATTAAGAAAATATCAAAGGAACTATATTAACGCCCAGGTTATGAAAAGAAGATGGAAAACAATAACGCTGCCTAGAATAAGGCAACTATGGAAGCAAACAGGCCGGCAACCTGTTGAAATTAAACTGATAACTAAAGAGTTAGTGAATAATGTAATTTCCCAGCCTCGACAAACCAACCCGACTTATCTTCAGATGCAGGTATCGTCTAGTCAAGACCCCTCTACATTGGGGCATGGTCACAGACTGAGATGGATGGCAGCTGCCTGTGTGGCTCTGCTGATGGCCGCAGGAATAGTCGCACTAATACGAACTGCCGAAGTTCCTAAGACAGAACTAACGACTGCCCAAGCTGAACCTCTTCCCTGTCAGGAAAACGAGAATACGCAGCCGGCATCGGCGGGACATCACGAGTTAGAATTGGAGAGGGAAACCATGCAGAACTGCGATCATCAGTATGCACTGGTTGAGATGAAACATGAATGGCAAACAGTACAAAAACCGTCTTTGGATCTGGCGAAACACAAAAATGGAGGAATGGTATGCTATAGTGGGGGTAGCATTTCAGACCGTTGCGACGAGGAGACGGTAACGAGTATGCTTCTGGCTTTCTTATAAATAAAAAAAATCTATAATGACATGAAATCTGTACGCACAATCCTATTCATACTCCTGATTATGTCCTCATTTGTGTCCATAGGACAAGAGGAGGCTTTGGCCGAACGTCTGGGCACTCACAAAAACTGGAATGTGGCTTTTGTGAGAGAATTGCAAGTCGACTCCAGCCTCACCATCAATGCGATTCTCGTCCAAGCATATAGTAATGCGGAATGGGACTCGCTGCTGTCTACAATGGGAAAAACCTCGGAACAACTATGTGGCAGCAATTATTCTGGAAATGTATTGTACTGGTTTGCCGATAGAAATACGCTTATCGAGACAACATCGGAAGAAATGGGAGATGGCGATTGCTTTGTATTCTGTCGATGCAGCGAACGTACCATTGCTATCTTTTTCCCTTTCAGCCAGGCGGATCAGTCCAAAATACTTTCGTCATATCTGACAGAGGAGCAAGTCAAACTGCACCGATTTATGCTTAGAAGTAGAAAAAATAAACAAAAATAAATATGCCTAAGTAATCTATTCAGTCCTGCCATAGGAAACGAGTTATGTACTCTCGGTGCAATATGGTGAGGCAATGACCAAATCAAAAAGTGCCCTCTGCTCGGTCCCCATAATAAACCGCAGAAGGCACAGCACACAACCAGCAAAATGCATAGTCGCAATTCCCGGTAGTGCATTTGCAAAAGTACGAAAAAAATAGGAATTGTTTAAAACACACAAAAAAAAACGAACAATGAAAAAGTTTTTGTTTGGCATCGCCATTGTATTAGGAATGGCATTCATCGCCTCTTGTTCTAAGACCGAACAGGCTCCCGACACTAACGGTATGGAGGATTTGCATCAATTTGTGCTCAGATGTAGAAACCGTCCAGAAACAATGATTGCCCCGATTTGCAAAACCGACAGTGTAATGTACTATCTTGACGTCTACTCACATTTGTATGAAGGCCATATCTTCATGATGAACATGAGCGACCAGGAAGGATATGTGAATATCAGCATGGTAACTGACCCGAATGTTATCGAGACTTTTTACTCAAGACTATCGGCTTACGAGAATGGAGCCAAAGAAGTGGATATCATTAAGGCTACAGACTCTGTTGAATTCAACAATTGGTATCTTAAACATCTAAAGAATGGTGATGATATTTACGTCCATTTTGACCCAAAAACAGGCATTTATTACGAAGAAGCCTGTCCTCATGAAGGCAACAAAAGTGCTGGTATAAAGAGGCGCAAATAACCGTCCATTTGACATCCTATGAGCAGGGAGCCTCCATAGTGGGGGCTCCCCGCTTGTTTCTACCCAATAGAAACAGCCTTTGTTCCGAGAGGGATATTTTTGCGGCGGAGGCAATAGAATGGGGTTTTCTGCGTTATGAGATTGATGGATGCACAGAAGCCACTTATAATAGCAGGACCGTGTAGTGTGGAGTCGCGAGAGCAGCTCAACGCCGTGGTGTCGTCGCTGGCGCAGATGCCGCAGGTGTCGATGGTGCGCTGCGGTGTGTGGAAACCCCGCACCCGCCCAGGCGGTTTTGAAGGGTTGGGAGAGAAGGCTTTACGTTGGATTGCCGACCTCTCCAAAGAACTGAAGGACGAGGGTTGCCGCTCGTTGCCCTTTGCCTGCGAGGTGGCAACGCCCCAGCATGTGGAGCAGGTGATGCGCTATGGCCTCAAGGCCGTATGGATTGGTGCCCGCACCACTGCCAATCCTTTCATGGTGCAGGAATTGACCGAAGCCATGCGGGGTACGGGTCTGATGGTGCTGGTGAAGAACGCACCCAGTCCTGATGTGCGCCTATGGATGGGTGCCATCGAGCGTTGCTGGCAGGTGGGGCTGACAGATGTGACGGCCGTGCACCGCGGCTTTGACGTGCTGAAGAATGGGGGCTACCGCAATCACCCCCTGTGGGAAGTGCCTATAGAGCTGCGCCGCGCTATGCCCAAGGTGCCTATTGTGACCGACCCCAGCCATATTGCCGGTCGTCGCGAGCTGTTGCAGGAGGTGTCGCAGTGGGCCCTGGACTTGGGGTTTGACGGACTGATGGTGGAGGTGCATCCCAATCCTGAGGAGGCCTTGACCGACAGCCGGCAGCAGATTACGCCTGATGGGTTGCGGGAGCTGTTGGAAGATCTGGTGTTGCGACAGACCGACAGTGGCATGGCTGATAGGGATTTGAGTATGCTTCGCAGCCAGATAGACCGTATCGACGACCAGTTGCTGAGGCTGTTGTCTGCACGGTTGGAGGTGTCGGGTGAGATTGCCCGTGTGAAGGCCCAGGACAATCTGGCCGTTTTCCAGCCCAAGCGGTGGGACTCGTTGCTGCAGCAGCGGCTGGCAATGGCTACAGAACTGCGGTTGGAGCCGGAGTTTGTGAAAGAGGTTTTTGAAAAGATACATGCCGAGAGTGTCCGCGTGCAGCAGCAGCGGCTGAGTGGGGGCGAGGAGCCGCCAGTGCCTCAGGACAAGACAGAATAGATAACTAGTTAACACTATAATAAGATGAAAATCCGTTTTTTGAAAATGAAAGACTGGCTGCTGATGACAGCCATGGGTATGCTGGGACTGACATCGTGCCACTGTGGCAAAGAGGTGGCTCAAGAACCCCAGCAGCCAGCAAATCCCGAAAAAGAACCTGTCGAGGCTTTCGATCCGGGCAAGATGGCCGTGATGTATGGCGTACCTCAGATGGACTTCCAGGTGAAGGGCCGCGTGACCGACGAGCAGGGCAAGCCAGTCCAAGGCATGCAGGTGATTCTGGTCAACCAGACGGTCGACATCTCGCCCGAATATCTTCAGGAAGACAACCCCTATGTGCAGGAATACATCCGCAACGCATCTGACACTACCGATGCCGAAGGCCGCTTCGACGCGCAGGCACGTGATGTTCCGGTGGAAGCCCAGCGGGTGCTGGTGCGCGACATCGACGGCGACAAGAACGGCCGTTATCAAGACCAGATGATAGAGGTGAAATTCACTTCCGAAGACCAGACCGAGCAGGGCTCGAAGTGGTATCAGGGTCGCAGGACCAAGGAGGTGAACATCACTGTGGAAAAGAAGAAATAGCGGGGCGATGGATCTGAAGCAGGAGCTTTGGCGGCAGTATAGGCACAATCAGGCCAAGCTGCATCCGCTGCGTACGCTGTTTTGGGAGTGTACGCTGCGGTGCAATATGCATTGCAGGCATTGCGGCAGCGACTGCAAGGTGAGCACTACCACGCCCGATATGCCGGCTGCCGATTTCTTTAAGGCTGTAGACGACATCACGCCCCATGTGGACCCGCACAAGGTGTTTGTGGTTTTTACTGGTGGCGAGGCACTGCTGCGACCCGACATAGAGGCTTGCGGCTTGGAGTTGTACCGACGGGGCTTCCCCTGGGGCATGGTGACCAACGGTTTTTTGCTGAACGAGCGTCGGCTGGACGGCCTGCTGCGCAGCGGTATGCACTCTATTACGGTCAGTCTCGACGGCCTACAGGCGGAACACGACTGGATGCGGCAGACACCCCATGGTTTTGAGCGTGCTTCGGAGGCCATCCGGCTGCTGGGGCAGACCGACGACCTGCTGTGGGATGTGGTCACCTGCGTCAACCCACGCAACTATCACCAGCTGGAGGAGATAAAGGAACACCTGATAGGGCTCAACTGCAAGCGCTGGCGTGTCTTTGCCATCTTCCCCATGGGCCGTGCCGCCCACGACCCCGAGCTACAGCTGAGCAACGAACAGTTTACGGGCGTGCTGCAGTTTGTAAAGAAGACCCGTGCCGAAGGGCGTATCATCTGCAATTATGCCTGCGAGGGCTATTTGGGCCCATACGAGCGGCAGGTGCGGGACTACTATTTCAACTGTCGTGCTGGGGTGGAGGTGGCATCGGTGTTGTGCGACGGCAGCATCTCGGGCTGCACCAGCATCAGAAGCAATTTCCATCAGGGCAATATCTACCAAGACAACTTATGGGAGGTGTGGGAGAATCGTTTCCAAGTCTTTCGCGACCGCAGTTGGGCCAAGATAGACCAGTGCGCCCACTGCAAGTCGTGGCGCTATTGCGAGGGCAATGGGATGCACCTCTACGACGATGAGGGGAAACTACTCTCGTGTAGCCTGAAGAGGATATGCGATTAGTGTTGTGGGGGCTTTCTCGCTCCAATAGGTAGCATAGGTGTATCTATGCCGTTTGGGATAGGCAAACGCTTGAGCAGCGTTGAGCGCAACTCGTTGTTTTTTTGAATCAGATCATTTAAGCCTAGGACCTAGCAGGGTTGGTCTTGGGCTTTTGTCTTTCTTTTGCCTCAGGGGAGCGAACCCCAAGCGAATCTACAGCGAACCTACACCGGACTTAGATGGGTCTTGGTTGGTGGGATGTAGGGAGAGTTGCCGGAGGAGGGCGGAGAGGTCGGGCTGTTCGGCAGGGAAGTGTATTTGGGCCAGGGTGTAGTAGGGTAGCCGCTGAGCCAGTTGGTTCTGGATGAAGGTATGCAGCTCTTCGGGACTTTTGTTGGCAAGGACGGGGCGTTGCTTTCTGGAGGCATGAGCCCGCTGTATGATAGCGTCGATGCTTGCGTCCAGAAAGATGGAGGTGCCGTGGGCGTTGATCCAGTCCATGTTGTCGAAATAGCAGGGGGTGCCGCCACCGGTGCTGATGACGACGTTGTCCATTGTCTGGGTGCTGTGGAGCATCTGCCGTTCCAGTTTGCGGAAGGCCTCTTCGCCATAGCGGTTGAAAAAAAGTGGGATAGAGGTGTGGTAGTGCTCTTCGAAAAGATGGTCGAGGTCGACAAAGTGGAGGCCCATTTGCTGTGCAAGGCATCGACCGATGGTGGTCTTGCCGCTGTACATATAGCCCAGGAGGTAGAGTTTCATGGAAATGTCTTATTTGTGGGGCATGGAGGTCCTGCTGCGACGTTCTTTTATCCGGTCAAGTACCTTGGGCGGGATTTTTGAGCGGTAGCGCGACAGGAGGGTGGGGTCGTTGACCAAAGTTATGCTGTCAGGGGTGCCGACCACCTGTCCGTCGGAGATGGTGAGGAGCGGGAAGGTCTGTTTGGCATTGCCGGCAAAGATGCCCAGGGCACCGTTGACATTGCTGTATACCTCTGGAGGTTCGGCGATGAGCGACATCATGCTGCTGATGGCATCAATGTTCTGCAGGTAGCGGTAGCGGTCGGGGGTGACGCACTCGACGGAGAGGCCATACTGGTGGATGTAGGGCTGTATCTCGTTGGTGTCGCGCAGCAGTATGACCAGAATGGAGGCATTGTGGGCGGTGCCATCGATGTTGGCATCGGTGGTGAGCAATTGGGTGTAGAGATAGCCGCCCAAAGCCTCGGTGGCGGCGGCATAGGGGCTGGTAAGGGCTGTGTCGAGGCAGAAGAAGATGCTGTTGTAGGTGGTGTCGATGGTGTCGGAGTAGTCGAAATAGGGGATGTAGATGGAGCCACTGTCGCGTTGGGTGATGAGGAAGCGGTAGTAGTTGGGGTAGTTGGCGGGGTCGGTGAGGGTGAAGTTGACCACCATGAGGTTGAAGGTGGAGTCGCTGTCGATATAGGCTATGGGGTTGCTGATCTGCGGCATGCGAGGCACGTAGGTGCTGGAGGTGACTAGTCGGTCGCCGGCCTGCACCCGAATGGAGAGGCTGTCGTCGGCCTGGGCCACATAGTCGAAATAGTAGCGGCAGCGGTCGACACTGGTGGGACGGTATTGGGTGCCGTTGACATCGAGCAGCATATCTACGTCATCGACAGGATGGTTGTTGGAGGTGTCGAGGAAGAAATGGCTGTTGGCAAAATAGACAAAACATTGCTTTTCGGCCGAAGGGATGCCGTTGAGGACCAGCTGTGAAGGGGCATCCAAAGGGTCGACTTTTATGACTTTCTCGCAAGCTGAGAGGGATAAAACCATAAGGGCGGCGAGGAAAAGGCGGAAGGTTTTCATGTTGTTGTTGGATTAGCGGATTGATGATTTAGAAGTAGAGGGTATAGGAGACTGAGGGGAGGATGGGGAAGATGGACAGCTGGACGAGGGCCTTGCTGTAGCTGAGGTAGGAAAACTGGCTGCTGGTGTAGGTGAGGTAGGGGTTGGCATGGTTGTAGAGGTTGTAGACGCTGACGTTGATGGTGCGGCGGATCTTGCGAGACTCGCCGTTGGCCAGGGTCAGACGAGTATTGAAGGTGCGGTGGAAGTTGGCGCTGATGTCGGCGCGGTGATAGTTGGGCATGCGGTAGTTGTTGCGGCTGCTGACATGGGAGAGCCCACCGCGTCCGTTGTTGTAGTCGTCGGGGTCGTCGCTTGCGCGTGGGTAGCGTTGCATGGCCAAGGTGGCCGTGTTGCCGGTGCAGAAGACCCAAGTGGCCGAAACATCGAATTTTTTGCTGAACTTGTAGTTGAGGACGATGGAGAGGTCGTGGCGGCGGTCGTATTTGGCAGGGAAGGGGTTGCCGTGGTTGAGCTCCTGTCCGGGACGGTTGAAGAGGTGGTTGGTGCGGCTCCAGGTGTAGGCAATCCAGCCTGTGAGGTTGCCAAAGTTGCGTTGTGCAAGGAACTCCACGCCGTAGGTCCAGCCATCGCCCATGCAGACGAGGTCTTCCCACCCTTGTGAGGTGCCGAAGGCGGTGGTGCCGTCTTTGTACTCGATGAGGTTGGTCATATACTTATAGTACCCTTCGACGGAGATTTCGGCCACCAGAGGGATGTCGTAGCAGAAGCTGGCGGCGACCTGGTGGGCATTCATGGGTTGGATGCGGTCGGTGGAGGGTACCCACAGGTCGGTGGGCATGGAGACACTGGTGGTGGAAAGCAGGTGCATGTATTGCGACATATAGGCGTAACCTGCCTTGAGAGAGACATTCTCTCCCAGAAGCAGTCGTGCCGAGAGCCTAGGCTGGAGAGAGGGATAGAAGGAGTTCTCGACTTGGAAACCGCTGAAATGAAGTCCGTAGTTGATTTTGAGGAGGTCGTTGATGTTCCAGTCGTCCTCTGCAAAGACCACCCAGTCGTTGGCCATGACCAGTGCATCCTGAATATTGGTGTCCATCTTCCAGGCTTCGTTCATCTGAATCTGGTCGTAGTAGTCGATGCTGGCACTGGCCACGCTGGGACGTACCCAGTGGTGGGTGAGGTAGGTGCCGAACTGTATGTCGTGGTTGGTGTTGGGGGTGAAGGCAAAGTCGATGCGGCCCGTGAGGTCGCGGATGGAAGAAAGATAGTTGCCGTTGACGGTGGAGGTCCGCTCGGTGCCGTCGGCCAGGGTGGCGATGGTTTCAAGGCCAAAGTCCATGGCGTTGGTGTATTGGGTGTAGGAGCCAGAGAGGTTCATGAAGAGCCGCGGCCCCAGCACGTAGTTCCAGCGGAGTCCGCCAACCATATTGCCCCAGTTGTTGACGAAGGAGAGGTATTGGTCTTCTTGTAGGCTGCTTTCGGTACGCACGCGGATGTTGGCATCGTCGTTGCCGGCATAGAAGGTGGCGTAGAGGCGGCTCTTGTCGGAGAAGGTGTGCACGGCCTTGGCGTTGATGTCGTAAAAATGGTACCCGGCCTTGAGCTTGGTCTTGCCGTCGGCATCCAGTGCCAGTTTGGCCACCAGGGGTTTTAACAGGAGGTCGGCGTAGGTGCGGCGGGCCGAGAGCGAGAAGGTGGTCTTCTCCGGCACGATGGGACCTTCTACGGCCAGTTTGGCTGAGATAAGGCCTAAGGATGCGTTGCCGTGGATTTCCTTGTCGTTTCCGTTGTTGGTGGTGACGTCCAGCACGCTGGAGAGGCGGCCGCCAAAACGGGCGGGGAAACTGCCCTTGTAGAGGGTGACGTTCTTGACCGCATCGGCGTTGAAGGCAGAGAAGAAGCCGCCGAGGTGGTTGACGTTGTACAGCGGTATGCCGTCGAGGAGGAAGAGGTTCTCGTCGGGGCCGCCGCCACGCACATACATGCCGCCGGTGCCCTCGTTGCCGGACTGGACGCCGGGGAGGAGCTGTATGGCCTTGAGGATGTCGGCTTCGCCAAAGAGGACGGGCACCGCCTTGAGCTGTTCGACAGGCATCTCCAGCGCACTCATCTGCGCCGACTCGCGGGAATTGATGCGCTGGGCGGTGATGGTGACCTCTTGGAGTTGTATGCTGGGTTTGAGACTGTAGTTGCGGGCGTGATTGGAGGTAAGGGCCAAAGTGTCGTAGACTGGCTCGTATCCAACATAGGTGATGCGGAGAAACGCGCTGTCACCCTTGAGGGTGAGGGAGAAACGGCCATTGACATTGGTGGTGGTGCCTTTGCCACTGCGGGTGTCTAGAATAGTGGCCCCAATGAGTGTTTCGCCATTAGAATGGTCGGTGATGGTGCCGCTGACTGTATGTTGGCCTATAGAGGCCAGCGGGATTAACAGTAGACAGAACAAGAAGAATTGTCGGGACATTCGTGTAAAAGTTGCGAAAGGGTTTTGTCGAAAACTGGGTGTATATAATGTGGCGCAATGTCGCACAGGGGGGTGAGGACAAAGCGACGGAGATGCATGCGGGGGTGGGGGAGGATGAGGTCGGGGAGGTCTATAACCTTGTGGTCGAACAGGATTAAGTCGATGTCAATGGGGCGGCTGCTGTACAGGCGTTCCTGACAGTGGGGGGTGTTGGGTCTTTGTCGGCCGAGCTGTTGCTCTATTTCGAGGCATTGGACCAGACAAATGTGGGGTTCTAACGCGGTTTCCACTTTTAGGGCCTGATTCAGAAAAGGCAGTGTCGTAGGGCTGTCGAACGTTCCCCACGGGGCAGTCTCATAGATTTGAGAAGAAGCAACGACAGACCCGATACGTTTCTGTATCAGGTCTGTCGCTTGGGTGAGTATCTGTTGGCGGTTGCCTTGGTTGCCGCCGATGAGCAGATATAGGGTAGACATTACTTTGCTTCGGTGAAAGTCATGTCGATGGTCATAGAGAGGCCGGTCTCTTCGTCGGTCTGGGTCTGGGTGATGTTGATGGTGTTGTCCTTTTTGTTGTAGGTGAACGGAACGGAGATGCTCTCGTTGTCTTCCTTCATGGTGATGGTTCCGTTTTCGCCAGTGAAGGTGTAGGTGAAGTCTATGGTGTCGGTCTCGGCATCCATGGGTAAGGTCATGCCCATGGCCTGCATAGAGCCGCTGGTGGTGAGAATCATGGCACCGTTGGTGGCATTGGTGAAGCTCATGGTGCCATCGATATTCATGTTAATGGTGGCGGTCATACCCTCCATACTCATTTCCTGATTGACGACAGTGTGGGTTTTCCAGTTGGTGCCGTTGAGGTCTTTTTCTTTGTTGCAGGATGCAAACATCAAGGTAACACAGGCCAGTAGGGCCACAAACAATGTTCTTTTCATTTTGTTGTTTTTTTTAATTGGTTGATATAAAATGTTTTGTTTTCTTAAGTAATACTAATGAATCAGCCGCAATGCATGTAGGTTTCCACTAGAGACAGGATTTTCTCGGAGTTGTTGCCAATGTCGGCGCGGAGGGTGCGGTCGTTGTAGGAACGCAGCTCCTTGATGATGCCGTCGATGAGGCCGGGGGCGAAGATGCCGCGCTCCTCGTAGATGGCGCGGTCGCGCTCCAGCTGGTCGGCGCTGGCGGCACAGCTGTCGGGCAGGACGTCGAGGCGTTTCAGCACCTCTTCGTGCTCAAAGATGTTGACACTCACATAGCGGTCGCGGGCATACTGCACGGCGTTCTCCATCTCGAAACCATGACGGGCGGCCACGGCCATGCCTGCCAGCAGCAGGTAGACGTTGGCGCTGCCGTCGGGGGTGCGGAGTTCGATGGTCTGCTTGTGGCTGAAGTCTACGGGGTCGTTCTTCTCCAATGGGTTGCAGTCGGCCATCATGTTGCCCGACCCTTTGGTCCAGCCCAGCGGCACGCGTACCATAGCGCTGCGGTTGCGGTCGCCCCAGCAGATGTTGGTGGGAGCCTCCTGATGGGGTACCAGGCGGAAATAGCTGGTGGGGTTGGTGTCGCCGAAGGCGGTGAGCGAACCGGCGCAATGCAGTATGCCGGCGATGGCCTTCATGGCCACCTCGGAGAGGCCGTTTTCGCCTACGTACATGTTCTCGCCGTTCTTGCTGATGCGGGTGTGGATGTGCATGCCGCTGCCGGCCTTGCCCACGGTAATCTTGGGAGCAAAGGTGACGGTGATGCCGTATTGGTTTCCCAAAGTGCGCATGATCCATTTGGCTATCACCAGCTGGTCGGCCGAGTCCTCTAGGGTAGTGGGCAGGAACTCGATCTCGTTCTGTTCGTACATGTTGTCGCCCAGATAGAAGTTACCTACCTCGCTGTGCCCATATTTGATGAGGCCGCCGCATTCGGCAATGAGTTTCATGGCCTCGGTGCGGAAGTTTTCAAACTTGCAGAAAGGGGTGGAGTTGTGATAGCCGTGCTGGTCCTCGGCCTGGTAGTCGTCTTCGCGGGGGGCGATGACGTAGTATTCCAGTTCGCCCATGGTCTCAAACTCCATGCCGCCGGTCACCTCGCGGAAGGCATTGCCGGCCTTGTGCAGGGTGTATTCCGGAGCCATCTCAAAGGGCTTGCCGTCCTTGGTGTAGAAGTTGCACAGGATGTCGAGGGTGGGAATCTCGGCAAAGGGGTCGAGGAAAGCCGTGCGGAAGCGGGGGATGACATACAAGTCGCTGTTGCCGGCCTCGATATAGGGGAAGAGGCTGCTGCCGTCAACGCGCTCGCCCGAGGTGAGAATCTCATCGGCATGCTCTAGGCTGTTGATGACAAAGTTCAGGGTCTTCAGCTTTCCGTCGTTGGCCATGTAACGGAAGTTGATCATCTCGATTTGGAACTCCTCGATGACCTTGAGGATATCAGCTTTGGTGAACTCCTTCATGGGTTTTTGAAGGAACTGCACCAAGCGGTTGGGGTTAAGTTTAAGTTCTTCTTGCTTCATAGAATAAAACTATCTTTAAAAAATTGGGCTGCAAAGATACGAATAATTTTCTATCTATTACAATTTTTTTTAGTATCTTTGCAAATTCAAAAAAATATATACTAACAGTTATGTTCAAAAAAGAGACCTATATTGCAAGACGTGAGCAACTGCGCAAAGACGTAGGCCACGGTCTTATCATCATTCAGGGCAACCACGAAGCCTCCTGCAACTACCCCGACAACACCTATTGGTTCCGTCAGGACAG
>CAMVMF010000058.1 GCA_947168515.1 uncultured Bacteroidales bacterium
GTCTTAATCCTTGTTTTGGTGGGATATGGTCTCTGAGAGCAAATTTTATATCATTCTATTTTGCAACATGTTACATATTAAAAAATCGTTTTTTTGTCTTTTTTTCAGACAAAAAATGTACCTTTTCATATTGCAAAGATACGGATTTTTTTCCAATTATTCTATTATGTCAAAGAACTTTCTCCTCTTTCGAGAGGCTTTCAAAAGAACAAGGTTGTCCTAGACTTGGTGATAACATCGATGTTGATTTCTTGACCGATGACCTTCATGGCCTGAAGGTAGTCGGTAGAGATGGGCACAACGAGGATGCTGTCTTGGTTATCGTAGCATGCCTGCACCTCGGCAAGGTCGTTTTTTATCTGTTCGAACACAGACGAGGACAAGTCGGCCAAAAAGATGGATTTCTGGACACGCGAACAGCCTTGACGTTCCAGATATTTCACCACTTGGCGGCGGACTTTGTTGCTTTCGATATCATACATTACAAAGAATAGCATATTGCTTGGAGGACGATGTTTGTTGTTGACTAAGTTGAATATGAGAGACAGCCTTTCTTGCAGCGTGGGCAGGGTTTCCACATCGTCGGCAAGGGGGCGGTTGGGCGGAGCGTTATGGTCCAAGCCGGCACTATGCATTTTCTGCATGGCCTGGACAAAGGTGAGGGTTTGGCGTTTGCGTGGCATTGGCTACGGGAGGCAGAAGAAGGTCTTGATTAACTGGCAAAGGAGTTCGTTCAGCTCGGCATTGGTGATGACGAAGCCTTGGTTGTCGCGATTGAGGCAGGTGCCATAGGTATTTAAGACTAGTTCCATGGTTTAGCAGATATTACATCCATTGACAAGATGAAGGGTTTGACGGGCGCGGGTCATGGCAGTGTAGATCCACTGGTAGGTGCTTTTGATGGGTTGGAACATAAAGGGGTCGGGCAGGTCCACGTAGACCTCTTCCCATTCGCCGCCCTGGGCTTTGTGGCAGGTGATGGCGTAGCCGTAGTTGCAACGCAGGGCGTTGAGGTAGGGGTCGAAACGCAGTGCGTCGGCAAAACGCTGCGGGTCTTTCTGGGTGATGCCTTTCTTTTTCATGCGGTTGATGAAATTGAGGAAGAGGGCCTGCTGTTGCACTTGGCTGAGGTTGACAGTTGGGGAGGTAAGGGTGTCTTCTATCATGAGGATGAGCCGTTTCTGTTTGGTGAAAAGCTCTTTGACCTCCACTTTGCGCATGGTAAGGCCGGCATGGGGTATGGGCTGGTCGGAAACGCTGACCACCTCCACCATGTCGCCGTTCATCAAGCCGCAGATGTTATTCTGCACCACCATCAGCAGGTCGCCTTTCACCACCGGGCCACCGCCAATGCCTAACTGGCTGCGGATGGCTAGGGAATGGCGCAGACACGAACGGTTGGAACGGCAGATGAGGGTGGAGTGGTTGAAGCCGTGCTGCCGTATGTTGTCGACATAGTGCTGGATGAGGCTGTTGATAGAGGGATGGAGGGTGATGTTGTTGCAGCCCGAGAAGGGGAGGTAGTCGCGATAGTTGTATCCGCGGTAGGCAGTCTTGTCGGGCGGGGCGGCCTGGAAGCGGGCCCGTATGTGCTGCGAGACTCGGATGATGTCGTTATCCTCGCCTTGCCGGACAATCTCGGTGAGCTGGGCCAGGCCCGCCTGTATGGCGAAAGCCTGTTGGAAGTACTGCGGATAAAGGGCCGGAGAGAAGGCCTCGGTAATAGGTGGCAGCTGGCAGGGGTCCCCTACGAAAAGGTACTTGGAACCGGGGCGCTGGTCGTAGTCGAGGAGCTCTTTGAGCAAGCGGCCTGAGCCGAACATGGCCTGGGTGATGTTGGTGTCGGTGCGGTCGGCCACCATGGAGGCCTCGTCGACGATATACACCATGCCGTCCTGACTCTCGTCGGGTTTGACGGTGGAGGGTTCGAAGGTGAGGTAGAGCTGACCCGAGATTTCCACCCGCGAGGTGTCGACATTGCTCAGGTCTTGGTTGAGGCCGTTGAAGGCATAGACCATAGAGTGTATGGTGGTGGCCTCGTCGTCGCCACCGGCGATGTTGGACAGTATTTTGGCTGCTCGTCCTGTGGAGGCCAGGAGACGATAGGGACGTTTCTGTTTGGCAAGTTCGGCAATGAGGAACTTCATGAGGGTGGTCTTGCCGGTGCCGGCATAGCCCACGAGGATGAAGACGCGCTGGTCAGGTGAGTTGACAAAGTCCATCATCTGCGCGAAGGCCTCTTGTTGGCCCGGCTTGAGGACTATGTTATCAGAGTGATTCATACTGGCGGAATTTGACAAACTGGAACTTTACTTTTTTCTCACCCCCGGGGAGTTCGTCCACCATGCGTCGTGTGGTGGAGGCCACGCAGGGGATATGGTGGGCCTGCAGGCGTTTGAGCAGGGCCATGGTGAAGGTCATCTCGCCCATGAGGTGCACGGTGGCATCGCCCATGGCGGCCAGGGACAACACCTGACGGAGGTAGTCGTCGGCCAGGGCAGCAATGTGCTGCTCGTCGCTCTCCGGGTCGATGTCGGGGAATGGGAGGTCAAGAACGGGGCCATAGAACTTGTTGGCCGCCGCCGTCTGCCCGGCATCCCACAAGGCCGAAGGATGGTTGGTGAGGTTGATGAGCATGGTGAGACTACAGTTTAATTGTGCTTTTGATGGTGTCAATATAGTTTTGTAGTTTCGTTACTATATCGTCAGGTTTGGAATGACTTGTGCGCATACCGGCATGATTGAAGTCGTTGCGCAGTTCGCTGAGTGGGGTGTATACCGAACATAGGGCGGCAAAGCCAGGAGTCGCCTGGATGGAGTGGATGGTTGTCTGTTGGTCATGATATTGCTCTTTGAGGGGTTCGTCGGGATGGGACTGTACATAGATGGCAGCCGAGGCCAGGTCGCGGTGTGTTCTGTTCATCCAATCCAAATTCACTTGCCCGCAGAGCAGGGTGATGATGCTTTCTTCGAGCAGGGTGGCGGCTTGCTGATAGAGACCATGAGCGAAACACCAGTCCACAGCGGCAAATCCATTTCTGATATCTTCATCAAGGCTGAAGGAGGTAAGACTTTCTTGGATTTTGCCAATCAACGGGTCCAGCTGAGGAATGACGGTGGCATCGATGCTACGGCAGGCCTGAGACAACCTTTTGAGAGTCTTGGCAGTGATAAGTTCGGAGCCCCGGCAGGTACGAAGTTCTTTGGTCAGGCTGTCTAGGCTCTTGACAAAGGCGTAGAGGTTATTGGTGTTGCTGTCTTGCCCTTTGTGTTTTTTCATCATGGGGCGGACAACTTCATCGGCCAGTTTGACGAGGGTGGAGGCATCACCGCTACGGATATACTGTCCCGAGGCATAGGTCCAATCCTGTAGTGTTGAAAGGGGCATGAGGTCGACGATAAGGCCCGGCTTGGCCCCCCAGTTGCTGATTTCGTAATTGCAATAGGAAATGCCACCAACAGTGATATTCTTCAAGAACTTGGCATAGTTGCCCAGAACCACGATGAGCATGGGGAGGTATCGGTAGCCGTGTGTGATGTCGAAGTATAGTGTGTCGCCTTCCTGTATGCACTCGCTAAAAACTCGCTGGAAGATTTGCCAAATCTCCTCTTCGTTGTTACCGTCGGGGAGCTCTTTGACAGGGGTGACGGGGAAGGGAAGAGCCATCCGACGGAGGCAGGTTTCTAGGCCTGTGAGGGACTCTTGGGTTTGCCGGTCCCGATAGAAACCATCGTTCCAATTTTTGATTTCAGAATCTTTGGTCATGAGAATGTAGGCGGCATCAGCATCGGACCATTCTTCAGACTGCATGAGGTAGTTGATTGTCACCTCTTGTGCAAAACGCGATTTGCCATAAGAGTGATTATCGTGGTGGTAGTCACAGGGACCGTAGTTTGTGGTGCCTAAGAAAGAGACAAACACTTTTCTGTTCATACTTATGCATTTATTGAGAGTAATTCTTTTTCTAAAATCCGAAACATTTGCTGTTCTACCTGTTTCGGGTCAGCGGACTTTTCATACAGACCTAGTTCGGCCAAAGAGATAGGGATAATATGCGACTCCTGGCATTTAACTTTCTGCAGGTCGCTCATCTTGTTGTCGGTTACGAAGAGTGCCTTGCTGCCCTGCCCACCATAGTTCTTTACGGCCGTACGGAATTTATCAATATCGAGCGAGCTGGTTATATTGGTTTTGCATTCTACAAAGAGCATCTTACGCCCTGTGTTGACAATAACATCTATCTCATTTTTTGTATTGGCCGAAGTGGAGACCTGATTATCGCGCAATGGGAAGATGCAGTTGAGGCGTATTTCTTTTGAATAACTCCAATGGGAAAGCATGCGGGCCACTTTGTATTCGAACCAACCGGAATGAAAAGTCAGGTCTATCACATGGGGTGACGATATGGCCATATCTTTGACACCCCACCCCTTGTGATTCAGGACAATCTTGACATGAGGGTCCTGTTTGTCCCATTCTATGTAGGAGAGACCGTCAGAAGCGATGAACAGACCTTGATTATTCTGTGCGAGTTTGGATTCCATCTCCTTCGACAACAGGGCAGTCAGCTGGTTGAACAACGAGTAGTTGTACCTGCGCATGGCCTCGATCTGCCGTAACGCTCTTTCGTCCATAGCTGTATACTCTGCGAAGCGTTTAAAGTGGTTGAGCGGGTTGCCATGGAGCCGGAAGAGAATGTCCATATCAAACTGGTAATCGTCCCTAGACGACATCGTTTTGTAGTCCCAAAGAACATTGTTCTGATCCATGTAAACCACATGGGCATTAGGCAGCGGCTGGAAGGTGATACCAAAAAGGTGCGACCACGATTTGAGACCACTGGAGATATTGACGGTGATGTCGTCCTGGGAAAACCTTTTGGCCAGAGACTGCGCAGCCTTGAGTATCTCGCTAGGGTTGGTAGGGTGGAGCATGACCGACTCAACGGGAACCATCAGCACCTCTTTTAATCTGTCCAAATAGTGGGCTGTGTCTTTGGAGTAAACCAAGACGACATAGTCCGGCTGTGTAGCAACAATGCCATGATAGACCGGTGCGGGTTGACCTCCAACGAAAGAAATATGTACTTTCATAATTGCAGCTATTGAAGAGTCAGTTTGACAAATCCCATAAGGCTGAAGCGGTTTCCTCGAATGGCTATTTTGCGGGATTTGTATTTCTTCTTGTGCGTACGGTCATTCAAACCCAGGTCGTAGCTGGAATATTGCCAATCGCCCGTAATGGAGTGGAAGCCAGACCCTGCAGCCATCTTGAACACACAACAGCGTCCGTCACCAATGCTGTCATCAGTTATATGCATCAGGCGGTTGATAGACTTGATGATTTCACCGGCGTTTTCGCCTTGAGAGTATTTTT
The DNA here is from genome assembly GCA_947168515.1 of uncultured Bacteroidales bacterium. GTDB lineage: Bacteria > Bacteroidota > Bacteroidia > Bacteroidales > P3 > Colimorpha. The sequence goes on from CAMVMF010000058.1 coordinate 5,378, forward strand.
CAAAGAAAGCTTTTTCTTTCTCGAGATAGCTGTAGGTATGGTCGCTGATGTGGTAGAAAAGGTTTTCTATAGGTTCATACTCATCATGAGAGAAGAGTTCTTTCTTCTTCGATAAGCAGGGATGGACTAGTTTGGGTGCAAACCGTAACATATTCTCCCACAAAGTTTCTGACAGCATGATGGTACCGGTGGCTGTTTGGTGAGGCATGAGACATTCGTAGACGGTGTTAAAACCTGTCTGACGGAACGTTGTGTTTGTGCCTTCGCGGAAGGCATGTTTCCAACCGCCCTGCCAATGGTCTCCTTTGCCAAAAAGATTGTAGATTTTGGTGTTGACCAGGGCTGTTTTCTCAAACTCGAAATCGGAGATACGAACGAAACGCATGAAATCCGTCCCATCCTTGATGCTGCCAAAGACAGCGGCATCCGACTTCTGGTCGGCATCGCGCAGATGGGCAAAGAGTATGGAACGGATGGCTCCCTTGAGAGAGCTGCCAGGGACGAGAGGGCGGCCTGAGAGTTGGTTGGTGACAAAGGTTTTGATGTCGTTGTCACTGTTGCATGGAAACTCCATAACCTTGTCAGACACCTGCGGGAGTTGGTTTCCAATGATTCGTAATACAGACTCCTGGTCTTTCTTGGCCCAAAAGGCCGCTAGTTTGTTCATGTCAATGCCGCATTGGCGCATCTTATGAAGGTTGAGATGGTAGAGTTTGTTTTCAACTACCACATAGTCAACACCCTTAGCCCAGTCGGATTCAGAGCCCGCCCCAATGGAGAGGGGTGTGAGAACCTCTAGCTGGATATTGTATTTTTGGTTTAATAGCTCTGTCATAAGGTATTTCTCCTACTTTACTGGAATGAAGATTGAGCGACCGCAGCGCCAGATGGGGTGCTGCACTGTAGGAATAGATGGTCGTAGGTCCACAATGCGCCCCGCCACAAAGCAGCCTTTGCTGTCGCTGCAAAACACCGAACCGGCAGTAATGCCATAGATGGCATTCTTGCGCAAGGTATTGTCGGGTGGAGAGGTAATCCATCCACCACGGCGTTGGAAGTCGTAGGCAATATTGGGACCAGCAGTCATTTGCTCCCATTGTTCTCTACTCTCGGGGATAAACAGAGAAAGAGCCATAGACTGTACACATCCATCTGGTATAGCAAGGTTTAGAACAGACTTTTCATATCTGAAAAAACCGTTGCCGACATTGCGGTCGGTGCCAAGGCCTTCCCATTGAAGCAGCGGTAAGCATTGGTCAATGAGTTCGGTATTGCCCTCGCAAAAAAAGTAGAGACCTGATTGGTCGCTGAAGAAAACCTTGTCCATATAGAAAGGTTTGGCATCGTCACTCATGTCACGGCTGACGGTGACTCGCTGAGAAACTTGACTACTGATAAAGGAGGAAGGAATGGCTTGGCGGGTTGCATACTGCCCTCGAATGCACTCCACATCTTTGTTTTGGTCGAATAGGACCTCTCCGGCAATGGCTCTTTCGAAAAAGGTTTGATCGAGCCATGCCACCTTCTTCACCTTTTTGGCCTGGGTCACGTCCTTTAAAATGGGTTGTGCCGAACGCATGGGTCTGGGGAAAAAGAGTACAGGCTCAGTGGTAGAATCTTTCTGGTAGAAAGGGAAGAGACTGCTGAGCGTACAACCCAAATCGCCATCAGCGGGCATAGGGTGCCCCGTTTTTGCCAAACAGGAAGTGAGGGCGGCATAAAGCGTGTCGGAATTGACCGTCTGCAGACTGATGCCATAGTCGCTGCGGGAGTCGCCGACATGCAGTGGAGAAGTAAAATGCAACCGATATATTGTGAAAGTTTTTGTAGCCATATAGGTGCTATTTTTCTGTCCAACCGTTGCTCTCGGAGAGTTCGACCTTGTCCATGGAACCGAATTTGATTTGCCCATAGCCACGAGAGCCACTGCCGCCGAGGTAATCGTTCTCCAAAGCCCGAATGCCTTTCTCGAAAAGTGCCATCATCTTTTGTTCGTCATCGTCGTCCCAGATATTCATGATGAATTCGACATTGAACTTGGCACCTGCAGGGACACGCTCGGTCTGTCGAGGATTATCTGCGGTTCCCATAACACGGTGAATGGTATTTTCCCATTTGCCTTCGGTATAGGGCATGTCCATATTGTCGCATTCTTCTAATTCTTTTACAGACTGCTCAGTAAGCATCGAGTCACGAACAATTAATTTCGATAGCGAAGGATGGTTAGGGTCGTTAGATCCAAAAAGGTTGTCAATTTCTAAAACACCTCCCACATTGGGATTTCCTGCAATTTGTTCAAGGAGGCAGCGCATCTTTCCTTTCAAGGAACTTCCAGGGATATATGGCTGATTTTTCTTTGTTGCCATCTTAATGACAGGGTTGTCAATACCACCAATTTCTACGTTGTCGCTACTACCACCAATATGCAATCCGGTAATCAATTCGATAGTAGTATTTATCTTGATTTTCTTTACTAACTGTTTCATTTCTTAATTCTTTTTATTATTTTTCTTCTAGTTCAGCCTCATAAGCTTTATGATATGCCACAATTGCTTCAAAAAGGCCTATAAAGTTTTCAAATTGTTGTTCGTTCTTTACCAGGTCAATAGCATTAGACATGACGTAAAAGAAATCGCCTATTTTTGATTTCTTTTTATCACGTCCAACAGCGTAAGCCAATTTAGGTTTAAGTAAGATAAAAGCAGTTGCATTGTAACCAGATAGTTGCTGCCGTTTGACTGCACCGAAGAATCGTCTCAGCTGATTAGTATTCATCTTTTTGATTTCTTTACTCTTACCATTCACAATAATGGTATCTTCCTTAGCTAGATATTCTCCAAACCGTTTGGCAAAATCAACAGTAACATTTGTGATTTTTTCCGTAATCTCCTGTGGAGGAATTTTTTCTGTCCAACTCATATTAGTGTAATTTATTAATGATTATTATTTTTCAATAGCAGTTCTGCCCAGCGGGCAGCAATGGCTAAAAGCTCAATATTGCGGTTGCTTGTGGGAGAAATCAGCAATTCTTGGTTGAGCCGATTGCAGAACTGTTTGACTCTCTCACTCTTGTTTGAACGGAATCTGGCAAGATAATAGGCCATGTGCCAGATATACTTTTTTTCACCCCGCCGCTTCATGTCGGCCCAAACCATCAGTTTGTGCAGGATGGATTTGGGCATTTGGGCAGTGTTGCAAAGGTCCACCATGTCTTTTTTGAAATCACGCACATAGTCGAATTCCCGGTCCCATGAGAGGCTTTGTCCAAAGAGATTAAAAGCATTCTTCTCCCCTTCTCGGAACTCTTTGGCGGCAGACTCGGCCTCACCAGATAGTTGGGCAGCCTTGGAGATGGGGAATTTCGGATCGACTATGGAGATACCACCAGAAATGGATACTTTATCCTTCTGGACATGGTTGATGAATGCGTTTCGCGTTTCGTATGCAAAGTCTATCACTTTGTCCCAACGCCCCACGACAAACATGTCGTCGCCACCAGCATAGATAATGTTCAAATAATCATGATATTCAGGCTTGGACTGGAGTGTGGGTAATTTGTGATTAAAGAATTCGGATAGCGTGTTGGAGAAACGAGTGTATTCTCTGAAGGTCGGAAAGCCTTCGATAAAAACCTTGCCCAGACCATCTACATCCATCCGCAACACTCCAAGTTTAGTGTTGTCGGCATATTCTTCGAATGTTTTGAAACCTTGTTCCTTTCGCAGAGCCTTGCCGAGTTCGATTTGTTTCATTACCGATGGAAGGACATACAAATCCTCCTCACCATTATCATTGCCCATTTTGACGCAGTCGGAACTCTCAATTCCTGTGATAGCGCAGATATGGGTCTTTTCATCCACTGGGATTGGTTCGAAGAAATCTTCGTATTGAGAATCTATCACATCCTTGAATTTCTGGTTTTTGAGAATCGAAAACTGCCGATTGACCTCTTGCCATAATTTACCAAGCTTGGCATGGTTTTCATTGGCCACGTTAACCGTTTCGTCGGAATTGAAAGAGAAAGGGACAAAACTAATGTTGATGGACAACTGACCGTGGTGCTCTTTCCAGATTTCTGACTCTATCTTGCGTTTCTCAGCACCGATAGCATCCCTCACCTCTGATGTGTCGGAGGCAATCAAATAGAATTTGCCACCAGAAGAATAAACTTCTTGCGTGTAATGCTTTGCCACTTCAGGATGATTGACAATTCGTTTCTGGACATTTTTGATAAGGTCATCCAAATATTGCGAACGTCCTTTTAGACTGACAGCAGCCATTTTGGAAGGGATGTTGTAAAGGAATTTCTGAATCCCCGACAAATCGCCGCCGACGAACAATAGGTCTTTTCCGACTGGTAATTTGGTGTCTGTCATATTAATCATTATTTCTTATTATTCATTACGATTACGCCATGCCCCATGCTGGAGCCTTTGCCAAGGCCTATGTAGCTGGGGAGGGTTATGTTGCTTTTGAATTCTCCGTCGAGACTCATGTACGGAATGCCTTTGAAACGAGTGACCCGAGGCTCGTCGACATGGAGCACCTTACTCTTGATTTCGCCCTCAATGGTAACTCCCAGTCCCTTACAAGCAGAAAGCATATTGCCAATGAGTATTTGCTCCAAGAGCTGCGTACGCTCCACTACGCCTTCCAACGACATATATTTCTGGTAGTTGTCGGGATTGAAGGGCAGCCAGTCGTGCAGGTAGTAATGGAAGTCAGCATCCCACACTTGCACAAGTGTGCGGTGAGGGACGATGGACTCGATGTCGTATTGAGCGGCAGGTTGGTCCCCCAACGAAAGCATAAAGTTGCGGTTGGCAAAGAATGCCCCTATCTCCTCAACACCTTGGCCAACACAGACAATGGCAGCCTGGCCACCGATACGCTTATACTGTATCATCGGATAACGGTAGCGGAAGGATTCGCCCTCATGATTATGGAATAGCACATTGCACCCATCACCTACGGCATGGATTATAGCACCCCTGAAAAGTGGTATGTCTCGGTACGCCAAATGGTTTTTAAATTTGATTATAAGTGTGTTAACATACATTTTTTGATTCAATTCTTTTTCGCTATCATTTGCGAATATTCATATATTATTGGCATCTTTTTACTATTATCAAATTGCTTTTTTGCTAAAGTTTGATAAGTGTTTTTCATCTGAAAGGAGACATAAAGGTCTGCGTAATTATCTCATATTTATCATATTTGCAAGGTGAAGTAAAAAAAACTCCTTTATGTCACTTTGCAAAAATACGAATTTTTTCTCAGAGATAGGAACTTTTTTTTCAAAAAAAAGCAGATGTTACAATACGGGCCATAAAAGGTGTAATGAAGGATACACTGATAACGATGTCAAAGTAGTATGAGATACCGGACGAAGCACAAAGGATTTGTCAAATTGGGTTGTCCAAAACAAATGTGGGTAATACATATCGCCTATGATATGTTCCGCCCTTGCAGGGCTGGCACGTACCTGGCTGGGTCTGCAGGCTTCTGTAGGCTTCTGTAGGCGATGCCTACAGCTATATCTGTTACGCCCCTACAGGGCTGGCACGTACCAGGCTGGGTCTGTAGGCTTCTGTAGGCGGGGCCTACAGCTATATCTGTTTCGCCCTTGCAGGGCTTGCACGTACCTGGCTGGGTCTGAAGGCTTCTGTTGGCGGGGCATACAGCTAGGTCTGTTTCGCCCCTTCAGGGCTTGCTCTATACGGGTCTCTGTCCTATTGCTGGAGAGCGTGGGAGATTTCGGGGGCGGTGAAGGTGAAGACCATGGGTTGGCGGCCATGAGGGGAGCGGTAGGTGTAGCTTACCGTGGCATCGGCAGCGATGAGTCTGTCTACCAAGGCCTTCACTTCGGGGTCGTCAGACTTGAAATACAGAAGCATTCTTTCGCGCAGCACTTCCACGAGTTGTGGGTCGCCCTCGAACTGCAACATCTGGGCATCGGAGATGGTATATATATATGTCATCAGGCGCGATACAGTGTCGTAGGTGCATTTGACCAAACGCGTCATCTCGTCGACCTGGATGGGTGCCTGGCGATCCAGCTGCTGCGCCAAGGCCAGGAGATAGTCCGATGGAGTAGAATGGACGTTTTCCTCCTCGCTCATGGTTTTATTATAGACATAGTCCAACATCCACGGAGTGACGAGGAAATCGACAGAGTCGGTGTGTGACCGGTTGCGGTAGATATGGCGGATGGAAGACTGGCTGACAAGGGCAGAGATGGCAACGGCATTGGAGGTGTCTTCGACAATCGTCTGGGCGCGTGAGACGCGGACATCGTCTAGATTGTTGCGGAGGAACTGACTGATGCCGGGCCAGACGCTGTCGTCGTATTCGAGGGTCATGGTGAGGAGGGTGTCGCGGAAATAGCATTGGACAAAGTTTTCGCCCTCACCCATGTGCAGGGGCAGAAGGGCCGAAACGCGGTTGGCGTACTTCACCAGATAGTCGTGTCCCATCACGGACAAATCGGCATCGTTAAGCTGATTGGTAGAATCCAAAGCAGCGACAGAGCCACGTTTGGACGCATCGATACCTACCGCTCGTACCAAATCGTCATTGGTAAGGATGACCATGAGCCCACCGCTGCCATAATAGCTGTTGGCAGTCAAGTCGGATCTGACCAGAACGCAGAGGTCGTAGCCGTTATCGGCAAGGAGGGTGATGTCCCACGGCATATCGGGGCCTGTAAAAAGGGGTATATAATACTCCTTTTCCGGTCGGATGATCTGGTCGGCATTCAGCCGGGCGTTGAGACGGACAGTATGGTTGGCTTTGTTTTGCGAAGCATCGATGATCGTGAGGTGGTACCGGGCATCGTAATAGGGGATAATGGTCTTGAACTGACTGACAAAAAGGGCCGCGGCGGCATCGGGGTCCTTAGGTACATTATGGTGATGCGGTATAGGCTGAGCAATGGACCTGAGGGGGAAGAAAAATGCCAAACAAATAATGAACACTGCAGCGAGGGAAACCCTGCATCTGGAATGGCCTATACTGGATGTGACAGAATCAAAGGAACGGTGCGACATAATTATTCTTATCTATTTGTGAGGTTCTTTTAATTATTTGGACTTAGCTTTTAACAGACTGTGGTACATTAGAATTAGGAGTTGTGAGCGTTAGTAGAGGAGGGAGAATATGTCGTGAAGGATGGTGGCGGCAGGAATGTCGGTAGGTGTGTCAGAAGAATGGGGGGTCGAGCTTAACACACTAGCCGGGAGGCTGGGCGGCTGGAGGGTGCTGGCGCCGGTGAGGAGGTGCTGTGCAAGTTCGATGACATCAGGGAAGAGGCAGTCGGAGGCTATCTTAACGGAACTGATGGTGGAGGAGGCCTCGTCTACGACAAGGGATATTTCGACCCCGCCCCAAGGGAACTGGGCAGACTGCTGGGCTTCGAACTGCTGCCAACGGCCATATTTCCAATCGGGGGAGGCAAAGGACTCTGCTATTTGCTGCACCTCGGGTAGGGCTACCAAGTCCTCGAAATTGAGGGATACGGCAGGAGCGCCATATTCCTGCTCGAAGGCGTGGAGCAGATGGGGAACGATGCTCTCGGCCGTGATGTCGGGGTTTAGCTCGGAGAGGTTGACAATGCGCGACTTGTGGGAGTCCACTCCATGTCGGTGGAGTTTGGCGGGCTTGACCTTGAGGTATTTCTGAACGGCTTCGACGTCGGTGCGGATAAGGATGGTGCCATGGTGGAGGCGTTGGTTACGACCCTTGGAGAAAGCGTTGCCGGAGAATTTCCTGCCACGGCAGAGGACATCGTTGCGGCCGGAAAGTTCGGTCTCCAGGCCATAGTCTGCCACGGCACGCTGGAGGACGGAAAATTGGCGGGTTTGGTCGTACAACTCATAGGGCACGATGAAGGAGAAATTGAGATTGCCCAAATCGTGAAAGACCGCGCCACCTCCCGTGCGGCGACGCATCAAAAATCCCCCGTCGGCCTCTAGGAGGTCAACATCACACTCGGCATAGGGGTTTTGGAACTGTCCGATGACAACGGTACGGCGGTTGGCCCAAAGGTAAAGGGTAATGTCTCCGTCGGACGGTTGCGAGAGGAGATACTGCTCAACGGCAATGTTGAGATAGGGATTGGACTGGGTGCTGAGGACGAAACGTGGCAAGGCTATTACTGTTTATTGTTTTTGGTTTACTTTGAATCCGGAGCCCAGAAAGAGGGATTCTTGGAATCCAAGGGGCATCCGGCAATTGAATGGGGGGCGGGGCACTACGCTATGAGGGCGGCCCGCCTGACTAGCGGAAGAAACGGTCGAGGGAGGTGGTTACGGAGATGTAGTTGGGTGCTTGGGTTAGGTGGTAGTTGTTGCGGGCATAGCAGATCTTGAAGCCCTTGACATTGATACCAAAGCCAAAGGAGAAGCCGGAGAGGTTGAAGGTTTCGGCGGCACGCATCTCTGCCATCTGGCGGTAGTTGTAGCCTACCGTGGCAAAGAAAGCCTTGCGGATGCTGAGCTCGATGCCCACACCGAGATGGCGGAAGGCCTTGTCGGCAAAGGTGGAGATGGCAGAGCGGCTAACCACCTCGCCCGTGAAGGGGTCGGTGGTAGCGGAGGGGTTGAGTTCGTCCTCATAGGTCAAATCCCACTGCTGCAACTCGTTGAGGGCGAAATAAAGGCGGAATGGAGCATCCTTGAGTTTGTAGGAGCCTGCCAGCGAGAGCTCGAAGGGGAGCCGCTCGGTATTGCCGTCGAACGTGAAGACTTGGGCTCCGATGTTGCGTCCGATTAGCGTGAGGGCAAAAGAACGGTCGGTAGAGAAATAGCTGGCAGCAAGGTCGATGCCGAAAGCAAAGGCCGTATAGGTCTCGTAGTGCGAGAGGATGGGCTTGAAATTGGCTCCTATGGCCACATTGTCGTCAATGGCACGGCCCCAGCCAATGGACATCACGTAGTCGGCAGCGGAGAACGTACCGGTGGGCTGCTCATATTCGTCATAGCCCTGAAACTGCCCGTAGCTGTCGAACTGAAGACCGAAGGTGAAGGCCCCGAGATGCTTGAAATCATGGCTATAAGCCACTGAGCCGAAGTTGGCTCCAGCAAAAAGATTGACGAAGCCTACCGTGAGTTGGTTGCTGACGCGGGGCGATATGAGGGACGGGTTGTCGAGTGTGAGGGCCACATCGTCGTCATAAATGGAGAGATAGTCGAACCCCAGACCGGCAATGCGGGCCGAGGAGGGCATGTCCAATACCGAGTAGGCAGTCATGCCGGCGATCTGGGCATGGGCAGCCGACAGGGCGAACAGGAGCAGTATGGCGGCGAAGAGTTTTTTCATTGGGACAAAAACCATAACGGCGGGACAATGCCCGCCGTATGGTTATAGGATGGGACTATTTGTTCTTCTTGTTGCGCTCGTGACGCATGAGGTGGCTGGGTTCAAGAGCCATGCGGTCGGTCTCCAGCAGGCTGGCCACGCCTTCGTCTACGCGGCGCTTGGCCTCGCAAGCCTCGCAGTGGCACTCCTCGTGGTAGTCGCGGGGCTCGGTGTAGGTGGTGATGACACCCTCGAAGTTGCGCAGGATGACCTTCTGTGGGCTCTGGGAGATGACATAGGTGGGCATGACGGGGGTCTTGCCGCCGCCGCCGGGAGCGTCAACCACAAAGGTGGGAACGGCATAGCCGCTGGTGTGGCCGCGGAGGTTCTCGATGATTTCGATACCCTTGCTGACGGGGGTGCGGAAATGCTCCAGACCCATGGAGAGGTCGCACTGATAGATATAGTACGGACGGACGCGGTTGCGCACCAGTTCGTGCATGAGTTTCTTCATCACGTGCACGCAGTCGTTCACGCCGCGCAGCAGCACGGTCTGGTTGCCCAGAGGGATACCGGCATTGGCCAGGCGAGCAAGAGCGGCCTCGGCCTCGGGGGTGAACTCATTGGGGTGGTTGAAGTGGGTGTTGAGCCAGATGGGATGGTATTTCTTCAGCATGTCGCACAGCTCGGGAGTGATGCGCTGGGGGCACACCACGGGGGTGCGGCTGCCGATGCGGACTATCTCGACATGGGGGATGGCACGGAGACGCTGGATGATGTACTCCAGTTTCTTGTCGCTGACCATCAGGGCGTCGCCGCCGCTGAGAAGCACGTCGCGCACCTGCGGGGTCTTCTCGATGTATGCCAGGCACTTCTCGATACGCTCGCTGGGGCTCTCATCGTCCTTCTGACCGGCAAAACGGCGACGGGTGCAGTGGCGGCAGTACATGGAGCACATGTCGGTGATGAGGAACAGAACGCGGTCCGGATAGCGGTGGGTGAGACCGGGAGCGGGGGAGTCTTCGTCCTCGTGCAGGGGGTCGTTGAGGTCGGCGGGAGCGATGTTGCACTCAGCGCCCTGGGGAATAGCCTGCCGACGGATGGGGTCGTAAGGGTCGTTGGGGTCGATAAGGCTGAGATAATAAGGAGTTATAGCCATGCGGAATTTGGCCAAGGCCTGTTTGATACCCTCGGCCTCCTCGGGGTCGAAGGTGAAGTATTGGCTGAGCTGCTCGTATGTCTCTATGCGGTTTTTCACCTGCCATTTCCAGTCATTCCACTCAGCGTCGGATACGTTGGGGAAGAGTTCTTTTCTACGGTTTACTTTCATAATATAAACTGATGTATTATTATTATTTTTTATTATTCAATGATATAGACAAATATTGCGCACTCAACGGCACACATAATTGAAAGTGCAAATATACAACTTTTTATTGAAATGGAGAGAAGTTTTTTTCAGAAACCGCAGAGAATAGATTCGCTACTGCTTGCGGGCAAAGACTCCATGCTCGCGGGCCCCTGTGTCGGAAAGCTTTCGTGCAGGGATGCCGCCAACGGTGCAGTTGGAGCCGAAGGAACTATTGACCACGGCATTGGCCCCAATGACCACATTGTCGCCTATCTTGATGGGGCCGTAGATTTTAGCACCCGGGCCTATGTATAGGGTGTGCCATTATAGTCGCCCAGGATGGTACACACATGGAGCCGCCAGCCAGCCCCTACCCGCACTCCGGGATTGACCACTACCGTGCCTCTATGGACAATGCAGAGCCCCGGTCCGAAGGTGTTTTTGGGGATGGTGAAGCCCAGCCTCACGGCCAGGCTGTGGTTGAGCATCTCAAGCAAAAAGAGCGACAGCACACGCCAGGGGCGGCAGTTGGTGAGGTATTCGATACGCCGCAGGCGCAGCAAAAAGCGGAGCTGGTCCACCTGCAGCCACAAACGCAGCGTAAGCCGTTCCAGCCCGTAGGCCTCCACATCGGCCCTGACGAACCTGTGGTAGTCGGCTTTTGACGCTATCCGTTGGTAGGGTATGAGACGAAAAGTGTGAAAAAAGAACCTGCCGAAAGAGACGGTCCTCCGGCAGGTTATATTTAGGAACTCGTCGAGCTAAAGTCGAACGAGGTGTCTTTTAGGCGTAGAGTTCCTCGAAGATTTTGCGCAGCTTGGGGCTCTCGCGGAGCTCCTGCAGGGTGAACTCGGCGTGGCCTTTGGTGTAGCCGTTGCCCATGATCATATTCACGTCGCTGCCGATACCTTCGGCACCAAGGGAGGCCTTGGTGAAGCTGGTGGCCATGCTGAAGAAGTAGACGATGCCGTCGTCCTTGGTGCAGAGCACGGCGGTCATCTCCTGGTCGGGAACGTTGACGCAGTTGATGGTCACGTCGGCCATCTTGCCGTTGGTGAGCTTTTCAACCAACTCGTAGATCTGGACGGGGGTCATGCCGGCGGCACTCTCCACGATGTCGCAGAAACCGAGGTCCTTGATGCGCTGGGTGCTCTTGGGGCTGTTGGCAATGCCGATAACCTTACCGGTCACGCCCACGCGTTTCTTAGCCTCGTAGCAGCAGAGCATACCGCTCTTGCCGCCGGCACCGAGGATGACCACGGTCTGACCATACTGGCAGAGCTTGGCGGTCTGTGCGGGAGCACCAGCCACGTCGAGGGCGCTGAGGGCCAGTTTCTCGGGCATGTCGGTAGGAATCTTGGCATAGATGCCGCTCTCGAAGAGGATGGCCTTGCCCTTGATGTCGACCTGGTCGACATCGGGACGGATGGCAAGGATCTCGTCGATGCGCAGGGGGGTCAGCGAGAGGCTGACGAGGGTAGCGATGCGGTCGCCTTCCTTGAGGTCGATCTTGCCTTTGAGGGCGTCGCCAATCTTCTCCACCTTGCCGAGGAGCATGCCGCCAGAACCGGTGCGACGGTTGCGGTGTTTGCCCTGGAGCTCGACGTTGAGGAGCATCTCTTTCTTCACCTCTTCCATGATTTTCTCTTCGCTGGCACCAGCACCGGCCTGCTGTTTGGCATAGTTGTGGATGTCGGTGAAGGAAGCGGAGTCGATATTGAGGGTCTGGACATCGATGAGGATCTCGTTATCGTAGAGAACATCCATGTTATTGTCCA
>CAMVMF010000059.1 GCA_947168515.1 uncultured Bacteroidales bacterium
GCCTACTATACCCTCACCGTCCTCTCCAACGACAACGCCATGGGCACCGTCACCGGTAGCGGCACCTACGCCGAAGGCACCGCCGTCACCATCGCCGCCACACCCACGGCAGGACATCATTTCCTCTATTGGAACGACGGCAACCACAACGCCACCCGCACCGTCACCGTCAACGCCGATGCCACCTACACCGCCACCTTTGCGCAGGACACCGCCTACTACACCCTCACCGTCCTCTCCAACGACACCGCCATGGGCACCGTCACCGGTAGCGGCACCTACGCCGAAGGCACCGCCGTCACCATCGCCGCCACACCCACGGCAGGACATCATTTCCTCTTCTGGAACGACGGCGACCACAACGCCACGCGCACCGTCACCGTCAACGCCGACGCCACCTATACCGCCACCTTCGAAGCCGACCAACCCGAAGGAATTGACGACATCAGCGGTGCCATCACCATCACCCAACAGCGCGAAAACCAAATCCTGGTAGAAGGTGCCACCGGCCTACCCATAGCAGTCTACGACCTCATGGGACGCATCGTAGCCCACACCCGCACGGCCCAAGCCGCCACCCGGCTCACCTTGCCTCACCGTGGTGTCTACCTCGTCAAGATTGCCGCACTTCCCGCCCGCCGGATCATCATCATGTAACGGCACACCCATGTCCCCACGAATGGGCAAGACAAAAGTAGCCCAGATCAGTGCCATGGGTACATAGAAAAAAGCGTCACCACCCAATAAAGGCGATAAAGTAATGGCGGCGGGCAAAAATCATGCGTTTTGTCCGCCGCCTACTTATTGAGTAAGCATTCAAAATTAGACGATATTTAACTTATTGTTTAGTTTATTGATTTGCAGACAATAATTAAACAAATAAGCAGTTAAACAATTAACACTCCTACTTACTATCTACCCCAAGGGGCACCACTCCTCAAACTCTCGACGTAGCAGACCGTAAAGGAGGTAGTCTGTGGGCACACCCTGGCACAAAACCCCTTCGCGCTGCACCCCCTCAAGGGTGAAACCGTTCTTCTCCAGCACACGCGACGATGCCACATTGGGCTTGTATACATATGCCGTAACACGGTGGAGCCCACGCAGACGAAAAGCCTCCCCAAGCATCAGTTCCACGGCCTTTGTGGCAATCCCCTTGCCGCAATGTTGCGGCAAAAGCATATAACCCATTACACCATCTAGCGACCGATTGCCTGTCACCACGTTCACAAAAACCAACCCCACTACCGCGCCATCGCTTACTATGGCGCGGTAAATGCTGCCCCCGGCTTTCTCCAAAGCATTCCATTGGTCCACATACTGGCTCAATCTATAAAGCATGCGCTCCTGCAGCCATTCGGGGGAAGGCTCCTGACTGCCGTCATACAAATAGTCCCTACGCACCTCTTCTACCAGGTCGGGAAGATCGTCGTAGCGGCCATCGACCGTGGTAAACAACGAGAGCAGACTATCGATGTCGCGCCGCTGCCAGGGCTTGACCTCCACACCCTCGCCCTGCGGCTGCGGCAGGGGCTGGGGACGACAGATTTCATAGACCAACCTACTACATGGCTGACCATGGAAAGAGCCCTCGAACGTTTCGTCGGGACCCCTATATACCATACCGACCTTCTCAGCCATGCGCCTGGCAGTCGTGTTCGTCTCGAGTATGGCGGCACTCACGCACTCGCAGTTGTCCACCTCAAAAGCATGCTTAATCATCTGCCTGACGGCCTCGCTGCCCACCCCGTGGCCGCAAGCCTCGGGCAGAAGGGCTATCTTCAAGTCGCAACTGGCATCGTGGAAGTCGCCACGGCGAATATACTCCACATGGCCCACCACGCTGCCGTCCAGGACGACAGCCTGTGCGTACCCAACGCCATAATAAGCAATATCCACATGACGGCGGATGGCTCTATTTGCTTGGTCCTTAGAACATTTTCCCGGTTGGGGGAGTTCCCAATCGCAACTGCTGCGGTCGTAACTGTCGTAGAGCCTAATCAAGCTCTCCTCATCCCCAAAATACCACTGTCTCAATTCAATATTCATATCAAGATTATTTTTGTTATTATTCTATCATCTGTGCCATCCGTTTTGTCCGCAAAACTTCAATCGCCACAAAGTTCACCTCATCTGTGTAATCCGCCCAATCCGTGGTCGGAAAAAAAAATCGTCAACAGAACCCATGCAATCCATGCACCGCAAACCCCTGCACAAATCCGAACGAACACATTTGTTCCCAACCTATTACCTCCACCGCACAAAACCAAAACCCAATTGCAATAGTACACATAATTTCCCACATGGCAAAACAAAAAATGCAACCCGCTGTTTCTCATCCACATCCATCCCAACAAGGACGCTGCGGAATAATCTATCTGGATTGCAAATCCTTATATTCAATTGGTAGTCACAAGCACGCCCCAGATGGGCAAAACAGAAATGGTTGTAGGCAACGCCTACAGAAAAAGGTCAGTTAGCAATAATTTATTCGGATTGCAAATCCTTATATTCAATTGGAAACCCCTGCACAAATCCGAACGAACACATTTGTTCCCAACCTATTACCTCCACCGCACAAAACCAAAACCCAATTGCAATAGTACACATAATTTCCCACATGGCAAAACAAAAAATGCAACCCGCTGTTTCTCATCCACATCCATCCCAACAAGGACGCTGCGGAATAATCTATCTGGATTGCAAATCCTTATATTCAATTGGTAGTCACAAGCACGCCCCAGATGGGCAAAACAGAAATGGTTGTAGGCAACGCCTACAGAAAAAGGTCAGTCAGCAATAATTTATTCGGATTGCAAATCCTTATATTCAATCGGAGCGGATTGCAAATCCGCTCCAACAGGCGCGGAACTTTTCCATGGTGAGGTTCGCGCCTTTTTGCCGCCACAGGCGGACCCAGCCCCTAACATGCGTGAAAATACCAACACAATGGGATTTTGGTCACTCAACCCTTTTTGGTCCCACCCCAAAATCCGAAAATCACAATATAATGCGATTTCATTTTGCCAGATAGAAAAAAAGTCGTATCTTTGCAGCCGAAATCGCATTAAAATGGTATTATATGGACCTAAAAGAGATAGGAAGAGCCATGCGGCAAAGAAGGGTGGAACTAGGTGTGAACCAGCGCACCGTGGCCGAGCTGTCGGGTGTGGCAGTGAACACCCTCGTGGCCATCGAACGGGGTGAGGGCAACCCCCAAATTGCCACCCTGACCAGCCTGCTCGACACCCTCGGGCTGCAACTCGACGTGAAACTCAAAGTGATGGATTATGAGACAATGTAAGGTGCTAGTAAACGGAACGGAAGCAGGCCTTCTGTGCGAAGAGGACCGGAGTCATTATACGTTTCGCTACCTCGCAGGCTATGCCGGAAGGCCTGTCTGTCTGGCCATGCCAGTGAGAGAGGCGACATACGAAAGCAGATATCTGTTCCCTTATTTTGCCAACATGCTGTCCGAAGGGGCCAACCGCAAAATACAGTCGCAACTGCTGCATATCGACGAAGACGACGATTTCGGCATCTTGCTCGCCACTGCCCAGACCGACACCATCGGAGCCGTCACCGTCAAACCAATATAAAAGAAAAAAGGAAATGGAAGAATTGAAAGTGTGCCCATCGACGCTGAAGGGCACTTTTTCCTCTCAGAAAGCCTGAAAAACAGCTACCGCCTGTCATATCAATACCGCTGTTTTACATTGGAGTGAGAGAAGTAAAAAAAAAGTCGAAAGTTCCCCACTAATAACATCCATCCGGTCGCTGCGGAATAATCTATCTAGATTGCAATTTCTTATAGGGGACTTCTAAAAATTCGTTTTATTCGTTATAATGCCTGCATGAAGATTCAGGTAAAAATTCGTTTGATCCGTGCAATTCGTGTTCAATAGTTATTGATAGAAGTCCCTTATATTCAATTGGAAAATCAGGCAGCCACAAGCAGGCCCAGGAGGGGCAAAACAGATATTGCTGTAGGCAACGCCCACAGAGAAAGGTCAGTCAGCAATAATTCATTCGGATTGAAAATCCTTATATTCAATTGGAGCGGATTGCAAATCCGCTCCTCCAGAAAACCAATAAGTTACAAATTTGCACCAACAGAACTAACGAGAATAGCTTACTGCGCGAACAGAATGACCGGCATAACGATAGTCATAGCCCACAGTTTGGAGACTAGAACTAAAGACAGCGCGCAGTGCAGATTTAAAATAGCCTGGTTTCAAAGAGCAACACCAATAATTGCATCTCTTCCCTACTTGGTCATTCGAGAGATTATAACAAACACCGGCTGCAGGGAGAAAAAGGCTGTTGCCATTAGAACCAGTAAAACGACATCCCCTGACACCGTTTTGCCATGTCCACAAAATAGTGGTGTTGTCTATCAATTCCCACCACTCATCCTCAGTGGGGGTACGACCTCCATAGTTAGCCGTGGCAGCATCGTCACAAGGTTGCAGTATAGTAAGGGTGTCGGAGAAACCATTATAGCCATGATACGGAGTGTAGCAATATTTTGTAAACGTGCTATCATTTCCATTGCAGTAGCGGTATGTAGTCCAGTTATACACATCCTTGGGTGTGATTTCGCCCCAGGCGAAGTAGTCGCCGTAGTCCTCGGGCGAGGTGGCTCCCACATTGCGCGTGGCCCACAAGATTCCGCTGGGGAGTCCAAGGTCGACCCAGTCGCCATTCTCAGCTGCATGCACGGTGTCTTGCGCCAATACAGTGCCGTTGACGTCGAAGAGTTTGGCAAAAAGGATGTCGCTGTCGGAGGATGGCGTCCAATTCACTGATACACTGCCGTTGTTGGCAATGCCATACTGCGAAGAGAGCTGTCCGTTGGTCTCGAACTTAACAATCTGGGCTAGTGGGGTAGGGACTTCTTGATTGGTGATAAGGTTTTGGTCGTAAACTACAAAACTCACCTGGCGAGTTTGACCTGCCTCCGGACGACCTGACTGGTGCGAGATTCTCTTGGGAGAATGATAGAGCTTACGGTTGACGTGGTTCCACCGTGAAGAGGTGAGGTCTTCTCCATCGTGGTCAAGGGAACGGAGATTCAGCCCACACTGTAGGTCGAGACCTGCATAACAGTCGAGCGTCCAAGCACAGTAGTTGTTGCTTTGCCCAAGCGACTGTTCATGATAACCACCTTGCAACGTATCGGAAAGATAGGGCATGAAATCAAACGAAGAACCGACAGCATCATTCACCATCACAGTTACCCTAGGATAGGCAAAAACCTTAGCCTGCAACTGTCCTTTGCCCTCGATAGAAGGGGTCGAAAAGGCGAACGAGTTCTCGATTGATGAGACGGGACTGATGCCGTTAGCCTGATTCCAGGCAAATCCGAAACGGCCTTCTGCAATCTGGGTACACCCCGTGCTGGCAGAAATCTCGCCACTGGCGTGGAAATCCACCTGACGGTATAGGTCGCTCTTGAGGGTGAGGGCGATAGGAACAGGACCTGCCATAAACTTGATGGAGGCGGGGCGGAAGAGATTGTGTTTCCACAGGCCACAGTCTGGCGAATATGAGATGTTACCGCCCTGGTTGTGGAAACGTATCTGTTGCTCGGTTTCGAAACGACCCGTCAACTCGGTCTTCACTTCCATGACCCGGCTTCGATAGTGCTCGATAGAATTGTCTATCAATTCGCGTTCGGTGCGGCCACTGAATGTCAGCAGCACCTCCATGTCGATGCCCAGACTGCTGCACATCTTTTCGAGGGTGATGTTCCAATTGTAGTCTGAAGCTATCACCTCGCCATCCAAGCTGTAGCTTTGGCCATTCCAAAGTCCTTGAGTGAAAGGTGTGTCCCCTTTGCGATGGCGTGAAAGATCCAACGTATGATAGCCACCATTGCCATCAGAGATATACGCCTCGCTGGGATATATAACGATGCCATGGTCTCTCGACTTACCACCAGTGATGGTAGAAAGTGAGAACTCAGTGTTGGAAAAGATGTCGGTGAGGTAGGCCTTGGTGGAAGTAACACTCATGGTACTGCCGTTGACAACCGATGACAAGATGAGGCGATAGAGAACCACCGTGTCGCGGTCGATGGCGATGATGGAGCCAGGGCGGATCTGGGGCACGGTGCCGCTGAAGCGAAGTTGATAGTCTCCCGTGCTATCGTTGGATGAGACAATTTGGGTTGCATCCCAGTTGATGGGGACGAAGTTGGGGTTTACTTCCAATTGGCTGGGTTCGGACTGAATACGCTCGGGTTCGCACCCTGCGAAGAAAGAAGTAGCGACAACGAGCAGCAACAGAGCTGCGAAAGACCTAGGAGATAGTTTCTGAAAAAACATAGTAATGCCAAACACAAAACAAAGGTTGATAAAAAAAGTAATAACTTAGAATAATAAGGTCATGCCAGCCATGAACTTGTTTCTGTAGTAAGGGATCTTATGATCCATCCTACCGCCTTCATAGGTTTTTCTTTCTGTCAATCCTTGAGACCAAGTGAAGTCGAAACGCACGGCGGAACCGGTCTGGTAAAAACAGGCAATCTCATAAAAGAAAGCAGAATGGGGCTCGTTATTCTTGTAGACATCATATTCGCTGGAGGAAGTGCCCTGAGCATATTTACCATTGATATAATACGAATAGGCTGGGCCTATATGGAAGCCCACAGCGCCTTCTCCCAAGGGAACAGAGAATTGTATATGAAGCGGGAGGTTGAATGTCAGCTCATGATAGGCTGTCCAGTTTTGTAGTGAGCTGATGGAACTGGTATTGCCTATCATTTGTATGGGGTACGCCTCGGTTTTATTCTTGCTATAATAATAGCCGAGACGGAGAGCCCAATAAATGGCAAAACCGCTGTTGCCCAACTGATGCTGGTATGCCAAACCCACAAAAAAACCATGTAACCTCCGGTCCACACCATCGGACCAAATGGCATCTTGGAACACAATGGCATCGTTGATAGCATTGTCGCTATAGAAGCACCTTGCAATCTGGTTGACATAGCCAAAAGTAAAACCGCCAACTTTGCTGGAAGCCTCGTCGCTAAGCCAAGTTGAATATGAGGAGGATGACGAAGAACCAATAGACTGCTGAGCAAAAGCATCTGAACAGATGAGGATTTGCAGTATAGAAAAGGCAAAAAGTATTTTTTTCATCATTAACTAATTTATTTCATGAAACAGATATGAAATACGTATTGCAAATTGGTTGATATAGGACTTGGCATCTGTGGAACCGAAGCTATTGAGTCCGGTACCTGTTAAGAACTCCATTTCGAACTGGGAAATGTGTAAACCAAAACCAACCGAGAGCCCTACTGAGAAATGATTATGGTCATAACTCATGGGATAACGCGGTTCCATATTACGGTTGATCTCTCTGTTATCCTTATACATAGCTCCCCAATAATAGGTTACATCGGGACCAGCATGAGCAAACAAGCCCAAGTTGTTGACCAGAATGGGTAAGTGGAAGTATATATGCAATGGCACCGTAGCCGAGAACTCCTTAAAATTGGTAAAGTTGTAGCCCCAGGAGTTGACAGTGATCCAATCTTCGGTCTTGTTCCAGGAAAAATAATAATTGAAAAAGGCTCCTGTATAGATTCCGACTCCCAGCGTCCAATCGGTATACCGTTGAATATGGAATCCCACTTGCAGTCCGTTCAGATTTTCGCCCAGTTTACCCCAAGCATAATTGCCTTTCCAATCATATACGGAAGAGCCATTGACAATGCTATAATGTTTTAACGCACTGTTGGTATAACCAAAGGACAGCCCACCGAGGTAATTCTTAGGTGAGAGGTTCCACGACCAATCTACAGCCCTATTATGGTGAGATTTTTTGGAAGTTTTGGATTTAGAGTCGGAATAATCAGAGGGTTCAGGCAGGTCAGTCTCTACCACACCAGACTGATTAAAGACGAGACGCACCATACTGTCGCCAGCCTTGACCAACAAGGTGGCACTACGGGAGCGGGATGTAACATTTTCCTGGACATACACCTCGAACGAAGAAGTGTTTTTATTGACAGTAATCCAACTGGGCCTTCCATCAACGTAAAAGTATGACTGGTCGGTAGAAACAGTAAAGGTGTAACTTCCGCCAGAGGCTGTTGGGGTGTAAGACCGGTCAGTAGTCTTGCCGTCAACAAGAAGCCGAGAAGCTGGTTTGCCCTTTTGATTTACCGTTAAGGTAAATGATTTATTGAGAGCATCGATACCAATAGTTCCCTGACGGGGCGAAGAACTGGGATTGGCCTCTACATGGACTTTTAAAGTATCGGGTTTCTTATCGATAATGCTAATCCAGGAGGGGGTTTCAGTCACTGAGTATGAAGGAGCATTGGTTAGAATATACGCATTGTAGTTGTCAGCCGCATGGCTTATATTCCATACATTTCTAGCGGTTTTTCCATCGACCATAAGATAGCAATCAGCAGCTTTTTGCACCAAGGTGACTTTGGTGGAAACATCTCCTGCAGAGATGACCATTGTGCCCGTGCGTTCAACGGCAGAATTATTTTCTTGGACTTTAATACTTAGTCGCTCATCGGACTTATTGGTCACCTCAACCCAAGAAGGGTAGTTTCTGACACTATAAGAGGATGCATTGGTGTTGATAGTCAGGTAATAATCACTGGTTGTAGCTTTCAACTCCCACTTCAAATCATTACTGCTTTTGCCATCCACCTGCAGATAGGTACGGCCTGCATCTTGCGAGATATTTATCGTAACGGTCCTGTTCTTGGCATTCACATAACAAGTACCATTACGACTTTCTGTGCCATAATTCTCTTTTACAGTCAGGTCGATAGCATTTCCATCTTTTTTGGCCGTATACCAAGAAGAGGAAGAAGAGATAGTCCAAGAAGAGGCGTTTGTATGCACATACAATCTGATAGATCCACCTGTTGCCTCGAAATGCTTGTTCAAAGAGGTGTAGCCATCAACATCCAGGGTGTACTCTTTCGGCTTTTTGTCTTTCTTTGAGCCAGTATTATCGTTGTCACCTGAGGGCTGCTGACAATCTTGGATATATTTGTCCAAATCATTATTTTTGGGCTTGTCTGGGCAATCTTTGGCAGTCTTAAAAAACTCTAATGCTTTCGACTTATCACCTTTTTTATATGCCTTTATGCCATTTTCACGATTAATTTCATAGCACTGAGCACTTGCGACTGAACCTAAAAATAAGAGAACAAGGAATAATAGGGAGCCAAATAATTGTTTATTCATAATCATCAAAAGAATTGGAATTAGTACTAAAGTTCATCGTAGCGTACTTATCGAGAGAAGGTATATGTTTATCTTCCGAATCTTTGAATTGAAGAGCGGTATGATAAATTATGACGGCACCTTCTTTGTCATCAAGTTCCAGCTGTCTCCTTGCTGCAGCAAGCCATACGTCACAAGCATTATCTAATTTTCTTTCAATAGACTCCTGGATATTGGAAGACAAATTATAGTCTGTAGACACTGAAGCATAAGAGGTCTCGTATTTAATAAGAGAATCGTAGTTTTCTTTTGCTTTCAATAAAATATCCTTCTCACCTAAGCTACCGTCACCCCTTGCAATTTGATCATAACAAGAGTCGTAGCATTCTTGATAAGCAGCGTAATGCTCATCGGCAGCTTTCTTTAACGAACGTGACGGAGCCGTGGCGAAAAACACAGCCAGGGCTGCCGCTACAGAAATTGGAGCGATGAGCCACCACTTCTTGGGGTGTGGGGGTATGGGGTCAGGGGCTGGAGTGGGTATGGGATCAGGGGCTGGAGTGGGTATGGGACCTACTACTGGTAGCCACACAGGATCAGGCACATAAACACCCTTTATCTGTGCATCGGCATAGTCAGCCAACTGCTGCGCCGTAGGACGGTCCCAAGTGTCTTTGGCCATACAAGCCTGAACAAGACGATTAAGATTGTCAGACCATTGGGGGGGTAGGCTAGGCATTTCGGCACCATTTTTCAACATACTGCCTCCTAGGCCGCAGAAAGGCAACTCACCTGTAGCCAACTCATAAATAGACGCTCCAAGAGACCAAATGTCGCTTGCTTTGATAGGTGTGGGCTGGGACGAGAAACGTTCGGGGCCCATGTATGCAATGGCACCTCCAGTCATATTACTGCTCCGGCCAGACTGTTTCATCATGGTGCTCCTCATATTGAGACTGATGCCAAAGTCGGAGATGACAAAACTATTGCTATTATTAATCAAGACATTTTCTGGCTTAATATCTTGATGAATGATAGGTTCTGGCTCTAAGGAATGCAGATATGCCAACCCCGAAGCGACATCATGTATAAACCGCCATAGATCAGTCTCACTAATATTGCCGACCAACTTGTCAGAAGCTCCATTCTCACAAAACTCCATAACAAGATAGGGGCGGTTATTCCATACGTCATAGTGGTCTGCCGTCAGCAGGTTTGGATGATGAAGGCCATAGGCTGTCTTATACTCTTTGGTGAATTCCTCCCTACCCCTATCGTCTAGGGACACATACAACTTGATTGCAAAATCCTGTTCCAGGATATTATCATACGCTCGCCATACCTCACCATAGGTACCCCTGCCTATAAACTTTTTCAGAATGTACCTATTATTGATAGCATCGCCTTCTTTATATGTACTCATTTTATTGTATCTTTATCACTAATAGATAAATAACTTGATTTTCTCTTAACTTAACTTTATTGGGATCTTTAAAAGGTTCCTTATTCTCTTGTAAAATTCGATGGTATTTATCCTCGGGTATTCGAGTTGCTTTTTCTCTTTCTCTTGGTATAATCCCATTATTTCTGGCAATACTCAATATAGTCTCTCCTCTTATAACCTTATGCTCTACTGTATCGTAATTATTGGACTCGACAAGTGACAAATTACCCTCCAATTCTAATCTTTTCTTATAAACTCTTCGCTTATAAACCTCTAGCTGTGTTTGCTTAGACTTATTGTTTTTTTTCGTAATTTCCTCAGGAGTAGTGCCCCCGGGTGTGGCGGTGACTATGAATCTGTCGTCCTCCTCATTTTGTAATGAATCCGTCAAATTTTTTTTAATGCCCTGTAGAGAGTCGATAGATGGGAGTTCAAGTTTATTTACCTGTTTCTTAGGCCATAACAGTAATCCTCCACCGACCAAAAGAACAATAACAACAGAAGCAATCAGCAACAAGACCTTTTTTCTGGACCAGAAGGAACCTCCTCCACCATTACTGTGCTGGGATTCTTCTTGGGGACGCTCATGGTACTGGGCATCAACGTCAGGCTTGTTCTGCGGGATAGGGTCAGCACCATTGCATATCTGACACAGCACCAGCGTAACATTGTCATACCAATCGGCTTTCTCAGCAGCGGCAAAGAGAGCCTCGCGACATGCAACCATAGAATGTTGGTTTGCCCGAATAATATCTTCGAGATTGTCATTAGAAATCAACCTATTGTCGATATAGTACTGACGGTCGAACACCACACCACTCAATCCGTCGCTACAAAGCATGATGATATCATCCTGATAAACTTTGAAATTACGAGTCTCCGGAACCGCCGTACTGCTCTCATCTCCTAGGCTGCGCGTGACTATATTACCTTGGGGGTGGCCAAAGGTTTGCTCATAAGTAATGATGCCCTTATCGGCCAGTTCTTGAACATAAGAATGATCTCGTGAGAGCATCTCGATGCCGACAGAAGGATTGAAACGATAGCAGCGGCTATCGCCACACCAGCTGACAGTCAGCTCATCACCCACAAGCCAAGCAATAATAATGGTACTGCCCATTCCCTTATGTTCGGGATTAGCACGTGCGTCCTGCTTGATATTTAGGTCTGCTGCGACAATGGCATTTTCGAGATATTTACGACGTTCGTGTTCGTTTTGAGCTATCTGAGGGGTAATTTTGCCCGGTGAAAATAGGTCACTTACGGTTCTGATAGCGATTTCGGAGGCCACCTCACCGGCATTCATTCCTCCCATGCCGTCAGCTACCACCATGAGCATTCCACACTCCGACATCTCGACGAGATTATCGGGTGTGAAATTGCTCATTTCGTCATCAGACAAATTATCATCAACATAGAAGTTATCCTCATTGCCCAAGTTGGGAGCATCGGGATCGTACTTGCCAGCTGCTGCTGAATAGGCGACAAGTTTAAATGCAATTTGCTTCATTATGTTGTTTATTTCTTTTTAGAAGGTTTCTTTCCTTTTTTTGGTGCAATAGTTGTACCGTCTTCGTGGATAATGGCTTTATCGGTAGACTTGGCATTGGCATTATCCTGAGGGTCGACAGGGGCCAATTCAGACTCCACGGGTTTTACCGGTTCGAGAGCTTTGTCAGTTTTGACAGGTGCTAATGCATCACCTACAGAAATGGGGAGAGTGGTAGAGAGCTGCCATGCACCATTCACATTGACGGCGACGGCCGACACCTTGAAAATGACGGTTCCGACAGTACGGTAATCGGGCACGACAAATATGCCACCAACAACTATTTTATTGGAAGAATGAGAATACAGCATGCTCTTGAATTTATCACCTAATGGCGTCGTAACACTATAAAGAGACTCATTCTTTATCAGCATATCCTTTTCTTCGACGATTAAACTGAGCGAGTCTAATTGTATGCTATCGCTGGCCATCACCCACACCATATAGCCACTTTTCAAACCTTTGGACGCATCAACCAGAAGACCGTTATCACCAAACACTTTCGTCTTATACTGATACAATAACTTGCTCTGGAGAGTGTCGATACGGGCGTCTAGCGGCCATTGTTTTTTGGATGCGGTGTCGGAGAGGGTGTGAGACACTGTCTGGTATCTGACAGGTGTAAAAAAGGATTTATACCTATCAAAAGCAGGGTCTTTTTCCCAAGGACACAAGACATTATTAGAAAAGATGATAGCATTATTAATCCTCCATCCGATGGAAGCAATGCTGCTGAAGTTATCTTTATTCTTGGCATTATAAATCTGCCCTGTAGAATCATTTTTCACACGATAACTCTGGTCGATAACCACAACGGCGGGACTAATCATAGTCTTAATTAAATTGTCGTTGGAGGAAAGCGAAGCGGAAAGCCCTTCCATCTTGGGAACCTGGGCCATAACGTGAGTCACTACAAGAAGTGAAATCAAGAGAAATCCTATCTTTTTCATTTGAATATCATTTAATTATTTTATACAAGAAATGGGTATTACCTGTCCGGCTTGGCGTCCCATGACAGCGGAGACGATGCCAACAACCACAAACTTACCTTCTTCAGGTGAATAGAAGACAGGGCCGCCGGAGTTGCCATGTTCGAAATCGGTGTCGGTTGTCATAATCACACCTTCCATCAATCCTTCGGCTGAAACCATAGC
Source organism: uncultured Bacteroidales bacterium (assembly GCA_947168515.1). Classification (GTDB taxonomy): domain Bacteria; phylum Bacteroidota; class Bacteroidia; order Bacteroidales; family P3; genus Colimorpha. Next base: position 13,354 of record CAMVMF010000059.1, read on the forward strand.
CTTGCCCATGAGAGGTTTGTCGCCAGCACCCAAGCCCAACGGATAACCATATACCGTCAATTGTACGCCACGTTTAAGAGACTCGCTCATTCCTTTATCGAACGCCAGACCACCGGGCCTTGAGATATTTGCATAAGCGTAGTCATAACGAGTTTCAGATGCGTGGGACACAACAATACCTTCATCAGTTTCTTTGGTAATATCGGCACCGCGATAGACACTGAACTGGTCGCTTGTAAAGGTGAACTTTTCCCCCTTACCATTTACCGCAACAAAATGATAGACTACTTTACCGCCATTATTGACTATTGCATTTAAAGTAAGCATTTTTTCATCAGGCTCGTTGCCTTGGAGCCAATAATACCAAGCCTCTATGACATGTCGAGCCGTAACGAAACGCCCATTGTCTAACATAAAGCCTGTTCCACTCCAAGCAGGAGCCTCTCCAGATGCACAACTCAGTGAGGTAACTTCGCCATCAAGTGTAATGGTGCAACTCTGCGTCTGAATATAATAAACATTACAATCAATCTCAGCGGAACCTATGGATACAGTTTTGATTGGAGGGGCAGGCTTGTTGTTCCTAATTTTCCTAATGTCCTTTTTCAATTGTGCATTCTGTTTTACAAGGTCTACAATGACTGAGTCTGTCTGAGCCTTATCCCTCTCCATCTGTGCTTTCTGTTCGGCAACAAGTTTGTCCAAACGGCGATTTTCTTGATTCGCTTTCGTGAGGAAGAATGCCCCTAGACCAACTGCTATAACAAAAATACAGGACAGAATGGTCAGAGCCATTTTATAAGGACGCAGTGCCTGCTGTCTGAAAAGATTGAGGCGGTCAGTGAGACCGATACTCTTAACCAAACTCTTATCACCTTGGGGGACAATAAACCCTAATTTCGGGCCATTGGTAGACAATTGGATTTCATCGCCATTCTGCAAATACCACTCATTGGTTACTTTATGACCATTGAGGTATGTGGAATTGGTGTGTGAGAGTTGGACCAGTTTCCAATTGTCGCCATCCTTGACAATTGCAGCATGCCTGCGACTGACGGTTTGAAAGGATTCGTCGAAACGGACCTGACAACTAGGGTCACGACCGAGTTCAATCTGATCGACAATTATTTTTTGGGATTCTCCAGCTTTATGATAGGCCGAGGATACCCTATGTTCAAGAACATAATATCTTCTTCCGCTACTTCCAAAAACTGATTTCATACCAGAGCCTACTGAGCCTGATAAAGATCTTTTGTACTGTTGTGTTGGTTGTGCCATGTCATTAAATATTTAACCGTTTATAATTAGTAGTATTTATTCTAATAGCCCTCCACTCTTATCTTGATATCTCCAACAGTGATGATATCGCCAGGGGTGATTTCTGCCCCCTGGGTGTCAACTTCTGAAGAATTGAGATAAGTGCCATTGAGGGAAGGTTTCCATGAAGGAACCGTATCGGTAAGGTCCCACTGCCCATCGCGAATAATCCAAACCATTTTTTGGTTATTCCATTCTAATGTACATTGCTTGCGGGAAACAAAGTGGCTTTCCTCTTCCTTTAGGTCTATGATATTGCGCCAAGTGTCAGATTTACGGCCCATTGTAATAACACGGCATATAATACCATTGAGCATATCGTTTAATTTGCATACACGGCCATATTCTTCCCCTTCCATGATGCGCAACAAGATACCGTTTACCGCCGTATGAGACCAACTATCATTTGAAGAAGATATACCCGGAATATATTTATGATTCAAACCTGATTCAGGTACGATCTTTATAGCTTCTGCCGCAGACTGTATACGGCTGGAGAAATCGGGATCTAAACAACGTTCCAAAAGATAAAGCCAACCATTACAATTATTAATACGAGTTATGGGTTCTCGATTCCACTTGCCGTTTTTACCATTATATACATAAGCAGGCAAATCGCGTTCGGTTTCCAAAGGACCGAATGGCAACACTCCAACTAACATCTCATACATCATAACTCCGAAAGAGAAGATATCTGTGGTTGGGAGGACAGTCGCGTTGCCACGTCTGGGATTGGCTTGTTCGGGTGGCATGTAGGCAAAAGTGCCAAAAATTTGTTTGGGTATGCCTACTATACCCATACGGGTCAGTCGGTTGTTTTGGTCGCCTGCAATACCGAAATCAGTCAACATTGCCTTACCATCAGCACCAATCAGCACATTTTCAGGCTTTAGATCCCTATGCACCTTACCATTAGAATGGAGGTCGTGCAAACCATGAAGGATTTCCTTGGCAGCGATAGAAATGTCGATTGCGTGTTTTCTTACGGCATTCTGAAGGTCGCCTCCAGGACAGAAATCCATGACGATAAACGGATTACCTTTGGTCTCACCCTTAGACCTTGTGTGGACAAGATAATCGCTTTTTATAAGTCCTGTTTCATATTCTCGGTCAAAACGCTTAATAAGCAATTCCCTTTCTTCGATAGGAATAGCCCAAAGTTTGAGTATTTTCAGCGCATTTTCACCACCATTCTTTTGATCTGTTACCTTGTAGACAATGCCAAAAGTGCCCTCACCGAGAAGTCTTTCAACTCGATAGCGGCTACTGATAACATCACCGACATGGTAATCACATCGTTCCACGATTTGCATGGCTAGTTAGTTTTAAATTCGAAGAATCTATTACCTAACACTATTACATCACCATCAACTAATTCAATTTTTCTGTCAACGCGCAACAGCGTAGTCTTCTGTTCGCTTTTATTTTCAATATACCAATGACCCTCTTCTTTAGTAACTACCGCTTGTTCCTTCGATGTAATTGAGTTATTGTTCGGATCCGTATTGGTACGATTCAGAACAATTCGGTCGCCAGAATGAGTAGTTGGCGCATATTCCACCCCTTCACCGTCCCATTGGATTGGCTTGAGGGTGAAAAAGGCCGAATCTTGAGGTTTGCTCCACGGATTTACAGTTCCGCCCACTGGCTTATTTCTGAGAGAAGACCCACAATGAGGGCAAAAAGCCGCATCGGGAGGGACCTGGTTGCCACAGCTTCCACATATACCGACAGAGTTTAAATTCATTTTATTATTATTCATATTAGCATTATTACCTTTATCTTTGGACTGAGAAGAATCGTTCAAATAAGTTCCACACATAGGACATGTAGTCATACCAAAGCCTATGGGGTATCCACATTTAGGGCATTTTTTGGAATCCATCTCATTGATGGTTTGGCCTCTCTGAGAAGCATTGTCCTTATTATTATCCGGTTGATTATTATCTTGAGACATCCAATCCAAGGTCATTCCTTCGCGGAGAGTAGAACGCAGATTGATCGGATCCGCCTGCTGTTTGGGTTCAATATATGGGTGCGCAGAACCTGCAGAACCTTGTAAAGGTGAATTACATTTCACACATACCTGCGCTCCGTCTTCATTTTCCCAACCACAATTTTTACATCTCATAAATTCAAATTTTTAAAGTATTAAACACAATAAATAAGTAACCCAGGGCTTTTTCAAACAACGGAAACCGATTCAGAGAAAAGCCTTAAAAACAATAAAGTAAGGACAATAATATAATTGAAGGTGCCCACTACTGCCTATTGTTGTATTGTTCCCCATAGAGTCCTCAGTAGGGGGTGTTAAACATACTAAAAAAAGCATAGAACTCATGTTGCTTTAGTTCTACGTATCTTAGGCATCGCCAAACGCCACTCCGAAATAAAACTATCTTGAACCTTGTTCTATGCTCCAATATGGTGTTGACCACAAGGCCCCATAAAGGCATAAGAAAGGCATCAGTACTGCGGTCTTTCGGATAAAATTTGGCGATTTTAAGATACAGACCTATTACAAATGCTTTTTGCATCGTTCGACAACTCGCGTCGAATTTCAAAGTGCAAATATACGCATTTTTTCAATACCAATGCCTTTTTTCGAAAAGTTTTTTTTCAACTATTATATAATCAATTATTTATTCTGACCCTCATAAAAGAAAAAGTACCTGTGGGCAATAGTTCGGAATTAAAATTTTAACAAATCAAGCGGCGCAAGCCGCAATATCA
>CAMVMF010000060.1 GCA_947168515.1 uncultured Bacteroidales bacterium
CGAAAACGTTAGATTCGTGCAATTCGTGTTCAAAAGTTATTAATAGAAGTCCCTTTAAATATGTAATCCGACGTTGTCTAAAAGCTCTTTCAAAATCACAACACATTTACCCACCCACCAGGCCTTCTTACGCGTTCTCAGCTATAGCGCATTTCATACCCCGTGCTGCGGCCACCTGCCTCGGAGCGCTCAAGAATGCCTTTTGCCTCAAGGCCTTGAATATCACGGTGGGGGCGGTATCTTTATACTCGTGATACTTGTAATACGTGGAAAATTATGATTAAATAAAGATGTAATGTCTAATACTTTTTAGTTTTTACTTTACCAAATTCTCAACTTTCAACTCTCAATTCTCACCTCTCAATTCTCAATTCGAATGGGCTCCGCGGATCTCACATATATTCACGTATTAGTAGAGCATTTGTTGATTTTGGCCCACTTGGAGGTTGTCAGTTTCCAATATACCTGTCCGAAGTAGGCACTCCTGCGTTGTCGATGCCCGGGTACCACGCTACAGACGAGCGCACATCATCGGCATTCAACGCAATACTCTCTATCTCCAACGACTTGACAACGTCAGACACCATAGCATCCAGCATCAAAGCGCTTTGGGCATCAAATCACAACATTTCGGCCATACCCAAAAGCCGCCCCTGACGGTGGCGCACCTCAGCCAAGAGGGCACCGATTCGTGTCACAACCCAATGAAAATGAGGCCACTCTTTTTGTTTCCAGATATACATATTATCTTGTCTTTATGCGGGAAATAGCCATGATATTCACCGCAAATCCTGCGGCAAATATGCTACTTTTTCTTCGCATTAACTGTTTTACGGCACAATCTTTCTAAAACGCAAGCAACAAAAAAGCACTATGCATCAACTAAAACATTAGCACATTCAATCATCCCTCCCTCTCGCTTCACATTTTGCGCTTTACATTTTGTAAAGTCAATTATTATTCTTATTTTTGCACCTGCATACAAAGATATTTTAATATGGACAACCCATTTGTTTTCAACGGATACCGCGGGAAAGAATACTTCTTTGACCGCGAAAAAGAGACCCATCTTCTACTCCAGCATGCCCTCTCTGGAGTTAATGTGACCCTCATCGCACAACGTCGCATGGGCAAAACAGGCCTTATCTTCCGTTTGTTTGACGAGCTGCAAACCACAACAGCCAACATCACCCCCATTTATGTCGACATCTTTGCTACACGCGACATTGCAGAACTCAACCACACCATTGCCTCCGCCATCCTCGCCGCCTTTCCCGAATCGTCAAGCATTGTCCACCGATTCATATCCATGCTCAGAGGGTTGCGCCCATTGGTGGGGATGGACCCGCTGACAGGCACCCCCCAGCTACAACTCACCTACCAAAACCCCAGCGAGAAAGAGCAAACCCTCGAAGGACTGCTACTCTTCCTGGAGAAGCAGGACACACCCATACTCCTTGCCATCGACGAGTTCCAGCAAATACGCGACTATAAGGAAGACAACATAGAGGCACTGCTCCGCACCTACATACAGCGGCTCCACAATGTTCGCTTTATCTTCTGCGGCAGTAAAAAGCACATGATGGCCGACATCTTCAGCAATCCGCAGCGGCCTTTCTTCGCCAGCACCCAGTTTGTGGGACTGGATGCCATACCCGCAGAAAACTATGCCCACTACATCCGCAAATCGTTCAACGACCGCGACCGCCAAATAGACGACGAAGTTGTCGACTTCATCCTGCAATGGACACGCCGCCACACCTACTACACACAGCGTGTCTGCCACGACCTCTTTGCTCTCAACCTTCCGCACATCGCCATGACCGATGCCACCCAGTGTTGCAGCCGATTGCTCACCCTCAACGAGCCTTACTTCCTGCAATATAAGCAGCTGCTAACATCCGGACAGTGGAACTTCCTCATCGCCCTGGCCAAGGAGCAAGAGGTGGAACAGCCTTACGCCAACGCCTTCCTCTCTCACTACAACCTTGGCTCCACCTCAGTGGCTCGCCGACAGCTGCATACCCTTATCGACAAAGACCTCGTCTTCCAAGAAACCTCCAAAGAGCGCTCCTACTACACCGTTGCCGACCTATTCCTGCTTCGCTGGCTCGCCCGCGAATATTGAGCAAGCCGAATCCTCGAAATATCGCTATCGATATTAGGGAACATCTAAAAATACGAAAAATACAAAAAAATAAAGATGGTAAATGCTGATTATTAACTTGTTCACAAGCTATCGGGTGCTCTAATTCTTGTTTAATAGAACTCGCTATTATTTTACCATCATCGATTGAGAGCTTTGCTGGATGTTTTTATCCACCAATTGGAAAAGAAGATAAAGGCTATATTGGCGGATAGAGAGAAGGTGATTGCGGAAAACGAATCTGCTGAGGAGAGTGCAAACGCTCCGATGGACAGAAAGCGGCTTAAGAAGCGGGTAGACAAGCTGAACAAGGCCTAACGGGACGGGCGCAGCAAGGGAGTACGGAAGAATCTGAAGGAACTGGATAGAATGCCACCTGTCCGAACCATACCGTCGTAGCAACAATAATATTTGTATATCGACGTTATCTAAAAACTTTTAATGGCTTAAAACGATAAACTGTTGCATGGTCTACATCTCTCAATGCCTTGTTAACTATAGGCTTAGTGCCTTCTTTATGGCCTTATTTCCTTCCCGACCAAAGGCTCATTCTTTTAATCCATTATGTATATAATTTGATTCACGCTTTACAGATATGAATAATAAGACACACCGGGTTTTGTACCTCGATATTCTACGAGTAGTGTCAGCTTTGGCTGTTGTTGCTACCCATCTTTCAGCAGTCGAGTATTACGATGTCTTCGGGCAGCCTATCTGGTGGTTCCCAGCTACTTTGGACACTGTGGCCCATTGTGCCGTTCCGATTTTTGTGATGATTAGCGGTGCCCTGTTTCTCAATCCTGACAGACGCGTGACTTGGCGGAGTCTCTCTCGTCAGAAGATACCCCATCTTTTTCTACTATATATCTTTTGGTGGGTGGCATATTTCTTTCTCTATGTGGCCTTAGATTTGCGTCCTTTCACCCGTGCGGCATTTCTGAAACCGACAGTCCACCTTTGGTTTCTCCCTATGTTGATAGGGTTGTATCTGATAGTGCCATTCTTGCGACAATTAGTTAAGAATAAACGTCATATATGTTATTTCCTGATTCTGTGGATTGCCTTTACTACCTTTAGTAACGTCCCTATAATAGCTCGTTTTACCGATCCGTTCCTTATGAATTTTGTCATGGGCTATGCCGGATACTTCGTTATGGGTTATTTCCTGGCGGCATACAGTTTCACGCGCAGGCAAAACCGAATGATATATTACTTGGGGATTTTTGGTGTTGCCGTGGCTATTGCGGGGACGTTAATCAGCAATCGATCGGCTGATGTGCCAGTAACGGGATGGATGCACTCCCTAACCCCCATGTACATATTGTTTTCCGCTGCTGTTTTCCTTTATGTTAAGAACCATTCGCGGCATTGTGGCCAACGTGTCCGCCAGATAGTGGATTATATGAAAGACTATACGCTGGGCATTTACCTCGTTCATATTTTCTGGATAAGGTTTTTTGCAACGGAACCTGTCCGCCACTGTTGTTCCATATACATCACCTTGCCAGTGCTCATCATCGCTATCTTCTTGATCAGCTTCCTTACGGTGGCAATCCTCAAACGCATCCCTGTGGTCAATAAAATAGTGACTTAGTCTGCGTCCGCCTACATGCAGTTGCTTCAGAATCTGTTTCGGCCTACTTGCCGTTGCCTCTGCTTCCGTCCTTAGTCTGTGTCGGACCTGATTCTGGTGCCTCAGAATCCATCCCTAGTCTGCATCGGCCTTCGTGCCGTTGCCGCTACATCCTTATGTATTGACCTTACAGGGTATTATTGTATCTTGCTGGTTTCCTGTAGACGCTGTCTACAACTATTTTAGTATTTGCCCGTTTAGGGCAATTTTTAGATGTGGCTTATCATCGGACCAAGGGTCCATTTCTGCGAGGCTGTTTGCCCTCCGTTTGCCGACGCTCCCCATAAGATGTCAGTCTGCTTTCACGTAGTGAAAGCAGAGACTTCATGGCCATACAAAGTCCTACTCGGCGGAAGACCACTCGGTCAAAATTCACCCGTGGTTCGTACCCCCTCTTTTAGGTGTTTTTTTGCATTTCAGGTAAAAAAAAGCTTTTGGTAGTACCTTCCCTTTTCATTCGCCATTTATATTACATTTGTATTATGTTTTACTTAGTTTTAATTTAGCTATATAATACAAGTATAGTATAAACATAATGCAATCTTTATTTATATACATCGATTTTTTTGGCTTCTTGACCCGTTTTAGAAGGACTTGTTGGCGACTAAGTATTGTTGACGACTGGGGGGTGACGACAGAAGGATCTGGGGGAGTCCGAGGGCAGTTATAGCGCAGTGGCACAGCTCTGCCATTTCGGTGAACGGTGGATTATTGGATTGATACTGATAAGTTTGTGTTTGCCTCGCGATGAGGGCCGCGAGGTCTACTGGTAAGTTGGGTGCGAAGGTGCTTAGATAAGCTTGCGGGTATGGTCGCGGTACTGGGCGTAGGCGGGTTTGCTCTGGAGTTGGCGGCGTTCCATCATGGGGATGCTGATGAAGAGGAAGAGGGCTGTCATGGCCAGGGGTGCCACGATCAGCCAGGGACGGCAGGAAAAGCCATAGACGGAAACATACATCAGCCATACGCCCCACCAAAAGCTGATTTCGCCAAAATAGTTGGGATGGCGGCCGTGGTGCCAAAGACCTGTTTGGAGAATCTCGTCGCGGCTGGTGCGCTGACGGACAAAGCGGTGGCGCTGCATGTCGGCAATGAGTTCGATGGCCACGGCTGCAAGGCATACGGCCATGGCAATGTAAGAAAGGACGTTGGCATCGTGTGGCTGCCCAGGGAGCAGCAGGGCCGGCACCATGCAGAAAAAGACCAGGAGGGTGGGCATCATGTTGAGACCAAAGAAATTGATGAGATGAAAGATAACGGGGTGGGATTCCTTGCGGTAGCGCGTGTAGCGCCAGTCTTCGTGTTGGATGCCTTTGAAGGTGTAGGCCCAGTTGGCGGTCAGCCGGATGCCCCACAGCCATACGGCGACCAAGAGGAGGAGGTAGGGTGTGTTGAAACCGACGATGCTTATCCAGAAAGTGAGCATGACGGGCGGCGCGACGCTCCAGTAGGGGTCGTAGACGGAGACGTTCTTAAAAATGACTCCACAGAACCATACGATGACGGTGGCCACCACGTCGGCAACAAAAAGGGAGAGCAGGGGGCTGGCAGAGGCACGCTCAAGCCATCGGAAGACTAGCAGGAACAGCAGTCCGGCGACAATGTAGACGGCGGCGATGATGGCAAAACTGATTCCACGAGAGGAAAGAGTGGAGTGGGCGTGTGAGGTACTATTCATGTTGTGGGTCTTTGTTGAGTTTGTTGATTAAATATTTCACACCGGGTTTGTAGTGCTCGGCATGCATCAGGTTGAGTGTTTCGGAAAATTCGTGTGCGAGTTCGGGATAGTGGCTGCACATACTGTAAGCCAGCTTCATGCACAGGGCCTGCACGCCGCTGGGCTCTTCCAGCATAACCATGTGACGGAGGCAGAAGTCGAGAAAGTCGGTGCGTATATGCTCAGGAGGAATCCCCTGGCGTTCAATCAGGCAGAGCGTCAACCGACGGAGGGAGGTTTCGGGCGTGGAGAGGGCAAGGTCGATGAGTCTCTTTTGGGGCAGTTGGTTGATGTCGCCCTTGGCTTTGTGCGTCAGCACCCAGGCGGCATTGCGGGCCACCAGGCTGTCGCTATCATACAGGGTCTCCAGCAGCACTTCGGTCGGCACCCGCCCGGCCAGCGCGTGTATGTCGTCAATTGACAGTCGGCTCTTCAGCTCTTCGCGTATGGCAAAGTTTCTTTCCATCTTTTTTTGCGCTATAAACTAGTGTGTTGTGCTAATAGATAAGCGTTGCATTGAGACCACAAATATACGCAAAAAAGCTGATATGGACGTATGGGTGAAAAAAAAGTTTGTTTTTTTCTGCCGATAATTACAAAAGATTACGTATCTTTGCTGGTGAATTAAAGACATGACTATTATGGGCTAAATAACTGGCATAAAATTTATTAACGTGAACAAATCTACACTCTAGGGTGTCTTAGGCATCCGACAAGGGGTTTTTTATGCCCCGTCGTCGGAGAGTTTTTTGACATAAAAAGGCACCTGCAAGTTACGAATTTGTTCAATTTTAAATTTTATCAGTTATGAGTAGAAAAAGAATTAAACGCAATGGCGTAATGGTGGCATGGAGCAATGGCGACCGCATTCACCTGGGTTCAGAACATTTGAAGGAGTTGAATGAGGATTTTTACCGCAAGTTGGACCAGATTTATGACCGTTTTGGCAACCGCATGTGGACTCACAGGGCTGAGATGCTGCGTCGCGAGTGTGGCCTTAAGGAGGATTTCAGTGACCGTTTGTGGGAGTTGGACAAGCATGTGCAGAGCCTCTGCTGCCTGATGGATGCGGCAGTGATGCTGATTGACTGGGACTGTGTGGTGTTGGGTCCTGAGACTAATTACTATCACCCCAATTTGGTCATGTTCAGAATGCTGATTAGGAGATGCAGAGAACGTGTGGAACAAGACCCAACGCTGAAGTCTCTCTTCATGAACAGCAATGTTTATGGCCTATACGTTGAAATGGAGACTGTCTATGCCGACCACAAGGGACTTGGGTGGATTGTGTGAGCGAGAGAATGCAGAATGCTGAGTGGGGAGGCTCCCTACTCAGCATTCAAAAAACAGGATTCAGATTTTTTTTCTTGATTATTCTTCTCGCTTTAGGCGGAAGGTGAACTTTTTTTGGAGTCTGTGGCGGAGGAGATAGAGGACAAAGCCGTAAAGGCCGACGACGAGGAGGGACAGGAGGGCGGTGAGGCCGTCGCCGATCTGCAGCAGGTAGAACCCGATGAAAGAGCCCAGCAGCAGGAGGCCGGGCATGACGTAGGCGATGAAGACAGCCTTCATGCCGTTGCCACTCTGGATGATGACGGTGACGTGGTCACCGGGCTGGTATTGCTGCCAGTTGCGGGTGTCGACTTCGACTATTTTGTCTTTGGCATCGGCAAAGCCGCATTTGCCGTGGGCTTCGCAGGAGGCGCAGGCACTGAGGACACGCATCTGAACGACGACGCGTCCTTTCTCCACATGGGTGACAGTACCAGGATGAGTGGCTATTTTCTCCATGATTTAGGTGCGTTTTTGCAGTTCTTTACACAACGTCCTTGGGTGTTCATCTTGTGTATTTCACCTTGGTAGATGACTTCGGCACGACCCCATTCGAAAGGCGAAGCCATGTCGAAGACGGGGTTGATGAAGAAATCGCCATTGGTGTCGATGTACCCCCAGGCGCCTAAGAGTACCGGGGCCAGGCCGTCGGAGAACTGATAGGCGTTGTCGAAACAGGGATAAATCACCGGCTGGCCTTGGAGGTTGCAGAATCCGTATTTGCCGTTTTTTTCTATCAGGGCCATGCCGTCGTGGAATTTGTAGGCTTCAGAGCGGAAACCACTATTGTCGAACTCGATGGGCAGGACGATCTTGCCGTGGGTGTCGATGATGCCCCATTTGCCGTTGAGTGAGACGGAGGCGCGCTCTTGGTCAAAAAGTCCGGCTTGGTCGTACTGGCAGGGAATGACTTCCTTGCCCTTGTTGTCGAGATAGCCGTATTTGCCATCGCGTCCGACGAGAATGCGGTCGTCGGTTTTGCCTACCAGCTCAGTGTAGATGGGTTTGGTCAACTGCTTGAACTTGTTGTTGTATAAGGCCAGTCCGTCATCGTCTCCGGCAAAGAGAAGCCCGTCGAACATGGAGGTGAGGATTTCGTATTTGATGGGGAAGACCTCGCGGTTGTTCTTGTCAATCATACCGTAACGGTCGTAGTTCTTCACTACGGCAACGCCTTCGTTGAAAGGGAAAGCATATTCATACTGGGGAGCGATGACAATTTTTCCGTCGTGGTCGATATAGCCGTAGGACACTAAGGTGCTGTCGATGTCTATAGCCACCACGGCCAGGCCTTCGTTGAAGGTGGAGGCAGCGCGGTATTGGAAGGGAATCCGCAGGGTGCCAAGGGTGTCGAAAAATCCATAGAGGCTGTCTTTTACAGCCATAATCATACCGTCAGCGGGGTAGTAGATTTCGCTGTATTCGCAAGGGATGACTTGTGCGCCGTCGCGGTTGATAAGGCCGCAGCTGTCGTAGTTCATGTACACCTTGCAGTACTCGCCGTGGAACTTGTCGACGAACATGAACTTGTTGGGGACGATGATGGTGCCGTCTTCGCGCTTGAAGCCGAAGCGGTCGCCGTCCTGAGTGGTCTGTATGCCGTCGATGAAAACCAGCTCGCATCCACAGGCTTCGTCGTCGACGTATTCTACTTTGCCATCCTGCGCCCTCAGGCCTGGCAGGAAGGCAAGAAGAATGGCGATAAAAAGATAGATCCTTCTCATTTTTATTCTGTTATTTTTTATATTAGACACGCCAAGCCACATTTTGCTGCAAAAGCAGTGTCTTTTGTGAGGGTGCTAAGTCTCTGTTGGGACACTTAGGCCCCGAGGGTGCTAAGTGTGGGGGCTTGTTCAGATGACGGTGACCTCGTCGGTGGAAACCCAGCCGGTGTTGCCGTCGGCAATATGTATTTTGTACCAATCGCCGAGGGATTCGTCGATGCCTACTTTGGTGCCTTCGTGGAGGATGAGCTTGTCGACGCTGCCACTTTCGGGCGAACTCTTAACCACCAGCATGGGAGTGGTGACGATGGCCTCGTTGTGGCGGTTGGCCCTGACGCTGGAAGCTATGGCGCAAGCCAATGCTATTACCAAAAGCAAGGCCACGACAATGCTTGCGATGAGCGACCGCTTGCGCCAGACATAGTCGCGGCTGAGGAAAAGAACTACCACCAGTCCGGCCATGAGGGCCAGCAACAGCAGAAGGACCACGCGCCAGCCCTTGGGGCTGAGCCAAGAGGTGAGGGAGCGTGCCCAATGGACGATGAATATTTCGGGCAGTTGTGAAATCTCGTCCTCGGTCTTGGTGTTGGCCAGCTGCAGGTTCTGGCGGGCGTCGCGGTAGTTGGGTTTGAGGCGCAGGGCGCGTTCGTAGTTGAGGATGGCCAAACCGTACTCCTCTTGGCGGTAATAAGCGTTGCCGAGGTTGTAGTAGAGGTCGGCGGAGGAGTATCCGGCATTGAGGATGGCGTTGTAGGCATTGGCGGCGCCAACAAAGTCAGACTTTCCGTAGGCTTCGTTGCCTTTCTGCATGAGCTCTTGTGGGGTTTGGGCAAAAAGGCTGACGGAGCAAAGAAGTGTTAGTATGGCGAATATTTTTTTCATTGTAGCATCATTTAAGGGTTAAATCATGACAATCATTTCGAGAGCCTCATCGTAGATTTGTTGCTTTTTGGTGGTGGCATCGCCGGGGGCAAAGCGGGCAAAGTCAACGTCCTGGAGGGTTTTCATGATGCGTTGTTGTTGCTCTTGGGGCACCGACTTTTCGACCAGGCAGTCGTGCACGGTGTCGCTGCTGAGGCGCGATAGTTCGATGTTGTATTTGTCGGCCAGGCAGCCCCAGATGGCTTTGTATATCTCCTCGTAGAAGGTGTTGTCGTCGCCAGAATAGAGGTGCATGGCTGCCTTTTTGAGTCGCTTGCGGGCTTCTTTGGTGGCACGGCGCAAACGCACGCCGGCAATGTCTTGCTGTTGGGCTTGGTGCTTCTTGCCCATAATAATGGCCGCGGGGGTGCCGCACAAGATGAGCGCCAGCAATGTCCAGAACCACCACTCGACCCCAGGCCTCTCGTCGCGAGCGTCGAAATGGGTGTGGCCGGTATGGATGTAGTTGATATCGCTGTTGAGCAGTTTGACGTTGCTCTTGTTGGAGGTGACGTTCTTCATGGCGTTGGGGTCGCCCTTGTTGATGTGGACGGGAATGGCGTCGACGTGGGAGGTGACATATCTGCCACTGGCAGGGTCGAAATAGGCAAAATCGAAGGCGGGAATCTCGTAGTTGCCTTGGTTGCGAGGGATGAGTACCCATTCGTAGGTGCGGCTGCCGCTAATGCCGTTGCTGGTGCGGTTGATGTTGTCGACAATGTGTGGGTCGTATACCTCGAAGACTTTGGGGAAGTTGATGGCAGGAGCGTCTATGAGCATGAGGTTGCCGCTGCCGTTGATGGTGAGACGGTAGGTGATGGCTTCGTTGGCACGGACTTCACGGGTGTCCACGGCGGCTTTGGCATTGAACTTGCCCACGGCGCCATTGAAGCTGGCTGGTGCCCCTCCGGGCAGTGGCTTGACGTTGACGGTAAGGCTGTTGGTGCTCAAGTGCTTTTCAATGGCCTGAGTGGGGTTGAAGAAGGGGTCGTCGAAGAGGTCCCAGATGCTGCCTGTGCTGCGACGTTGCCGCTGCACGATGGCCAGCACGTCGAGGTCGAGGGGCTCGATAGTGAGTCTGCCGCTTTCCTGTCCAAAAAGGGCTCCGCGACGGATTTCGGCCACTTGGTAGTTGCGGCCGTTGACCGTTTCGCTATACTGCCTAACGCTGCCATCCTTGGTGAGGTCTTCGCTCCAGAAACCCTTGTTGCCGGGGAGCTTGTCAATCTGGTATTGGCTCAGTGAGACCTGGGTATAGATCTTATAGGTGAGGATGACCTGCTCTCCTTGGTAGGGGTTGCTCTTGCTGATGCTGGCGCGGGCGAAAAGTTGCTTGCTGTCGATGTTGCTCGAAGCAGCCGGTTGGGAGTAGGCCTGCTGTTGGCGCGAATGGCCACCATAGGCGTTGGGCTGCTGGGGTTGTGCCTGCTGGTTGCCTTTCTCCACGGTGATGGTGAAGCCTGGGCAGGTGATGGTCTTGCCATTGACGGTGCAGCTGGCACCGCCGATATTGAAAGTGCCTTCCACATCGGCTTGTAGGATGTAGGTGAAGCCGAAAGTGGAAGAGCGGCTTGTCTTTCCGTTGATGATGGACATGCTGGTGCTTTGCGAGGTCATGGGGCCGGAAAGTACCGAAAGTCCTTTGAAAGAAGGCCCGCGGAAGTCCGAGGCGCGTTCGTTGACTTCATACCGGACTTCGAAACGGCGCCCTAGGTCCACACGACCGGGAGCCCTGACGGTGAGTTCCTGCGCCGTGGTGCTGAGCGTCAGCAGGAGGAATAAAAAAATGTGTACGTACCTTTTCATAATAGTCATCTGTTACCAGTCTTTTTCTATCTTGTTGGAGGAGGCAGCCTCTACGCGTTTTGCGTTCTCCTTCATGGTGTTCTTTTCGTTGTTTTTCACAGCCTCCAGCAGTCGCTCGGCATCCTGTTTCCTTTGTTGCTGCTGTTGCTGTTGGCGTTTCTGCTGCTGACGGTCTTGTTGGTTCTGCTGGTTCTGCTGTTGCTGTTGGTTCTGTTGGTTCTGCTGTTGCTGTTGATTCTGCTGGTCTTTGGAGTTGTTCTGATCTTGTTGGTCTTTCTGCTTGTTTTGGCCGTTGTTGCCCTGTTGGTCTTTGTTGTCTTTGTTCTGGTCTTTGTTTTGGTCTTGACCACCGCCTTGCTGTTGTTGTTGTTTGGCTTGCTGCAACATTTTTTTAGCATAGGAAAGGTTGTAGCGGGTGTCGTTGTTCTTGGGGTCCAGTTTCAGGGCCTCCTGGTAGTCGTTGACGGCTTGTTGGAATTGCTGCATGCCTTCGGCGCGGTTTTCTTTGCTGAGGCCGGTCTTGAGGTTGCAGTTGCCGCGGTTGTGCAGAATCTTGCTGCGGGTCTTGTTGCTGAGGTCGGGGGTGTCGAGGGCCTTTTGGAAGTGGCTGGCGGCCTCGTCGTATTTTTTCTGCCGGTAAAGGGTGTTGCCCAAATTGTAGTGGGCGCGGTAGGCGGTGCTGTCGTCGTGGAGTGCACGACGATAGTTGACTTCGGCCTTGTCGTAGTTTTTCTGCTTGTATTCTTTGTTTCCCTTGCGTGTTTCTTTGCGAGCCGTGTTGCTCTGCGCGGCAGAGAGCTGTGCTACAGACAGCATCAGGAGCAGGAGGGTGAGGGATAGTATGGGTCTGTTACTTTTCATTTTCATGGATTAGGATTTTGTCGAGGTTGACTTTTTTGTTGCGGCGTTCGAAGATGAAGAGCTCGGCCAACAGACAGAGCAATGCCGCCACAAGGGGATATTGATAGCGGCTTTCGTATTCGGAGAACATTGCTTCGCCATAGGTGTCTTTCTCCATGCCTTCGATCATGCGGACTATCTCTTCGACGCTGGAGTTGTTGTTGGCCCGCACATACACGCCCTTGCCAGCGTTGGCGATGGCGGTGAGCGTGGCCTCGTCCAGATGGGTGGTGACGGTGTTGCCGTCGCGGTCACGTTTGTAGCCCACCCGTTGGGTGCCGCGGTATTCGGGTATGGGGGTTCCTGTGGTCAGTCCCATGCCGATGGTGCAAACCCGCACACTCTCTGAGGCGGCTTGGCGGGCGGCAGCAACGGCATCGTCTTCAAAGTTTTCGCCGTCGGAGATAACGATGATGGCGCGGCCCTGTTTCTTCACCCATTCGCGGTCGGGGTCGTCGTAGCCAAAAGACTGCATGGCCTTTTCTATGGCGTCGCCTATGGCGGTGCCTTGTGCACTGATGAGGGAGCAGTCTATCTGGTCGAGGAACAGTTTCACGGCACTGTAGTCGCTGGTGAGGGGCATTTGCACATAGCTGCTGCCGGCGAAAACAACCAAAGAGATGCGGTCGCTCCCTAGGGCGCTGAGCAGATTGTTGACGATGCGCTTGCTACGCTCCAAACGGTTTGGTTGGATGTCTTCGGCCATCATGCTATTGGAAACGTCGAGACAAATGGCTATATCGCTACCTAGGCGTTCGCCCTTCACCATCTTGCTGCCTTCCTGCGGGTTGGCGAGGGCAATGATGAGAAAGGCAGCCCCCAGCATGATGAGACCGAATTTGGCATGCGGACGCCAGGGGGAGGCATCGGGAACCAGTCGACCAAACATATTGCGGTCGGCAAACTGTTCCAGTCTTTTCTTATTGCGTATCTGCAGCCAAATCCACACGCCCACCCCTACGGGTATGAGCAGTAGCAGCCAGAGTATTGCGGAATGTTCGAAATGAATCATGTGTTTCTGTTGTTGGTGTTGTTTTTGAAGTTGACGAAGTTGGGGGAGAGGAGGTGTTGTTTCTCCGAGCAATTACTTTGCGGAGAGCCTTGACTTAGGGGGTTGAACGGTAATAAAAAAGTCCTAGGAGTATCTCCAGCAGCAGGGCGATGCCGGCCAAGATAAGCCAGCCCATGAACTGGTCTTTGGTATGGGCATATTTGGTGACATCTATTTTGCTTTTCTCCATTTCGTCGATTTGGTGGAAGATGCTCTCTAGGGATTTCTTGTTGGTGGCACGGAAGTATTGTCCGTCCTGAGTGGATTCGGCCATTTGGGTGAGCAGCTGCTCGTCCAGTTCTACGGGCACGTTTTGGTAGTGTACGCGTCCGAACTGGTCGCGGAATGGATAGGGTGCCATGCCGTGGGTGCCACAGCCGATGGTGTAGAGCCGTATGTTGTATAGGGCTGCTATTTCGGCGGCACTCTGCGGGTCAACGGCCCCTTGGTTGTTGATGCCGTCGGTGAGCAGGATGATGACTTTGCTCTTGGCCTCGCTGTCCTTGATGCGGTTGATGGCGGTGGCCAGTCCATCGCCCAAGGCTGTGCCGTCCTTTATCATGCCACTCTTTATGTCCTTCAGTTGGTTGAGCAACACGGGGTGGTCGATGGTGAGAGGCACCTGTGTGAAGGCTTCGCCGGAGAAGACTACCAGGCCCATACGGTCGTTCTTGCGGCCTTCGATGAAGTCTGAGGCCACTTTTTTGGCGGCTTCTAGGCGGTTGGGCTTGAAGTCCTCAGCCAGCATACTGCCGCTGACATCCATGGCCAGGACAATGTCGATGCCCTCCACCTTCATTTCTTGGCGGCTGAGCATGGTCTGGGGCCGTGCCAAAGCAACGATGAGGGCCCCCACTGCCACCATTCTAAGAGCAAACAGCAGGGGATAGGTGCGCTGGCGGAAGGTCTTTTTGATGCCTTTGAAAAAGGCAATGTTGGAAAACTGCAACGCCGGTTTTTGCTTGCGGTAACGCAACACGTACCACACTATCATCAAGGGGATGATGAGCAGGAGCAGGAGCAGGTATGGGTGGGCAAAAGTTAGTTGGTTCATTGTTGTGGATTAGGGTTTTGTGGCTCGGCATTATCGGGGGAGGCCGTGGTTGTCTGTGTGGGTTGTGGGGCGGTGGACTTGACGAACTCGACGGCTTGCGTCATCGAAAGGTCGTGCTGGTAGGGGAGCGGTTGCGATTTGGCAAATTTCACCATGTCTGCCGTCTGTAGGATTTGACGTAGTTTGTTGTAGCTTTCTTCGCTGTAAGCGGGCGAGCCTTCAAATGCGTCGAGAGTCTGGTCGGAGGTCATCTCAGTAGACTGAATATGATAGGTTTCTTCGAGATAGTTGCGCAAGATGTCGGTCAGCTCGGTGTGGTATTCCTTGACCAAGCCTTGCTGCCACTTTTGCTGTTGGCGTAAGGACTCCAACGCGTTGAGTGCGCGGGTGTCGGGAGGCAGCGGAGGGGCTTGGGGGATAGCGATGAGTGGCTTGTGGTTTTTGAAACGGAGGAAGGCAAAGATGGCGGCGGCAATCAGAGCCAAGATGCCCAATATGATGCCTACTACCTTGGCTATCTCGCCAAAGGTATAGGGCTGGCGGAGGATGCCGGCAATATCCTTGATGTTGGCGGAGGTGGTGTCGACCCCGGCCACGTCCCTCACGGTTATCAGCAGCGAGTCGGCACCGATGTGGTACCAGTGCTCGCCTTCCTCGAAACTAGTGATGGCAGTGTGCAGGGTGCCGTCGGTGGAGTCTACCCATTGGCGCACGGCCACGATGTCGTTGTTGGTGAGTTCTTCCAGGGTGGGGAGGATGGCGGTGGGTTCTATTGTCAGCTCAGCCTGGTCGCCGATGAGGAAGGAGGTGCTGTCCAGCTTGAACTTATACTGCAGTCTCTCAGCCGGGAGGGTGTCTTGTGCCGAGGCAACAAGTCCGGCGAGGAGGAAGAGGACTGCTATCAAATATCGTTTCATAAAAATCATTCTCAATGCAGTTTGTGTCGTTAGGCGCTACGGCGGTCGAAGAGTTTCTTTAGTTCTTTGACATAGTCTTCGCCAGTGTAGAGGACGGTGTTGTCAATGCCGTACTTTTTCATCAGTTCGTCGGTTTTTGCCACGTGGCTTGCATAGCGGTTGGCAAAGGCTTGGCGGATGTGGGCGTCGGCGGTGTCTATCCAAATGGTTTCGGATGTCTCTGGGTCGTAGAATTTGGTGAGGCCAAGGTCAGGCAGGTGAGCCTCTTTTTCATCAGCAATGCGGATGGAGATAAGGTCGTGCTTGTGCGAGGCAATCTTCAGCGCATCGGAGTAGCCCTCGTCGTAGAAGTCGCTCAAAAGAAAGGCTGTGCAGCGTTTCTTGATGACGTTGGTGAAATAGCGGAGCCCCTCGGCAAGGTCGGTGCCGTTGCTGGAGGGCCGGAAGGTGATGAGTTCGCGGATGATGCGTAGGATGTGGCTGCTGCCTTTCTTGGGTGGGATGAATTTCTCAATCTTGTCGCTGAATAAAATCACACCCACTTTGTCGTTGTTCTGTATGGCACTGAAAGCCAGTGTTGCGGCAACCTCAGCAACCAGTTCTTCCTTGAATTGGTGATGGGTGCCGAAGCGGTTGCTTCCGCTGACATCCACCAGCAGCATCACGGTTAGTTCGCGCTCTTCTTCGAAGACTTTCACATACGGGTGGTTCAGGCGTGCCGTAACGTTCCAGTCGATATTGCGCACGTCGTCGCCGTACTGGTATTCACGCACTTCGCTGAAAGCCATACCGCGTCCTTTGAAGGCACTGTGGTATTCGCCCGAAAAAAGTTGGCGCGACAAACCTTTGGCCTTGATTTCTATCTTACGGACTTTCTTTATTATTTCGTTATTCTGTTGTTCCATGTCGATATCTTCGTTTGCAACACTTAGGGGAAGGCGTTTTAGCAACTGCTCTCAGCCAGGCAAAGTCTTGGCTGAGGGGTTGCAGTTGTTTGGCAGAAGGTTCGTTCTATCTCCGATTAGGGCACGTCCACGCGGTTGAGGACCTCATTGACCACCTCTTCGCTGGTTATGTTCTCGGCCTCGGCCTCGTAGGTGAGTCCGATACGGTGGCGGAGCACGTCCATGGCTATGGCGCGAACGTCTTCGGGTATGACGTATCCGCGGCGGCGCATGAAGGCGTAGGCTTTGGATGCCATGGCCAGGTTGATGCTGCCACGGGGCGAGGCTCCGTAGCTAATCAGGCCTTTCAGTTTGCCCAGCTGGTATTGTTCGGGATAGCGCGTGGCAAAGATGATGTCGGTAATGTAGTTCTCGATTTTTTCGTCCATATAGACTTCGCGCACCACTTCGCGGGCCTTCAATATGTCGGCGGGTTTGAGGATGGGCTGCTGTTTGGTGAATCCGCCCATCATCGACTGGTGCAGAATCTGACGCTCTTCCTCTTTCTGCGGATAGCTGATGACCACTTTCAGCATGAAGCGGTCCACCTGGGCTTCGGGCAGGGGATAGGTGCCTTCCTGCTCGATGGGGTTCTG
>CAMVMF010000061.1 GCA_947168515.1 uncultured Bacteroidales bacterium
GGCACCGGCTTCAACTTCGACATCGAGCTCCGCTACGGTGCCGGTGCTTTCGTCTGCGGCGAGGCTACCGCCCTCATCCACTCCATGGAAGGCAAACGCGGCGAGCCCACCTTCAAGCCCCCACGAACCTCCGAGAAGGGCTACAACATGAAACCCACCAACGTCAACAACGTCGAGACCTACGCCAATATCCCCATCATCATCCGCAAGGGTGCTGAGTGGTTCAGCAGCATCGGCACCGCCAATTCCAAAGGCACCAAGGTGTTTGCTCTGGCCGGACAGGTCAACAACGTAGGCTTGATTGAGGTTCCCATGGGCACCACCCTGCGCGAGATCATCTACGAAATCGGTGGCGGCATCAAGGACAACAAGAAGTTCAAGGCCGTCCAGACCGGCGGTCCTTCCGGCGGCTGCCTCACCGAGAAACATCTCGACATTCCCATCGACTACAAATCCCTCACCGCTGCCGGCTCCATGATGGGCTCCGGCGGTATGGTTATCATGGACGAGACCTCCTGCATGGTCTCCATCGCCAAGTTCTACCTCGACTTCACCGTCCCCGAGTCCTGCGGCAAGTGCAACCCCTGCCGTATCGGCAACAAGCGTCTGGCCGAAATGCTCGACAAGATTACCAAGGGCAAGGGCACCATGGAAGATCTGGAGAAACTGCGCAACCTTTCCATTAACATTAAAGACACAGCCCTCTGCGGCCTCGGTCAGTCCTCTCCCAACCCCATTCTCTCCACCCTGGACAACTTCTGGGACGAGTATGTGGAGCACGTGGTCGACAAGAAATGCCGTGCCGGTGTCTGCAAGGACCTCATTCGCTACGAAATCAACAAGGCTGTCTGCATCGGCTGCGGTGCCTGCGCCCGCAACTGCCCCGTGGAAGCCATCTCCGGCGAACGCAAATCGCCCCACTTCATCGACCAAGAGACCTGTATCAAGTGCGGCACCTGTGTCACTAAATGTAAGTTTAACGCTATTCAAATTAAATAAGAGAAGTAATGGAAACAATGATAGCCTTAACAATCGATGGTCATTTTCTGCAAGTCCCCAAGGGTACCACCATTCTGGAGGCTGCCAAAAGCATCGGTATAGCAATCCCCACGCTCTGCCATTACAAACTGGAAGGTCAGGGCATCGAAAACAAACCCGGCTCCTGCCGTGTCTGCGTTGTAGAGGTTGAGGGCAGCAAAAACCTTGTCCCCTCCTGCTACACCGAGTGCAAAGAGGGCATGGTCATCCACACCCACACCCTGCGCGTCATCATGGCACGCCGCACCGTGGTGGACCTGCTCCTTTCCGACCACCCGTCAGACTGCCTTGTCTGCCCCCAGGCCGGCAAGTGCGAGCTGCAGAAATTGGCCTTGGACCTTGGTCTGCGCGAAATCACCTACAGCGGTTCCAAGTCCGTCTATAAGAAAGATATCTCCCCCGCCATCATCCGCGACATGAACAAGTGCATCATGTGCCGTCGCTGCGAGACCGTCTGCAACCAGATGCAGACCGTCGGCGCGCTCTCTGGCATCAACCGTGGCTTCGAGGCTGTGGTAAGCACCGCCTTCCAGCAGAAGCTCGAGGACAGCACCTGCGTCATGTGTGGCCAGTGCGTCCAGGCTTGCCCTGTGGGCGCCCTCAGCGAGGTCGACAACACCCGCGACGTGATGAAGGCCCTCAACAATCCCAAGAAAACCGTCATCGTGCAGACCGCTCCCGCTGTCCGCGTGGCCCTCGGCGAGGAGTTTGGCATGGAACCCGGCGCCCGCGTCACCGGCAAGATGGTTACCGCCCTGCGTCAGCTCGGTTTCAACTATGTGTTCGACACCGACTTCGCTGCCGACCTCACCATCATGGAGGAAGGCACCGAGATGCTCGACCGCATCGCCCGCTACAAGGCTGGCGACAAGTCGGTCCGCCTGCCCATCATGACCTCCTGCTGCCCCGGCTGGGTCAACTTCTTCGAGACCTACTACCCCGAGATGCTCGACGTTCCCTCGACCGCCAAGAGCCCCATGATGATGTTTGGCGCCATCGCCAAGAACTACTGGGCCGAAAAGCTGGGCATCAGCCGCGAAGACCTCGTGGTCGTCGCCATCATGCCTTGCGTGGCCAAGAAGTACGAATGCCAGCGCGACGAGTTCAAGGTCAACGGCAATCCCGATGTCGACATTTCGCTCACCACCCGTGAGTTGGCTGATATGATCCGCTACCTCGGCATCAAGTTCGACCAGCTGCCCAATGGCGAGTTCGACCGTCCTCTGGGCGAGAGCACCGGTGCCGGCGCCATCTTCGGTGCTACCGGCGGCGTCATCGAGGCTGCTACCCGTACCGCCTACGAAATCTACACCAAGAAAAAGCTCGGCAAGGTCGACTTCATGCAGTTGCGCGGCCTCACCGGTGTGCGCGAAGCCACTGTCGATTTCGACGGCACCCCCATCCGCATCGGTATCGCCCACGGCTTAGGCAATGCCCGCAAGCTGCTCGACAAGGTGCGCAAGGGCGAGGAATTCTTCCACGCCATCGAAATCATGGCCTGCCCCGGCGGCTGTGTCGGCGGCGCCGGACAGCCCTACCACCACGGCGACTTCTCCAAGGTCGAGAAACGTCTCAATGCCATCTACGAAGAGGATGCCAGCATGCCTATCCGCAAATCGCACGAGAACCCCTACATCAAGAAACTCTACGAAGAGTATCTTGGCGAGCCCTGTGGCGAGAAGGCACACCAGCTGCTGCACACCCACTACTTCGATAAGTCAAAAAAGAATTATGGACTTTAATAAAAAGAGGAAACTATGTGTAAATTTGAACTGAACGATACAAACAAGCAGATCATCATCGATGTCTGCAATGAAAATGGCAATTCTGCTGCCAATGTGATCCATGTGCTGCATGGCGTACAGGGCAAACTGGGCTATCTGCCCGCAGAGGTTCAGGAGTTCATTGCCAAACAGCTCAATATGCCTGTTTCCAAGGTGTACGGCATCGTCTCCTTCTACTCCTTCTTCACCATGACCCCCAAGGGCAAATATCCCATCGATGTGTGCCTGGGTACGGCCTGCCACGTGCGCGGCAGCGACAAACTCCTCGAGGAGTTCCGTCGCCAGCTGGGCATCGGCGAGGGACAGACCACCGACGACGGCCTGTTCTCCCTCAGCACCCTGCGTTGCGTGGGTGCCTGCAGCCTGGCCCCCGTTGCCATGATTGGAGAGAAGGTGTACGGACGCCTCACCCCCAACCAGGTTTCCGGCATCATCGCTGAATACCGCGACAAATAGCAGAAGGCAAACCTGTGGAGAGACCTAGCCACTCTGCGGCCGAGTCTCCTAATTGCTAAAAAGCTGAACACTACATTTTATCCAGATAGAAGAGGGCACGTCACCGTGTCCTCTTCTTTTTTGCCATAACAAAGCAAAGCACTCACGACCAAATACATAAAAAAAACATATTACTTTTTTTAAACAAGAATGATGCTCTTTACAAAAAAAAAATGTATTTTTGCAGCTGATAATTGAGATTGGTCATGGACTATTCTGACGCTCTTATCCCGCTATGAAACGGTTCTTTCCCATAATGCTGCTACTGTTCGCCGCAACGTTTCTGTCGGCACAGGACCTTGGCGACCATCGGAGTGCGCAGTTTGCCACCCATGGGACGGACTTCTGGTTCACCATGCCCCGATTCATAGGTGGCATGAGCGACCAGCACCGAATGATTTGCATTGTGGCCGAACACAACTGCGATGTTACCATTGCCAACGAACGGCTCGACTATTCCCACACCTTCCATGTCGAGAGCCACTTCACCATCAGCTCTAGTCTGGACGAAACTAACTTTTTTGAATTTCCCGAGAATGTCTCCTACTATGTCGACACCCTCGTTCGAGACGGACGCCCCATCAGTCAACAGCCCGGAGCTCAACCCCAGAACTATGCCATGCACGTCACCAGCACCGACACCATAGCCCTCTACATCCTCCACTTTGTCACCGGTTCCAACACTGCCGTAAACATACTGCCCACCGAGATGCTACGCGACGAATATGTAGTACAGAGCTACCCTGTGTGGCGAAATACAGGACCTTGCTTCACCAACATTGTAGCCACAGAAAACAACACCGTTGTCGACATTATCCTCAGTTGCGAAGATTGGTTGGGACGTCCGGCCCAAGACACCATCACTGTCACCCTGCAGCGCGGACAGATGTATCACCTACAGTCCTTCAATCCCACCTGTGATAACACTACCAGCATCCCGGACCACAGCTTCACCCAACGGCTCGTCAATGTAAACACCTGCATCAGCGACCTCAGCGGCACCCGCATCGTGGCACGGGACTGCAAACGCATAGCCGTGTTCGAAGGTGTCACCAGAGGCACGGTTCCCGGTCGCGGTTCTGCCAGTGAACTGCTGTTTGACCAAGCCATACCTGTACGCTTTGCCGGCAAGGAATTTATTGTGCCCAACCTGGCCAAGACATACCTCTCCTATGACAACTACATCCGATTCACTGGACTGGTGGACAACACCTCCATCAACATCATCGACGACTCGCGCACGTCGGACCGTATGCGCACCATCACTGTCGATGCCTACGAGACCAACTGGTTCAAGATGGACACCAACGAAGGCCCATTCTACATCACCACCAACCAACCCGTAATAGCCAAAGAATATACAACTTCCGATGGCGGCCCTTCCATACTGCCCCTCCTGCCCACCCAATGGTGGAACTCCAATCCGCTGCACCACCACACGCTCCATTGGTTGGACAATAATCAAAACCGATACCACGGCTTTTACGAAACCTATGTTTTCGCACGGCGGCAGGACGTGCCCTACATGAGGATGGACGGCCATGACCTCTCTCCTTATTTCCGCAATATCGGTGGAACGTCCTACAGTTACGCACATCTGGGCGACCACCAGAGCAACTTCAACTCCGTAGGCACCCACGACATCTCCTGCTCGCGGACAGGCTACTTCATCGCCTGCACCATCACCGGCCATTACAACTGGAAATACCAAGGCATGTGGCTCCACGCCCATATCCAGCCGGGTGCAACCTATATGATGGTCAACAACACCCATGTCAACACCATTCCCGCCGACACCCTCTGGTGCATGTACGACCCCATCAATTTCCGAGCTTGGGCCGAGCGGCCAGCCGACAGCATCATCTGGGATTTCGGCGATGGCAACGTAGAACGTTACGCCTACGACGACGGACAGAACCTCAATCACACCTATGCCGAACCGGGCGACTACGCCGCCAGCCGCATCATCAAATGGCGTGACGAGAGCACCGAAGACTGTCTGGCGGGCAAAAGTGCTTTCACGCGCACTCCCGACACCATGGCTGTCACACTACGCATCCGCGGCCACCAAGACTCCACCATACAAGTGCGGCTATGCGAAGGAAGCTACTATTTCAGAGGGGTAGAATATGACCATACCGACACGTTCAGCTTCACCACCTACTGGACCCATACGGGGTGCGACACCCTTTGGACCATCGACCTTATCACTTGCCCGCACTGCTCTTTCCACAACGATACCGTCGGGATCAGCGACCTGCCGCACTCCTTTCATGGAGTTTCTTTCAACAGCGAAGTATTGGAGTATCCCGTCTACCTGCCCATCAACGACACCTGCGACAGCATCATCTACTACACCCTGGTGGTTATGAATCATTGGGGCGAACCGCCCTTGGACAGCACCTTTATCCTAGTGCCCAACATCTTCACACCCAATCTGGCAACCAACAACCGCTTCAAGATTGTTGCCAACAAATTCATCCTTGAGGCGCAGGTCACCATCTATGACCGACAGGGCATGCAGGTGGTGGAGTTCGACGGCCTTACCGGCGACTGGGACGGCACCAAAGAGGGCAAACCACTACGGCAAGGCGTATACATCTACTACATCCGCTACCGCGACACCGAAGTCAAGGGCTGGAAGACCCTCAAAGGCACCGTCACCCTTGTCCGATAGCCCATCATCAATACTAATACTTCTGGATTCTCAATTCTACATTCCGAGTGGCTGCCGCCGTTAGAGGTTGGTAAGGAAGTAGGGCAAACCGTCATAAAGAACACAGAAAGTCAGCCAAACAACAGTCATGGTACGATAATCATCATGTTTAAACATATAGTATAAAGTAATCACTCAAATATTATTTACATATAATGCCCATCTAATTGACCATTAATTATAATTAATGGATAATTCATGGTAATTCGTGTTAAACAATATGCAGAGGAATTATGCTCTTATTGACTTAGTGAATGGTGACGAGTGATTTGACAAATGTATTGTCTATCTACTCATACCCCATTCCATCACAATGTAATAAAGGAGGGCATTGAGCTATGAGTCTAAGTGATGACAAACGTTCTCCACTGATTGCCTGTCTATCAGCCAGTTATTTATAGATTCTTAAATTTGGTTCTTAAAAAGCATTTTTTGAACGGAAAAAAGATATTGTTTTTCACCATAGGGCAACTCTGCCAAATTCGCCAAGGTCAAGGTCTGCTGTCTTTACGCCGAGGGCCTGAAAGGCGCGGACGATGGATGAGAATGTGATACTTTTGCCGCTTTCCAGTTTTGAGATTGCTGCCCGCTGGACCCCCATACGCTCTCTGAGCTGTTCTTGGGTGAGTCCTTATTTCTTGCGGGTTTGTTTAATGGCATTGCCAATGAGGTATTCTTGAGCCTCTGCCAACACCTCTGCTTCGAACTCGTCTCTTTCGGGGGTTCCAATCTTGCCGACATATTTGTCAAGCATTTCTGCGTGTGTCATTACACCAATCTGCACCATACTGATATTGTGGAACATTTTCAATCTTACCTAGGAAGGCATTGATCCAATAAACCATTGTGCTTCTTGCAGATATGTAACCTCGATGTGCATTTCTTTATCTCTATGTCGCTGCAAAGTAGGCGTTGGGCCTAGTCGTAGAGCAGGGTCACCTCTTTGCCCATCAGGCGGAGGTTGGCGGTGAGACGCTCCACCAGTTTCAGTTTCATGGTGGTGTCGATTTCGAGGCCGGTATGGGCAGAGTTGACGCTCTGACCAACAAAGAAGTGCACATGGGTGGACTTCTCAAACAGGATCTCGGCCAGCAGCGAGGCCCCGTCTTCTTTTTCATAATACTTAGGTGTGAGGTCGGAGGTGGAGACATATTTGTCCGACAACTCCAACAGCCGCCGCAAGGTAATCACGCCCTCCGTCACCAAGTCAATGCCATCGATATAGGCGATAGGCGGTATCTCGTGGTCGGGGTATTCCAGCGAAGGTTTTAGGGGCCTATGCAGGTAGCGTGCCACGATATTGGAGCTGGTGCCGCCACAAACCACCTTCAGCCCGGGGCCTTCGAGATAGCGTTGTACGTGTTCCTCGTCCTGTTCCTTGTTGACCGGAGGCCCCACCATGACGTTCACATCCAGACGTTGCCGTATCCTTACGGCAGCCACCGTGGTGTCGTCGCTAGGCTTGTTCTCATAGATTTCGTTGCAGGCCGAGGCCAGCACACAGGCGGCAGCACGGGCCGACATCTGATGGTTGAGATGGTGGTCCAGATACTCCTTGATTTTTTCGCGCGGCCAACCAAAGTTAAGGATCAACCCTATTCCGGCATGCACCGTTCCGTCACTCATCACCATCACGATGTCGCCGTCAACCAAATTCAACTCGCTCTTGAAGACCGTATTGCCACAGACATCCAACTCCTCGCGCTCAAAATCTGTCGCATGGCCGTTGTGATAATAAATGGCCTCGGGGTTGTCGAACTCGAAAAGATAGCCGTGGCCTTGCCTGTTCACATGGATGACGGAGAAAGTAGAGTACGCCACCCCTCTCTCCTTGCAGACGGGCAGGGTCTTGATGATGGTGGCCACACATTCGTTGATATCGATCTCGTGAGAGACCATGGTGCAAAGGATCTTAGAGGTAAGGGTGGAGAGGATACTCGCCTTCACCCCGCTGCCCAGACCGTCGGCCAGCACCAAGGTGGTGTAATCGCCGTTAACGCTGCTCTCGACATGGTCGCCGCACAACTCCTCGCCGATATGGTTGAGCGAGGTGTAGCCCGTTTCTAGACACAGTTCCATCTAATCCTCCTTTTTCTCCTCTTCCTGACGCAATATCTTCTTCAAGTTCAACAAGGCCACCTTGGTCTCTGCCGTCGTTTCGCCCAGCAGCGATGCAATCTCCTGCGCCACACGCATCTGCTTCATAATCACCTGGTCGGTGGTTTCGATGGTCTCGTTGCGCATGCGGTCCAGTTTTTTCTCATAGCTCACCTCTTCGGTCACATCCTTCATCTGTCCGAAAAGCAGATTTTGGTCTTTCATGTAGCAGATGACGATGTCGACATAGCGCTTGGTACTCATGATGAACTGCTTGTGCACTTCCATGTTTTTCTGCTGGCTGTATGCCAGGAAGAAATCCAAGGGGGGCATGAAATCCTTGAGGGGACGCGGCTTGAAATTCATGGTGTCGCCTGGGATGTCGAGCATCTCCATGGCCGTAGCGTTGGCATCCACCACATTCAGGTCGCCATCCACCAACAAGATGCCTTCGGGACTGTTGTGCACGATATCAAAAGCCATGGACTCAGCCTTTTGCCGCATATAGGGCATGCACATCTCGATGTCGGCATAACCGTTGAGCACTGCCCAAGCCTTGGCACGACAGCTGCGATAGCCACACGAACCGCAGTTGAGCTCATCCTCGGGAGAGACCTTGCCTGTGCGGCGCAGCACCTCTTCGATTTCTTTGTCGGACACCTTGCGGCTGCGGTTGAGCACGCGGGGGAACTCATAGGAGAGGTCCACAGGAGCGACTTCGCCGTCCTGGATGGTAGGATAGCTGTGGATGCCCTGCATAAGATATTGCTGCATCTGTAACCTTGCCTTGGTGGTGCCGCCTTTGGGCAACAGGCTGAAAGGACCATTGATGCAGCCGCCGGGACAGATATTGATTTCTATGAAAACGCCTTCGTAATTGTCGATGTTTTCCAGCACCTCCATAGCACGCTTGGGGCCGTCCACTGACATATAGTGGTAGCCGCCCGGCAAGTGATGAAAGGAGTGGATGATGCCGTCGGTCATGGGGTATCCCTTGGCCCTGCAAGTCACATTGCCGGATTCGCCCATGGCGACACCTTCGGTGGGAGCCGCACTGGGTTGGGCGGCTGCCTCGGCCCCATCCTCCTGCAGGTCGACGACGCTTTTGATTTCGTCAAAAGAGAGTACTGCCGACACCACGCCGGACTCTGCCGCCTCGCGGTGTTTGGCAAGACAGGGACCTATGAAAACCACTTCGGCATCGGGATGTTCGTGGAGCAGCAGGCGGGCGTGCGCCACCATAGGAGAGGCCACTGGAGCCAGATAAGGCAGGGCCTGGGGGAAGTATTCCTGCACGAGACGGCAAGCCGATGGACAAGCGGTGGTGATGAAGTTCTTCATCGTGCCCGATTCCAATATCCGCGCATATTCGTGGGTCACCCACTCGGCCCCGCGGGCGGTCTCTTCGGCATCGAAGAACCCGAAGGCTTTCAAGGCCTGCCGAAGAGGTTCGAAACTGGTCAATCCCAAATTGGATATAAACGATGGGGCCACGCTGGCAATCAGTTTTTTGCCAGCAGAGAGCATCTGCTGGACCTTAGGCAGGTCGCTATGTACTAGTTTGGCATCCTGCGGGCACACATGCATGCAACGACCACAAAGGATACAACGGTCCTCTATTATCTGCGACCGGTGGTCGGCAAAGCTGATGGCTTTTACAGGGCACTCACGAAGACAAAGGTAACAGTCCTTGCACTGTACCTTCTTCAATTCCAAATATGACATTAATAAAGAAACTAAAACTTATTTCAGTATGGGGAGAAGTACGTCAACAAATATTTTTTCTGTTGCATCGCCATTCATACAGCTCAGCAGCAGACCTGATTCGGTGCGTTTGACCTGCTCGTTCTCAACCACTTGGGTGTTGTCGATTTCCTCAACGGCGACAGAGACACCCTGGAGACAGTTACCGAGGCAGAAACTGGCTTGAAGTTCGACCTTGTCTTCAACATTGTATTTTTTCACGAGCGACTTGAAAGCCTCGACAACATCGTAGGAACCTTTCAGATGGCAGGAGCTGCCCACACAGACTTTAATAATCATAACCAATAAAATGTAGTAAGTTTCAATCTGCAAAGATACTACATTTTTTGCGAAAACAAGGAAATGGCAAACAATTTTAACAAAGCAAAAGAGACAATAGTATGGATTACAGAGGTTTTATATATCCGTTTCCCGGGGAAAAATGCGGCGCATTTTTCCCCGGGAAACGGATATATTGGCACCTTACCAAACCAGAATTATAGGGCCGAGGGGAATCGGAGTACTCTTATTACTCTGATTACTCCGATCACTCCGATTACTCCGATTACTCTGATTACCTCCGAGTAATCTGAACTCTCCTGCATCTCCGGCTTCATCGGTCTAGGAGTTTTTAAGTGGGGGCTCTGCAATAATTTTAACATTTGCAATACTAAGATAAAAAAGGTAGAAATGATGTTTCTCGGGTGAGGTCTGCCGCGGCAGCCAACTCATTATTCAGAAATCAAAAAAAACAGGTATAAGAAGTTACGTAATGTCAAAAAAAAGTTGTATCTTTGCAATTTGAAATTATAGTACTATGAAGAAATGCATCTTTTTTCTCACAACTCTTTGTATGCTGACTGGTAGCGTTTTAGCACAGACGTTGGCCTTCGATGACATCAGCATGCTGTATGGCTACAAAAACAGTAACGGTATTTGGCAGATAGCTCCGAAATATCAGGTAGCCTTTGCCTTCCAACATCAAGAAAGAAAATTTGCCGTGGTGAAATATGACGGCCGCTGGGGTTGCATAGACGACCGTGGCAACATGATTGTCCGCAACATCTTCCTCACCCAGGAAGAGGCCCAGGAGGCCGGTGACCACTGGTACAGTGCCGAGGAACCCGGCAAGTGGATCTACCCCGCCGAAAACCCCGCCACCCACAAATGGGGCTTTGTCAACTACTACGGACAATGGAAATATGAACCCGAATACGAAGGTGCCGGCAAATACTACGGCACCGACCCCATGAGCTTTGCTCCCGTGAAGCTGGAGGGCCGTTGGGGCTGCATCGATGCCAAAGGCATCCTTATCATCAACAATATCTTTGAGAGCATGAGCGATGCCCAAGAAGCCGGCCACCAATGGATTGTGGGTCGCCACTACGACACCTGGCGCATCTCTGTGCCCAGCCCTAAAAACGAAAAGCAGTGGGGCATCGTCAACTACCTGGGCCGCTGGGTTGTCCAGCCCCAATACTCCATGATCCGTCAGTTCCCCGGCGAACACAACTACATATACACCCAAGCCCTGAAGGGGGGCCGCTGGGGCAACATCGACCGCAATGGCAATGTCATCAGCGACTTCATCTTCAGCAAAGAGAGCGACTGCGTCTACGCACTCTCCCAAATCGAACACGGCCGCGACATGGACGGTTGGCGCATTCCCGAGATGCGTACCGACACCAACCTGTGGGGCTGGGTGAAACCCGACGGCAGCTGGGCCATCCAGCCCATCTATCTCGAAGTCTCCAACTTCCCCAACGACACGGGTCTCTTTGCCACTGCCAAATGTGAAAACGGCCTCTGGGCTAGCATTCACGAGGACGGTCGTCTGCTCAGCAAACCGGTCTTCGTCCTCTCCAGCGAAGCTGCCAAAGCCGGCAAAGAGTGGGACGACAACGAGAAAGGCATTGAGGAAGCCGAACTTGGACACTGGCTCTGGCCTATCCAGGAAGAAGGCACCGGCCATTGGGGCTATGTGAATTTCGAAGGCGAGTGGGTCATCCTGCCACGCCTAGAAGATGCCAAACCCTTCATCAACAGATGGAACAACCGCGTGGCTCCCGCCAAGCAAGAAGGCCGCTGGGGTTGCATCGACCACACAGGCCAATTTGTGGTGAAGCCAATCTACAACAATTCCGCCGACGCATACATTGCGGCACGCAACTGGGGCAACAAGAAGAAATTCTAAGCATTCATCATTCTGTGCCACCGACGAGATTCCGGGTGGCCTAAAAAGAATCTCATGAATTACATCATCAAGAACGGTACCGTTGTCAACGAAGGCAAACTCGAGCAACGCGACCTCTATATCCACGAAGGCAAAATAGTGGAAGAGGGCACTGCGCTGAAGAGTCCACAATATTTCGATGCGAAAGGCTGTTATATTCTGCCCGGCATCATCGACACCCACGTCCACTTTCGCGACCCCGGCTTCCCCGAGAAGGCAGACTTCGCCACCGAGAGCCGCGCGGCCCTGGCGGGCGGAGTCACCTCGGTCATCGACATGCCCAACACCGACCCGCAAACCACCTCCCTGTCGGCCCTCGAAGCCAAAGAACAGATTGCTGAGCGTAAAAGCTTAGTCAACTACGGCTTCATGCTGGGAGCCACCAACGACAACATACACGACCTTCTGGCAATACCCACCGACCGCTATGCCGCCATCAAGCTCTTCTTAGGCAGCAGCACAGGCAATATGCTGGTCAACCAGCCCCAGGCCCTGGACCTGCTCTTCAAAGAGAGCAAAAAACTCATCGTGGCACACTGCGAGAGTGAAGACATCATCCAGGCCAACCTACGCAACTACAAGATGGAATTTGCCGGCACCGACAAGGAAACGGCAGAGCTGCACCCCAAGATTCGCAATACCGAGGCATGTTTTGTGTCCACATACAAAGCCGTGGAGCGGGCACGCAAGTATGGCACCCGGCTCCATGTAGCCCACGTAAGCACCGCCACAGAGCTCTCGCTTTTCAGCAACCAGGACCTCAACCAGAAAAACGTCACCGCCGAAGTCACCCCCAACCACCTGTGGTTCGACGATCGCGACTATGCCCAACTGGGCAACCTCATCAAATGCAACCCCGCCATCAAGAGTGCCGACGACCGCATAGGACTCTGGGGTGGGCTGGCCGACGGCCTCATCGACACCATTGCCACCGACCACGCCCCGCATACTTTGGAGAGCAAACAGAAACGCTATTTCGAGGCCCCCGGCGGCATCCCCAGCATCCAACACTCGCTACAGCTGATGCTGGAAGGATTCTTCAACCCCGCCGCCACCCAGCGCGACGACTACCAAGACCTCCTGAACGAGTGGTTGCCGCTGATAGTGACGAAGATGTGCCACAATCCCGCCACCATCTTCGGCATCCAAAGGCGCGGATTCCTGCGGCCCGGCTACATGGCCGACATCACCATCGTAGAGCCTGGCGAGACCACCGTTTCCAAAGACACCCTCCTCTACAAATGTGCCTGGAGCCCCTTGGAAGGACTCACCCTCCACACCCGCATCAAACAAGTGTTCCTCAACGGCATGCCTGCCGGACAAAGCAGAGCCATGCAACTGCAATTCGACAAATGAAGAAAACCTTAACACTAATCGTTCTTAGTTGCCTGATACTTTTAGGCTTCACTTCCTGCAACAGCGAGAAAAGCGAGCTGCGGAAGATGATAGCCCAGCTAAACACCGAGTGCCCCATCCCCCTTGGTTCCATCGGTCAGATGGACAAGGCCGATTATAAGCACGACAAAGTCACATTCTACTACACCATAGTGGGACTGGACAACCTCAACAACTTCCGAAACAACCAAGAAGCCTTCCACCAATTCATGCTGGACAACTACCGCACCAACTCCGACGAAGACTTCCGACAGCTGCTCCAAACCATCGTGGATGCCCAAGCCGGACTAGATGTGATTTTCAGTATCGAGAATGGCGAATCCTTCACCCTGCAGTTCTCTCACGAAGAACTCAAGGCCAACATGCCACAGGCCGAGGGCGACCCAGAGAGCTACCTACAGGCTGCCGTAGCTTCGGCACGCATGCAGCTGCCCATCACCTATGGCTATGGCGACGGCATGGTGTGTACCAATATCGACCTAGACTCCATGTACTACACCTACTATATTGACTGCGACGAAGAGCAACTAGACTTGAACGAGATGCAACAGAGCATCGAAGAGAACCACGAGGCCATGGTGGAGCTACTCACCTCCAGCACCGACCCCTCCTTCGTCAAGATGATGCAGACCCTCAAGGCTACCAACCGCGGCCTGCGCTACTTCTACACCGGCACACGCAGTGGCAAAGAGGCCGTCGTGACCATTGCACCCGAAGAACTCAAATAAAGAAGAAAAATATACAATTAAAAATAATATGACTATGAAAAAAATCATTCTCGCATTATTCGCCATCTTACTGCTTGCCGGCAGCTCCTATGCCCAGAGCAAGAAGAAAACCATCGACCCCGAAAATCTTCCGAAGGCAGCCACAGAGCTGATTCAGAAGCATTGGCCCTCCTGCGCCATCGATTTTGCATACGTCAAGGGCAAAGAATTTGAAGCCCTCCTCACCGACGGTACCATCATCCAGTTCGATTCCAAAGGCGTGTGGAAAGAGATGAAATGCACCGAAGGACTGCCCGTCACCCTGGTGCCCGGATACATCACACGCTACATCGTCAACCGCTATCCCAAACAGCTCATCATCGACTGCGAAAAGATGAAAGGCGGCTATGAAATCACCCTCACCAACGGCCTCGAAATCCAGTTCGACCTCCGCGGCAACGTCACCCACGTCGACGACTAACCCCGCATTCACAACATACAGAATAAAAAATCTTCCACTTTTGGTGGAAGATTTTTTTTACATCACTTTTTTAAACAATAACAATCGCTGTGGTGGAGAACAAGCAAAGGCGGCCCAAAGGGCCGCCTTTGCTGTTATTAAAGAGCTTGAAAAAGTTATTTCTCAAGACGTATGCGGGCATCGACTGCGGTGACGTAGCGCGGGTTGCCCAGCAGGGGGTTGAGGTCGATCTCTGCAATTTCGGGAGCAGCCTGAACGAGGGCACTCACGCGGGCGATCTGGTCGGCGTAGAGGTCGATGTTGACTGGCTCCTGTCCACGGACACCTTGCAGGATTTTGTAACCACGCAGGTGGGTGAGCATCTCCTTGGCCTCGGCAGCGGTGATGGGTGCGATGGCGCTCTGCACATCCTTAAGCACCTCGATGAAGATACCGCCCAAACCAAAGAAAATCTGATGGCCGAATTTGGGGTCGCGGATAGCACCAATATAGACATCGGTACCGTCCAGCATGGGGTACATCTCCACGGCATAAGTCTCGGGGATGACAATCAGGCGGTCGAACTCCTTGGCAACGGTGTCGAGGTCTTTCACGCCCAGGGTGACACCGCCAACATCGCTCTTGTGGAGCGGGCCGACAACCTTCATCACCAGCGGCATGTCCTTGCTGCAGCCCACCTCCTTGGCGAAGGCCAGGGCATCTTCCTTCTTAGACACCTCGACGGACTTCTTGCGGCTGATGCCGGCAGCGTCGAAGAGCTCGTTGTAGTCGCTGATCTCCATCCAGCCGTCCTTGCAGCGGTCGATGGTCTTGCGGATGCGGGCCACGTCGACGGCGGGCAGCTCGACATGTTCGGGCTGGGGCTTGGGGGTGTGGTAGACCTTGCAGAGGGCATTGCCGAGAACGCACTCCTCGGGGAAATTGATGTTGCCCATATCGATAAACTCCTGAATCTCGTCCTTCACATTGATGATAGAAGGCAGCACGGGGAAGATGGGTTTCTTGCAGGTCTTCATCTTTTCGGCCAACAGCTTGTAAACCTCGCGGTTGGAGAAGAGTCCGGGAGAGCCGAAGATGACCACGCTGAAGTCGATGTCGGTGTACTCGTTCTCAACGGCATCGATGATATAACCCAGCTGCTCGGCGGTGCCGGTAGCGAGGAAGTCGATGGGGTTGCCTACAGAAGAACCGGCGAAGAGTTTCTCCAGCAGGGCGGGGCTGGCGGGATGCTCCTTGAGGCTGGGGACCTCCATGCCGCCGTTGGACAGCACGTCGGTGAGCATGACGGCAGGACCACCGGCATGGGTGATGACGGCGCAGCGGTTGCCTTTGATTTCGGGATACATGAACACGCCGCAGACAGTGGTCAGCTCCTGACGGTTCTGGCAACGGACGATACCGGCCTTGCGGAAGAGGGCGTCGACGGCGGCATCGTTGGTGGCCAAAGCACCCGTGTGGCTGGAAGCGGCGCGGCTGCCGGCAGCACTACCGCCGGACTTGATGGCAGCGATATGGCAGCCCTTGTTGATAAGGCTGCGGCTGTGTTTAAGCAGACGCTGCGGGTCGCCAACCTTTTCCATATACAGCATGATGACACGGCTGGACTTCTCGGGGTCGAAAGTCATGTCGAGATGTTCCAGCACATCCTCGATACCAATTTGGGCACTGTTGCCGACAGCCCAAACGCTGTTGAACGTCAGACCATTGGTAATACCGTATTCCTTGATGAAGACGGCGGTGGCACCACTGCCGGTGATGAAGTCGACACCGTGGGGGTCGAGACGGGGGATGGGCGTGTCGAAGCAGCCTGCATAGTTGGTGTTGAGGAAACCGGTGCAGTTGGG
>CAMVMF010000062.1 GCA_947168515.1 uncultured Bacteroidales bacterium
TTATCCGCATTTGCCGTAAAGAAGCCTCGAAGAGGCTTAATATTAATAACACCGTGCAAGCGGAGCGCAGTGCGGTGCCTGATAGTCATCACATCGGGTGCGTCTCGGAGAGACGCGACCTTGCCTATGTGCCAATTGCGGATAATCATTATCTAATTTTTATTCAGCGTCACTAATGAAAGGATATTTGTAGTCGTGGGCGGGGTCGAAGGTCTCCTTGATGGCCTGGGGGCTGGTCCAACGGATGAGATTGAGGTACGAACCGGCCTTGTCGTTGGTGCCGCTGGCACGGGCACCGCCGAAGGGCTGCTGGCCCACCACGGCCCCGGTGGGTTTGTCGTTGTAGTAGATGTTGCCGGCGGCATACTTGAGAATCTCGGCACCCTGCCGCAGGGCCTTGCGGTCGTTGGCGAAGATGGCTCCCGTGAGGGCATAGGGCGAAGTCTCGTCGCAGAGGTGAAGGGTCTCTTCGTATTTGTCGTCATCATAGACATATATGGTAATGATGGGGCCAAAGATTTCTTCGCACATCGATTTGTATTTCGGGGTCTTGGCCAAAATGACCGTAGGCTCGATAAACCAACCTTGGCTCTTGTCGCCGTGGCCGCCGAAGACGATCTCGGCATCGTGGCTCTGTTTGGCGTGCTCGATGTAGCGCATATTGTTGTCGAAGGAGGCCTCGTCGATAACGGCATTGACAAAAGCACTAAAGTCGCGCACGTCGCCCATCTTGATTTCGGACATCATCTTGCCTACCAGCTCCTTGACGGCAGGCCACAGGCTGGCGGGCACATAGGCGCGGCTGGCAGCCGAGCATTTCTGGCCCTGAAATTCGAAAGCACCCCTCACGATGGCAGTGGCCACCTGGTCGGCTTCGGCCGACTTGTGCACGAAGATGAAGTCCTTGCCACCCGTCTCGCCCACAATCTTGGGATAGGTGCGGTAGTTGGCGATGTTGTCGCCGATGGACTTCCAGAAACTGTTGAAGGTGCCCGTGGAACCGGTGAAGTGGACGCCGGCCAGATTGGCGTTGGCAAAAGCCACCTTGCCGATGGTGGAGCCGTTGCCGGGGAGGAAGTTGACCACGCCGTCGGGCAAACCGGCCTCTTTGTAAATCTTCATCAGCAGGTAGTTGGAGAGCAGGGCAGTGGTGCTGGGCTTCCAGATGCAAACGTTGCCCATCAACACGGGCGACAGGCAGAGGTTGCTGGCAATGGAGGTGAAGTTGAAGGGGGTGATAGCAAAGACAAAGCCTTCCAGTGGACGGTAGGTCACATAGTTCAGCGTGCCCCGGTCGCTGCACGGTTGGTCGCTGTAGATTTGCGAGGCGTAGTAGGCGTTGTAGCGCAGAAAGTCGGCCAACTCGCAAGCCGAGTCGATTTCGGCCTGCATGGTGGTCTTGCCCTGGCCCAGCATGGTGGCGGCATTGATTAGCCAGCGGTATTTGCCACAGATGAGGGTGGCAATCTTCTGCATCACGCTGGCGCGGTCAATCCAGGGGGTGTTGGCCCACTCCTCGTGAGCCTTCATGGCGGCCTCGATGGCCATCTCTACCTCTTTCTCGCCCACCTTGTAGTATTTGGCCAGCACATGGTGGTTCTCGGTGGGCATCACCACGGTGCCAGTTTCGCTGGTACGCACCTCCTTGCCACCAATGATGGCGGGGATGTCGGTCACCATATTATACAATTCGTCAAGGGCTTTGCGTATTTCCTTGCGTTCTACGCTGCCGGGTTTGTAACCCAGAACAGGTTCGTTCTCCGGTTTAGGGAAAGAGAAGATGGTATTGTTCATAAGGCTTTAAATATATATTTAACAAAAAAGACTATCAAAAATCAGGTTGCAAATTTACACATTTTTTTCCAATCCACAATTTTTTTTCATGTAGAGTGACAAAAAACTTTTCTGTCAGGGGCTCCTACAAACTATGTGGCCCGAGTCATAGTCCTCCCCAAAGTGAAGGTTGATGGCTTCCGCAAAAATGCTCACACCGTTTTACTGGATATAATTCGTACATTGATGGCCCTCATTCCTGCGTCATTTCTTCAGAATAACAAATTATTTTGAAAAAAATGTATTTATATTATTATTTTTTGTATATTTGCAGCCGAAAACTTCTACCAAAATATAACAATTATGAAAGCAAAAATAATCCTGTTAGCACTAGTGTCGTTAGTAGCATCACTACCAACTCTTGGTCAGGTAAATCATAGAAATTAATTTTATTGAAGACTGCATAAAAGAATAAAACCATGAAGAAAATATTATTTGTGGCACTCCTGTGCCTTTGCAGCTTGGCACCCATCCGCGC
Organism: uncultured Bacteroidales bacterium; assembly: GCA_947168515.1. Lineage (GTDB taxonomy): Bacteria > Bacteroidota > Bacteroidia > Bacteroidales > P3 > Colimorpha. The sequence continues at coordinate 2,312 of CAMVMF010000062.1, forward strand.
CCAATACCACATCATCGGTGACACCGTTGCGCTGCGCGACTCCATCTGGTGGTGGCCACAATGGTACATCAACCATGTTGACAGCATCCCGCCAAAGTCGCTAAGTGGCTTTAACCAATGGCATGGAACACCTTATGAGGTGCTCATGGAACATCACACGGACCGACCCATCCGCGTTATAGGCATTGCTGCTTGTGTCTGGGGCGTAAATAGGAATAACTCTATGGTAACAGACTCCATGACCGGTGCACAGGAATATTTCTATATATACAAAAGAAGGGTCACGGGCGACGAAGTGCCCCTAAGGGTGGTACCATGGAATCCTCATGATTCATGCAGATACATCCAGGACTGCAGGATGACCCCCATAAGTCCTGATTGCGACGAGCTGAGTATATACTGTGGATCCCCAAAACCACTTTTTGAAATGTATTTTGAGGACAATCCGCTGGTCCTCACCGACACATTCTATATAGGAATGTCCAGTTTCAGCGACACACTTGTAGAAGATGGCTACAACGTATTAACTGCAGCCATCTCCTACAAAACCTCAGGATGGGGAAATTGTGCCGAACCAATCTCTTGGAAGCCTATCGTTATCACAAGCTATAGAGACCGATGGACGCTCCCTGTCGGAAAACCTGTTAGAGATATATTGGATGGTATTTTCTACATCTTCCCCATACTCTCACAAGATACAGACTTCACCTATCTCGACTCGTGTCCGGCAGCCACCAACATCTATCTTGACACTACTGGCGGGGCCTCCCTCCTTCGCTGGGACAGCGACTCACTACACACCCAATGGCAAGTCGCCATCAGCGACACCTCTGCCACTGCCACCAGACCCCTTATCGACACTTTGGTGGACACCAATTACCTAGACTTGGACTCCATCGGCATCGCACCGCCCATAGCCGTGCAGGTACGCCCACACTGTCTCTGCTACCAATACTACGACGTTTGGGGTAACTGGGGCGACCGCACTACAATTCTGCCTTTGCTCACCCCAGACACCACCACTATCGACACAACGGTTATCGACACTACAGTTATCGACACCACAACCATCGACACCACGGCTTTGGATACCACTTGGATTAGTCCCGTGGTGGACCAACACACACACCTCTACCCCAACCCCACCTCCGGCAAAGTTGCCATCACCTCCTCCATCCCCCTGCGAAGCGTTGCGCTCTACGATCCCACTGGCCGCTGCATCTTGCGCCGCCAGACCGATGGCACCACCCTACACTTGGATCTCAACGGCTATGCCAAAGGCTCCTACCATATCGTCATCGACACACCTATTGGCCACACCGTCAAACGGATAATAATTCAGTAATATTTGACATTGGGGAACATCAAAAAAGAGGAAAATACAAATAATTAAAGAATGATTATCCGCATTTGCCGTAAAGAAGCCTCGAAGAGGCTTAATATTAATAACACTGTGAAGAAAGTCCACTGGACTTTCTTCATATGCTGAGGCGAGAAAACGTCTGTTGAAAACAAACGAACCCACCAAGGCAAGCTGACGAGCTGTTCCAATCGGTCCATGTGCGGCATCAGACACAGCATAGGAGAGAAAGAGAACGAGGCAACGTACTGCACAGAAAAAGAGGATTAAGAACATGGATAAAAAACAAAACCATTGTGAAGAAAAAAGAAAAAACTCACTCAATGATAAAAAAAGTGTATTTTTGCAATTTGAAAAACAGCAATACATATAGCTATATGTGCCGTTGTGTAATAGTAAAATATAATTAAACAATATCATTCTTGCAGTTATGAAGTTGCCGACACCCATACTGAAAATACGGAGGAAACTCTATGAGCAAAATATAATAAAAAGCGTACGGAGGAACACGAAGAAAATAAACAACTCCCGCGACCTTTCGACCGCTCAAGAAAAGGAGATAGAACAATATTGGAGGAACCTCATAGGGATAAAAGTCCCCTTGGACTGGCACCGCTATTTCTACAAGAGGACAGGGGTATACTCGGTCCAATACATTCCAACCTCCCTATACTTTACGGATATTATTGGCCGGGCCAACCAGATGAACTTTGCGCGTGCCTATTCCGACAAAAACGTCACCGAGACACTGCTGAAAGGAGTGAGACACCCTCAAACGGTGGTCAAGAACATGAATGGATACTTTTTTGACAATGAGGGAAACATCAGCAAAGAAAGGGCCATAGAAATATGCAGCAACCTAGAGGACGTTATCATCAAGCCCTCGATGCTGAGCCACGGCGACGGGGTGAAAAAATTCTCCTGCACCAACGGCCAGACCTCGGTAGAGGGGAAGAGCATCGAACAATTATTTGATTCGTACAAGACCGACTTTATTATCCAAAAAGTGGTGCACCAGCATGAAAGGATGAATGCGCTGAACCCCTCGTCGGTGAATACGGTAAGGGTGCTGACCTATCATTCGGGCATGGAAGTGTTGGTGCCGTACACCGTGATACGCATTGGCAGGAAGGGCTGGGACATTGACAACGAGACGGCGGGTGGAATCAGCACCAAAATCAACCCCGACGGGACCCTATGCAAATACGCCTATGGAGCCCCAGGGAACGACATGATAGAAAAGACCGACACCGGCGTGACGCTAGAGGGATACGCGATACCGTCTTTTGACAAAGTGATAGAAACGGCCCAAAGGCTCCATCTGCAGCTACCGCACTTCAACCTGATTGGATGGGACATGTGTATAGACGAGGAAGGCGAACCGGTGCTGATAGAATGGAATGTATGGCCTGAGCTGAGCCAATCGGCTAACGGCCCTGCATTCGGACAGTACACGGAACGGATAATAAAGGAGATTTGGGGAAGGAAAAACAGCAGACCTTTCTAGAGATAGCCTCTATAAGCCTCAACGCCCACCCTGGAGGTGTCGGCGGCACCTGCTCGACCGACAAGAGGAGGAAAGCGGATGGCATATTTCGCAACAGATGCAATAAAAAGAAAGGGAAAGACACATAATTAAACCCATGGTAACCTCTAAAAATGCCCTGAAAGGGCTTAAACATATCTAGCCCAATGGCAACGCCTTGGGTAAATGATTGGGTTACATTTGACGCCCTGTAAGGGCACAACATAAAACGCACGATTTTTAGTGCTCACCCCATCTGAAAAAGAGAATAAACAACAATAAAAAAAACATTATGAAAAGACTCAGTATCATTTTGATGTGCTTTGCAGCACTTTCGTTTGTTTCCTGTGGCAGCTTGAAGACCCTCACCGCCTCAGACTCCGCAGCCAAGGCCACGGGTCAGAGTACCGCCAATGCCATTTTAGGTCTTTACAAGTCATACAAGACCAACGGCACCATCAGCCTCAGCAACACCACCGACCTCACCAATGCCTTGGCCCTGGCAACGGGCTACACCAGCTATCGCAACAACCAGGCTAACAGCAGCTACAAGACTTCCTTTGCCGCCGGCATGGTGGCCGCAGGCGGCAGCCTCATCACCTCGGCCAATGTGGGCAGTGTCATCACCACGATGAACAATCTGACCGGCCTGAACGTGAACGCCTCCAACATCAGCCAGAACGTCAACACCATTACCTCCATCATCACACTGTTGAACGCGCTGGGGACGGCACAATAGGAATTGAGAATTGAGAGTTGAGAGTGGAAAGTTGAGGGTTGAGAGTTGAGAATTGAGAATTCTCAACCCCGCCTACTCTTTTAGTTTTTAGTTTTTACCTTTTACTTTATCACAAATTCTCACCTCTCACCTTATACCCCCCAATGTCCAATTGGGGATGAAACGAAGTGGCGGCAGTGGGTGGACACCCACTGCCGCCACTTCGTTTCATAGTGAGAGGTGAGAATTCTCAACTCCGCCCACCCTTTTAGTTTTTAGTTTTTACCTTTTACTTTATCACAAATTCTCACCCCTCAACCCCGCCCACCCTTTTAGTTTTTAGTTTTTACCTTTTACTTTATCACAAATTCTCACCTGCGTACTCCGATACGGCATCGGCCACCAAAAAGATGCTTCCGGTTACGAGCACCAGGTCGTTGTGCTTGTCGGCAGCCTGGCGTGCTGCCCGGATGGCTTCACCTACATTGGGGAAGGCTTGGCCCGCCATATTCTCGTCCTGGGCAGCCGCGGCCAGTTCAGCCACCGGCAACCCGCGTGGGACGCTGGGCTGGGTGTAATAATAGGTGGTGCGTTGGTGGGGCATCATGCGCAGAATCTTGCGGTAGTCCTTGTCGTTGACGCAGCCATAGATGAGATGGAGGTGCCGATAGGGTACCTCGGAGAGTTTCTGCAACATGGCATTCACCCCGTCGGCATTGTGGGCGGTCTCGCAGATGGTCAGTGGGCCACGGTCCATCACCTCCCAACGGCCATGCAGGCCCGTGTCGGCCACCACGCGGGCAATGCCCTCTCTGACATTTTCGATACTGAAATGGTACCCCACCTTAGGCAGCCATTCCAACGCCTGAAACAGCGTGGCGATATTGTGCAGCTGATAGCTGCCGCTGAGCGGAGAGACAAAAGTCATACCTTCGTACTGAGAGGGGGTGTCGCCCGTCACCTTTACCGAGAAATGCAAATTGGGGTCGTAGCCGTCCAAACCGTGTTCGGCAGGGTTCACAGTTTCGACAATGGTGTATTTGCTATCGGCAAAACAGATGGGAGCCTCCATCTCTGCCGCCTTGGCCTCGAAGACGGGCTTGGTCTCGGGATGGGTCTCCCCTATCACCACAGGCACATTACGTTTGATGATGCCGGCCTTTTCGCCTGCAATCTTGGCCAGGGTGTCGCCCAGAAACTGCGTATGGTCGTAGCCAATATTGGTAATTACGCAAAGGTCGGGACTAATGACATTGGTGCTGTCGAGCCTGCCGCCCATGCCTACTTCCACCACGGCCACATCCACCCTCTCCTGTGCGAAATAGTCGAACGCCAATCCCACGGTCATCTCGAAGAAACTCAGTTGGAGTGTCTCCATAAAGCCACGATGGCGCTCCACAAAGTCGGTCACCCGCTCTTGGGGAATCATCTGGCCATTTATGCGGATACGCTCGCGGAAGTCCACCAGGTGGGGCGAAGTGTATAGACCCACCCGATAGCCAGCCTGCATCAGCACCGAACTGAGCATGTGGGAAACGGAGCCTTTGCCATTGGTGCCGGCGACATGGATGCTGCGGAACTTGTCCTCGGGATGGGCAAGATGCTCCATCAGTTGGACGGTATTGGTGATATCAGCCTTATAGGCAGCCTTGCCGATGCGGTGATACATCGGCAGGCTGTTGAAAAGATAATCTAACGTTTCTTGATAGGTCATGTGTTGTAGCTATCTATGAGTTGAAGTGGATAAGTAGGGTTAAGATGTTTAGTAAGCATGTGCAAAGCTTCTGTTTCATCCGGGTGCTTTGAGAAGTCGGCTTTATTTCGTAGGAATGGTATAAGTCAAGCCTGCCAAGAAAAGACCACGGTAGCTGGGATAGTTCTGCCAGTAGAAATAACGCTGGAAGAGCAGGTTGTCGGCCTTGAGGAAGAAACTGAGAGCCTTGTTGTGGCGATACTCCAGTTCCAGGTTTACGCCATAACGCAAGGGCAGATACAACGTGCTGTCGGAACCGTCGAAAGCTTTATCCGTGGCAAAAGGGGTGCGGCCCAACAGCTGAACCTCCAGGCGCCCGATAATCTTGTCGTGATAGTTGACGGTGGCGGCAACGCCGGCATCGAAATCGGGACGGTAGTAGAGCGGCAGTTCCACCCGCTCGGTGCCCTGGATTTGGGTGAGTTTGTTCTTGTAGATATAGTAGTTGCCTTTGGCTTCTAAACGCAGCATCTCGTCGTTGACAAAGGCGAAACTACCACCCACCTTGATGCGGGTGAGGCTGTCGTAAACTGGGTTGAAGACGTTGTGCAACAGATAGCTGTCGTTGAGCACAAAGGAGAGGTCGTCGTCCATGGAACTATAGACGCCATAGACGCTGAAGTCGATCTTTTTGCTCAGATTGAAACGCAGCTTGGCGGCAAAGTCGTAATGGCTGGTAGCACGCACCTGGCAACCCGGAGCCACATAGGGATTGACCAGGCGTATCTGGTTCCAACTGTTGGCATCGATATTGCCTTGCGCGGCCAGGGTAGCCGTCAGCAGGTCGTTGAAGAACGATTTGGTAACCGAGGCATCGGGGTAGACATGCACCTTGCCCTTGCTGCCATTGAAGGCATCCACCGCCACCACGGCACCGGCATGGATTTGGAATCCAGAGAAGATGAAATCGAGGTAGGGGTTGGCCTTATAGAGATGGTGCGACCCACGGTCGGCCAGGATCGAGCGGCCGGTGCTGTCGTCGCGGTTGAGCAAGGCCGCAGCCGAAAGGCTGTCGGCACCAAAGGGCAGGGTGATGGGATTGTAGTTGTTGAAAAAACCGTTATAGGTAAGGTGCAGATAGGCTACGCCCTTATATTTCTGTGCCAAGGTGAAGCCATAGTGGATATTACCGTCAAGGTTGAAGTTCAGCTCGTTTTGACTATAGGAGGCAAAGAGGTCGGTGACATTCAGATTGGCCTCGTATCCCAAGGCATGCACATCGGTGTTGAGGGTTTTGATGCCGAAATTGGCCGAAGCCACATTGTAGATGGCATTGTAGTCGCTTTTATTGATGGAATCGCGCGGCAGCCCCATGACGGCATGGAGGGTGCTGTCGTTGAAGCCATAATAGCGGTTGAAGTCGTTTTGATAGCCCAGATCGGCACTCAGCTGTAGGTTTTTATTGGTAATGAGCTTGCCGAAGAGGGTGATGTCGGTGTAGGAGAAGGGGGCCTGGCCATAGTGGGTGGGAGAAGGCACGGTATCATTGGGACGGCCTATGGTGCCCCAAGAGGAACGGTGGACCGCACGGATGCCATAGCTCTTGTTGTTGCTGCGCAACGAGTTGAAATACAGCTCTGCCAGCGGCGACCAATAGTTGCCGCCACCCAACTTGATATAGTTGTTGTACAGGCGTGTGGCTGGCTCGCCGATGATGCGGGCGGCCTTGATGCGTGAGGGCTCGTAGAGCGAAGTCAGCCGGCGCGTGACAATGTCGTAGGTGAACGACTTGTTGATGGTGGACACGGTGTCGGTGATGGTGGGTGCCACATTGATTTTGGGCGTTTCTTCCACCACGGGCTTATAACGGCTGGTGACAATGACGCGCTCGTTGTAGACATTGCTGTCCGACTGGGCACGGCAAGTGAATCCCGCGGCCCACACGGAAACAGTCAGTATGACGGAAAAAAGTTTGGCGTATCTCATGGTTACTATTGGTTTTCTGTTTCTTGTTCGTTTTCAAGTTCAATAACTACCTCATCCTCTTCGGGTTGCTGGACGGGCTTTTCCTCTTCGAGGATGGCGTTGCGTTTCTGCAGGGCCACCTGCACCAGGTCGTCGCCGTCGTAGTTGTCGATAATGCTCTGGAGGGTTTGCTTAGCCTGCAGGTTGTTGCCACGGGCATGGAAGATGTCGGCCCAAAGGATGAAGGACTTGGCCAACCAGTAGTCGCTGGCGGGGTCGGCGGCGATGGATTCGATGGCACGCTCGGAGCCGTCGTAGTCGTGCTGCAGGAAGCGCATCTCGGCAATGCGATAGGAGGCCTCGCCGCTGTAGTCGCCGTTGGTGGAGCTCTTCAGCAGCGAGTAGAGGCTGTCGGCCTGACGGTAGGAGGTCTCATTGTCATAGTAGCAGCGGGCCATGCAGATGCGGGCCTCGTCGCGCAGTTCGTCGGTGATCTTGCTTTCGCCCAGCAGCTGACGGGCCGAGGAAATCACGCTGTCGCGGATGTCCAGCCGGATCCAGCTGCGCATATAGCCCACACGACCGGCTATGCGGTTGTTGTCACTCTCGGCCATGTTGACCAATTGGTTATAGAGGTCTAGGGCCTTGGTGAAGTTGTTCAGATTGTATGCAATGTTGGCGGCATTCTGCAGCGAGCGTTCGGAATAGCTGTTGCGGCCGGCACTGGCCACAGCCTCGTAGTGCGGCAGGGCACGCTCGTTCTGCCCAGTGCGGAAGAGGCAGTCGGCAGCATAGTAGTGGGCCTGCAGGTGGAAGAGGCCTTCGGGGAACTTGTCCAAATAGTTCTCGAAGCTCTTCACGCTGCTCTCACAGTCGCCATTCATGTATTGGTTCTCGGCGGACATATAGAGCGTGCTGTCCTGCTCGACGGTGGAGACGGTGTACTTGGTGGTGCGTTTCACATAGCCGAAATACTCGTCCACGCGGTTCTGGCTGACATAGATGTTCTTGACAGTGCTCAAAGCGTCACGGGCCTCGTCGGTACCGGCATAGTTGGTCAGCAGCTGGTCGAAGACCTCCAAGGCCTCGTTGTTCCGGTCGGTATTGTAATAGATAAGGCCAATGTTCAGCAAGGCGGTCTTAACCAGACTGTTGGTGGGATACTGTTCACGGAAATTATTGAAATACAGCAGCGCCATGCTGTTGTTGTCGCTCACCAGATAGGTGTTGCCCACCTCGAAGAGGGCCTTGGCGGCCAAGGGTGACTCCTTGAAGCGTTCGAAAATCTGGTTCAGGTAGGTCAGCTTCTGGTCATATTTGCCCAAAGCACCATAGCAGAGGGCTTTCTGGTAGGTGGAGTAGTCGGCATCGGGGTCGTTGGCCTCAATCACACGGTCGTAATATTTGATGGCATCGGCAAACTTACTGTTCAGATAGCTGCAGTCGCCCAAGCGGTTGTAGACATCGTTGACCTGATGGGCGTCGATGCTCTTGTCGGCCAGACGCACAAACATCTTAAAGTCATCGGTGGCATCGGAAATATTGTTGTGCTTCATGCAGATGTAGCCGTGGGTGTAGAGGGCCTGACGGTAGTAGGGCGAGGTGGTGGCATTGGTGCTCAGCATGAAACGGTCCAAGGTCTTGCCGGCAGCCTCCACATCACCCAGGCGGTAGCGCGATTCGGCATAGAGGTAGTAGGCATCGGTGGTGTATTTGGGCAGGGCGTTGATTTTGGTGGCTTTCTGGAAATAGGTGGCAGCCGACTTGAGGTTGCCGGTATTGAAGACCTCGATGCCGCGGTTGATGACGATGCGCTGGTAGGCCTGGTTCATCACGGGACTGCGGTCAGGTATTTTCTCGATGAGGGTGAGGGCATCCTTGTAGTTGCGCGTGCTGAAATAGAGCGAGGTGAGGATTTCCTCCACCTCTTTCTTATGGGAAGTTTTGGGATATTTGACCAGATAATCCTCAAAGGAGCGGATGCTCTCGTTGTAGGGGTTGGCATTCAGCTCGTAGGAGAGCTTGGCGTAGTTGAACTGGGCATCCTCCTTGATTTTGGGGTCGAAGTCCATGGTGGAAGCCTGCAGGAACATGCTGCGGGCCTCGTTTTTGCGCCCCAGCTTCAGGTCTACGTCGCCCAGCACATAGAGGGCATTCTGCGCCACGCTGTCCACACAGGCGGTTTTCTTGCTCAGGTAGAACTGGGCCGAGTCGTACTGGTGCAGCATATAGTAGCAGTAGCCTATCTGGTAGTAGTTGTCCTGCGGGGTGCAGGCCACCAGGGCTGCCGTATTGCTCTTCTTGGTGCCCTTGGCATTGCTGCCTGCGAAAGTCTGCGAGGGGTCGCTGTCGTCCTTATCGTCGCGGTGGCGCATGGCGGCAGTGTAGTAGTCGAGAGCGTTCTTGTACTCGCCGCGGTTGAAGTAGACCTCAGCCACCATCTGCCGTATCTCGTTCTTTTTGAACACGTCCTCCTCCAGCAGCAGGGTCGGGGCCATTTGCAGCAGCTCGTCGTCCTTGCCTAGGTAATAGTAGATGCGCGCGATATAGGAGGGCACGATCTTGGCAAACTTGCGGTCGGACTGCAACTTCTGGAAGTTGCGCAAAGCCAGGTCGTACTTGCCGTCCATATACTGCATGTGGGCGTAGTAGTAGATGGCGGCATTGGTATACTTGGACTTGCCGTTGATTTCCTGCTGGAAGTATTTCTTGGCTTCGTTGTAGTCCTGGTCGTTGAAGTAGCAATATCCTACTTTGAAGTTGTACTCGCTGCGATGGCCGTACTCCACTTCGCGCGACACCACCTTTTTGTAGTATTTCAGGGCTTTCTCGTAGTCGCCCTTGGCATAGTGGTAGTTGCCGAGATAGAAATTGGCCATGTTGGCATGCACACTCTGGGGGTAGAGCCGCAAGTATTCCGTCAGGCGGAAGTCGGCATCGTTGTTGCTTAATTTTTCGGCACACACTGCTCCGTAATAGCAGGCATCGCCGGCCATCTGCTCATCGACAGCGGCCGCCACGACGGTAAGTTTGTCGAAAAGATTCTGTGCCGAGGCGTACTTTTCTTTCTGATACAGGTCAAGTGCTTGGCGGTAAAGCTGTCTGACGGACTCTTCGTGCGAAGTTTTTTGCGCCAAAGAGGTGGGGGCAAACAACGCCAAAAGCACTATAACTAAAAGAACTTTAATTCGTTGCATAAAACAATAGTTACTTAATTCAAAAAGTAAAATTACTAATAATACAATAATAAAGCAGCTCGCTTGCGTTATTTTTGTCAACAACACAATGTTAGTATGGAGGCCGACCCTGAAAAATCAGGTGTAGGACCATGCCTTAACGGGCTTTATTTGATACCCGTTGTTTTACCCAAAGCAACGCTCTTGGGCAATACATACCTATGCCCTTTCAGGACTATTGTTGGAGGTTGCTGGAATATGTTAGGCTAGCGGTTAGCGACAGCGTCACACCGCCTTCACACTCCCGATTTCGAGGGTATCTCCCGCAGCAAATTTCTTAATACCGGAGGATGAAGGGCCGCTCCTGCTCCTCTTCCTTGGTCTGCCATGGGCCATGCATAAGGAAACCGCTGGCGGGTTGAGGAGTGATGGCATACTGCAGCTGGCCGTCGGGATTGATCAATATGAAATGGGGATAGGAGACCACCTGGTAGTGCTCCAGCAGTCGGTAGTTGCCATTGAAGTGCAGCCAGGTCCAGTTGTATTTGGACCCTTTCTTGGTGTTCTTCAGGAAGTGATACATCTTTTGGAACTCACGGTCGCAGCAGATGGTGACAAACTCCACGTTCTTGTTCTTGGCGTAGATGCTGTCCTTGAAATGGGCCATGGTTTCGATCTCGGCAATGCAGTTGGGGTCACCTACGTGCACAAAGGCCATGTACACCCACTTGCCCTTCAGGCTGTCCAGCGACACCATTTTCTTGTCCACATCGGGCAGCGTAAAGGTGGGCACCTCTTTGCCCTCCTCCAGTTTGCGCAGATTGGCAATGATACGCTTGGCCAGCACCTTATGCTCGGGGAACTTGCTCTTGTTGCCTATGAGAGTTATCATGTCCACCACCTTGCTGGATTCGTAGTAGTTGGGCTGATAGAACGACTCCTGCAGGGCTTGCAGGGCCACCAGTTCGCGCACCTGCTCATTGCGAATGAGCGTATCAATGCCGATGGAGTCGAGATAGACATCTACCTTCAGGTTGTTGACCCAGCGGGCCATCTGCCAGATAGGGATCTTGGTGGTGCCCTTGGAGAGGGTGTTGGCAAAGAGGGTGCAGAAGAACGACATGTAGTTGTCGTCGTAGTAGAGGATGGGCTGGTCCTTGATATAGCGGTTGACCATATTGCGACGGCTGTCGAAATGGAGGCTGTACTTGAGGCTGGCCAACTGGTAGCGCTTATATCTGTTGAAGAATTCGTTGCGGGTGTCGGGAGCTTTCTTGGCCACTTCCACTTCCAGGCTGTCGAAATAGCGTTTCTGGGGTCGGAATCGGGCATCGAAGAAGATGCGGTGGTCGTCCAGATACTGCGCCACTACCGCCTCATAGTTGGAGATCAACCCGTTGAGTTCGTCCTTGGGCATATTGACAAATTCCAACGGCAGCACCTCGGGGTCGAGAAAGACATTTTTCTTCTCGCTGATATCCCAGTCAAAGCGTGGCACATACACCTCGTAGTCCCGACCCGGTTCGACAAAGAACGACTGGCTGTAGTTCTCTATCTGCAGCATCATCAGGGTGGGATAGTTGGCGTAGGCCTTCAGCTCGAAATTATGGTTATCGCCAATGGTGGTCTGGTCCACCAGCTCTTCGGTGCGGGTGAGCATATCGGTATAGTGGTAGAGGTAGACCTCTTTGCCGGCGCCGTTCACCACCTCGCCATGAATAGTAATATTGGTCTGGGCCGTAGCCACCCCGGCCAGCAGCAGAAACAGGACCAAATTCATCAGTTTTAGTGTACTTCTCATTTCATCAGACGTTTTACAATATATTATAATAACGGCACCCATCAATAATTATTGCACAACCCCGCTAAAGTTTTTATATCTCTTTATCATTCAACACTTTGATACATTTTTAACATTGAGGATTTTTGATAAGGCACGACCTCGGGGATATACCATCATTATTGAGGGTTCTATTTATCAAGAATCAGAGAAACCATTAACTTGTGATCAAGACTATAGTCAAAATTTACTATCTTTTAATATTTGAATTTTTCGTTATTTTGGATGTTCCCTTAAAAGATTATTTTTGCGCAAGGCGATCATCTCCGTGGGCCACCTCCGCTTCTTATGTCTTGATAGGGTTGCGTTTTGGAGTCCCCTAGCCTTCTTAGTCCTGCCCAAGCAAGATGAGGTGGGCAACACAATGTAAGGAATGGTTTGTACACAAGGAGGGCGGAGCTCTGTAAGTTTATTTTTCGGCGTTGTCGACAAAAAAAAGTATCTTTGCAACTTTAAAAACATTTCAGTTATTCATCAGAAACAATAAAAATCAACACTTTAAAACATGAAGAAATTCTCATTTTTATTTGTAGTACTTTTCATTGGCATGTTTGTTGGCTGCAACAAGGAAAACGACATAGCACCCGTCAACGAATATTTTGCCTCATGGAACTCCTGCCCCGCACTCACTGCCCTGCAGGCTTATGTGGAGGATGTCACCGACCCTTCCTCCCGAAACTATATCCCCGTTGACGACCGCATTGCCACTTTCGACATGGACGGAACTTTCGTTGGCGAACTCTATCCCACCTATTTCGAGTATAACCTTTTGGAATATCGCGTCCTGGACGACACCACCTATCGCAACACCGCCCCTGACGACGTGAGACTGGCCGCACAGCAAATCAGGGACTTTGTCCGAAACGGTACCCCCCTACCCAACCATTTCGACATGATCCATGCCCGCGCCGCAGCAAAAGCCTATGCCGGCATGACACTTGCCGAATTCGACACCTACGTCAAGAACTACGCCGCGTTCCCTGCCAACGGCTTCACCGGAATGACCTACGGAGAGAGCTTCTACAAGCCCATGCTCGAAGTCTTTGACTACCTAAAAGACCACGGCTTCACGGTATATGTGGTCTCCGGCTCCGACCGCTTCATCTGCCGCGCCTTGGTGCAGCCTTTGGGCATTCGCCCCAACCGAGTGATTGGCATGGATGTGAAGCTGCGTTCCCGCAGCCAGGACACTGTGGCGGGTGTCAACTACACCATGTCGCAGGCCGAAGACCTCATACGCACCGACGAACTGATTATCAAAAACCTCAAAACCAACAAGGTGCTCCAGATTGCACAGGAGATTGGCAAAAAGCCGGTCCTCTCCTTCGGCAACAGCGGTGGCGATGTTGCCATGCACAACTACTGCCTAAGCAACGAATACAAGTCGGCCGCCTTTATGCTTATCGCTGACGACGACGCACGCGACCACGCCAACCGCGAGAAAGCCTTGGCTCTGGGCGAGCAATGGCGGAACGCCAACTTTTACGTCATCTCCATGCGTGACGATTTCAAAACCATCTATGGCTACAACGTAACCAAAGTGCCCTTCACTTTTCCGACCGAATAATGGGGGCTTCTAATAATTCGTTTGTTTTCAACAGACGTTTTCTCGCCTCAGCATATGAAGAAAGT
>CAMVMF010000063.1 GCA_947168515.1 uncultured Bacteroidales bacterium
CTTACGACGGCGTTCAGCGAGATGCGGGCCGGCAAGGCTATGAAAGACGCACGAAACATCTTCGCATGATGGTTACTTTCGAGTATCTTCCGGAGTTCGAGCGCCGCGCCAAAGCCTTGGCCAAGAAATACCGCTCGTTTGTGGACGACTACAACACGTTCCTCGACGAGTTGGAACGCAATCCGTTTGGTGGCACTCCGCTCGGCGGCAACATCTACAAGCACCGTATGGCATCGCATCAAAGGGTAAAGGCAAAAGTGGCGGTGCAAGGGTTATCACCTATAATCTGAAGCAGACGGATGCTGATGTTACAATTACGCTGATGTCCATCTTCGACAAGGCCGAAATCAGCAACGTAACCGATGCCTATCTGCGCCAACTGGTAAAGGAAATCGAGAATCAATGAAACACTGCAATATCCATAACTCGCTGATTTTTACCCCCCCCACGAATTGCACAAGTAATCGTCGGGATTGAAAATCCTTATACTCAGTGGGTCTGGATTGCAAATCCAGACCAGCGGCACGGCGTGGAACATCCGCAGGGTCGGAATCCAGACCAACGGCACGAACATCCGCGGGGTCGGGAACAAATGCTAACCTGTCATAAACCCTAACGACCGATTTGGGTTTATAAAAAGTTGGAGATTGAAAAAAAATGTGTATATTTGCAAACGAGAAAAAACATAAAAAACGATGTAAAGAATAGAAAATAAAGACATACAAAACTGAGCTTGATGCTTCTGTTCTCACTTGGAGAAGTCTGGAAAACTATCTGAACCGAGAATAAGATTGCGGATGGTTCACGCCAATGGGCGTGGATTTTCGTAGTACTTATTTGGTTCAAAGGTATTTCCAGACACCTTCCAGGTAAATAAGCAGTTTAAACGAAAGGAAACGCCTTTCTTCATGCCCCTTATTTTTGAGAATAACGGCTTCCGGCTCAGGCAGGGAAGCCGAAAACTGTTTATAGAGTAGGCCCTTTGATAAAACAGTATCATTATGATGGAAGAAAACAAATTTTTAGAGGCTATGTGCCACAAGAAGGAGTATGAAGCTCCTATGGTAGAACGAATTGATGCCCGTGTAGAAAAAGGCTATCAGACGAGCAGTATTGAAAACGAAGACCCGACCGCATTGACAGGGTACACCCTTGTTGATGGTCAGGAAAGTAAGTTTAACTAACCTTTAAAAGTAAGAATTCATGAAGAAGAGTATATTATTATTGGCCGTTATGGCGGCCGTATTGTGTTTGAGTTCTTGTAAAAAGGAGGAGAATGGCAAGGTGCTGTTCAAAGCCACAATTGAGAACCCTGCTCAACAGAGCAAAACCAGCATTGCCAGTAATGGCATGATGACGTGGCGCAGCGGTGACCGGATTGTCGTGTTCTACGGCACATCAGCCACAAGCATGACAGGTCAGTCCCTACTATCGACAACATCTACGGGCAGGACTGCCGAGTTTACACTTGCTTTGGGTAACGAGCCCACAGGAGGGCATTACTATGCCGTTTACCCAGCTAGCATCGCTGGGATGATATACCACAACACCATTAATCTGCCTGCGTCGCAGGAGTATCATGCAGCTGAAAGCGGCAAAGTGCAGTTTGAGGCACCGATGTATGCCTATTCTAACGACGACCAGTTGGTGTTTAAGAATCTTTGCGGCGTGGTGCGGATAACGCTTACGTCTCCCAAGACTATTAACCGCATAGCTATTAGTGCAAACGAACCGCTGTGTGGACAGTTCACAGTGAGTTGGAACGGTGGTGAACCCTCCTTGGCAACGACTTCGACGGAGGGCACAGAAGTAGAATTTACCTGCGGAATCGGAGTGGACTGCACCGAGGGAACAGATTTCTACCTGTATCTGCCTGTGAATGAGGTAGGATATACTGGGATGGAGTTTGCTTTCTATGCTACAGATGGCACATATAGCACAAAAACACTGAAGGACGACCAACGTTACGTGGTGGGCCGCAACACGCTCAACCCACTTGTGTTCAGCAATCTGGTGTTTCGTCCCGTGGGGGCGATAGATGGACTGTTCTCGGTGAGTGCCACCCAGCAGGTGTATTTCTCTCAGGGCAACCTACAATATCAAACAAGTACCACTACATGGCGTTTCGCAGAACATCAGTACGACTATGTGGGTGCAGATAATGAGAATATCAGTTCCACATATAGCGGTTGGATAGACCTCTTTGGTTTTGGTACTGGAAGCAATCCCACTCTTTCGACAACAACTGCCAATCCAGACTATAGCACTTTCGTAGACTGGGGTACTAATGCAATTGATAATGGAGGCAATCAGTCTAGTTTATGGCGCACATTGGATGTAGACGAGTGGAGCTATTTGTTTTACACCCGAACTGATGCTTCTTTGAAATATGGGACTGGAAACGTAGGAGGATTGGGAGGTCTGATAATTCTCCCTGATAGTTGGACAACCCCAGATGGTTGTTCGTTTACCCCAGGATTCACAACGTATGGGACTGATGCTGACTGGTCTCGTAATAGCTACAATTCTGCCCAATGGGATAGGATGGAAGCGGCTGGTGCAGTGTTCTTGCCTGCGGCAGGTTCGAGAGATCAGTATGGGTATTATCATAACGGCAGAGGCTGCTATTGGTCATCAACTCATTATGGTGGTGGCACCGCAGGTTGTGTGACTTTTGCCAGTTATCGTTTTTGGCCGTTTGACTATTGGGATGGAAGTGAAGGTCATTCAGTGCGCCTTGTTCGGAATAATTAGCGAGAGTTAACTTATCACAACTCATGCAAGAAAGAATTCCCTGTCGCGAGTGTGGCAGGGACTTTTTTTCTAGCATTTCTCCGAATTCAAGGAATGTATGCCTCGATTCCCGACCCAGCGGATGTTCGCACCGTAGGCCCCGCCCGACCTGGCGGATGTCCCGACCCAGCGGATGTTCGTGTCGTGCCGTTGGTCTGGATTTGCAATCCAGACCCATTGAATATAAGGATTTTCAATCCGCAAAAGCAATGTACTGAACTGAGATAAGTAATTGCCAAATATATTTTACATATAATTTCCCGACCCAGCGGAAGTTTCATAATTGTTAACGTTTTGGATGCGTGCTATCTGATTATCAGTTTTCTTATGGTGGGGGAGGTGGAGAGGCGGACGAAGTAGACACCGGCGGGGAGAGGGCTGATGTCGAGGGTGGTCTTGCCGTTTTCCACTTTCCACTGTCCGCACACGCGGCCGGTGGCATCGGTCAGGGTCAATGTGGAGGGCTGGTCGGTCTCGACGGTCACCGTCTTGCTGGCGGGATTTGGGTAAAATGAAAATTGAGAACTGAAAATTGAAAGTTCGTTGATACCCTCAGTGCTGTCGGCTACCCATTCGAAGAGTGCGACGATGGCGGTGTCGGAGGTGACAAGGATGTCGCGCGGATTGCCCGTGCCGCCGTCGTTCCAGCCGAGGAACTGCCAATGGCCGCCAGTGGTGGCTGAATCAATAATCATGTAGCCTATCTCCACCGTGCTGCTATCAACATAGAAGCCGCTGCCGTAGGGCTCGGCGACATCAGTGGCATTGGTGGTCACAGTGACGGTGCGCCACACCGTATCGGGCGGAGGTGCCCGACCCAGTGGATGTTCGTGTCGTGCCGTTGGTCTGGATTTGCAATCCAGACCCATTGAATATAAGGATTTTCAATCCGCAAAGGCAATGTACTGTACTGGGTTAAGTAAATGCCAAATATATTATACATATAATTACCCGACCCAGCGGATGGGATGTTCGTGCCGTGCCGTTGGTTTGGATTTCCCCGATGCGGTTCCGAATGAATTAGTAGCACTTCTGTTGTCTATTTCACCACGAGGATGGCGTTGGCCACACGGCGTTGGCCGTGGGCATCGAAACGGCCATTGTCCGAGGGGTGGTTGACGACCCCTTCTTCGCCAAGGCCTTTGATGTACATGCAGCTGGAGCCACCGCCGTCAAGGTTGGCGGCATCGCGGCAGCCTAGCCACCGCATGATGCGGATGAGTTCGGGAAGGGAAAGGCCCTCGCTCTTGCGACGGTGGCGGCCGTCGGCCACCACCATCACGATGGTGCCGTCCTGCTTAAGGCCGATGGCGGTGCGGTTGTGCCGCCCGTAGACGAAGCGCAGGTCGGTGCGTTGTGGCACCACCTCGCCGCGATAGAGCAGCATGGGACCGGCGGTCATCACGTTGCTGTCGGGCATTTGGTATTCGGACAGGCGGTTGCTGTCGGGGATATTGAAGCGCGGCCTGCCGCTGGGCAGCAGCCGGATGGCGGCATTCTGGTAGTATTTGCGCTGCGTGGTGTCTCTTTTGTTGGGTTCGTTGTCGCCCAGCTTATAACCCTTGATTTTGAGGTAGCAGACAGGCTCGCCGGTGGACATATTGAAGTAGGAGCCGTTGATGGCGGCCAGTGCGCCAACGCGTTGGGCAAAGTCCGACACACGGGTGAGCAACGTGTCGGCGGCGAAGGCTAGGTGCGACTTGGAGCCTTTGGGAATCTCTACCACGCAGATGTATTGGTTGGAGTTGAAGAGTTGCTGCTGCTGGAAGTGGTAGTGGCGGTAGATGAAGCCGTCGAGGCTGTCGGTCTCCCACATGGCGTTGACAAAGGCGATGGAGTCGGCCTCGTAGTTGCGGTGGGTGGACTGGGCTGCAGCGGCCAGCGTCAGCAATAGGAAAAGCAGGGGGATAAAGGCTTTCTTCATTAGGGGAGGGTTGGTTGGGTGAAGGTCGCGATACTAACTTTCGGAGAAAAGTCGTAGCAGGTCGGAGGCATAGGTCTTCGATACGGGTATGTCGCCGACATTGTGCACATCCATCTCGGCATAGACTCCTTCCGAAGTGCGACGAATAACTTTGATTTTGTTGAGGTTGACGAAGTATGAGCGGTGGCAGCGGATGAGGCCGTTGCTGTTGCATACTTTCTCGATGCCCTTGAGGGTGTTGCGCAGGCTGTAGCGGACCAGCTTGCCGTCGTTGTCGTAGAGTATGTTGACATAGTTGCCTGCCGATTCGAGCGAGATGACGCGGTCGGCGCTCACCACCAGCTTGGTGTTGCCCTTCTCGTCGTTGAAACGTATCATGCCGGCCTCGTTGCGCTCGGCCCCTTTCCGCAGCTCCATCAGCTCCTTCTCTACTTCGGCCATCTGCATGTACTGCTCTTTCAGCAGCATGGACATCCAAAAGATAACATAAGGGATGATGTTGAGGCAGAGATAGGAAAGCATCGCGCTGGGCAGGAGGTCGAAATAGGGTCGGTGGAGGAAGATGGAGAGAAAGAGGTCGACAAAGAGGCTGGAAATAAGTATCTCCAGCACCAGCCAGAAGAAATATTCAGTGCGGTTGAGGGTATGGGGGAAGGGCAGGAGGCAAAGGAAGAGGCGGCTGAGCAGCACCGTGAGCAGTTCGATGGCCGCCATGATGGGCAGGCACAGGCTGGCATCGGTGTTCCACCCCTCGTTCCATCCGTCATAAAATTTTAGTGAAGGGCTGAAGATGGTGACAAACAGGATGACATACACCGGCAGGGCGATGCAGAAAACCAGGTTGGGTTTGAGTTTGTAGTATAGTTCGCTTATTCTCATTTGATGGGTATTGTCTTCTTACGCTTCCGCAGCCAGGGGAAGAGGTCGTAGAAGGAGTCGAAGTCCTTGGATAGCTTCACGCCCAAACCTTGCTTGTAGGGGAGTTCGGTGCGGGTGTAGTAGCTGGTGTTGGTGCGGTGGAAACCGTAGAAGTCGAAGTATGGATTGAATTTATAGCCTATCTCCACGTCGCCTACGAGGGTGCTGTTCTGCTCCAGCTCCACCTCGTTGTTGCTGTAGCCGAAGGTGGACTCGATGTAGAGGTTGTTCCAGCGTTTGCTGATGCCTACGTCTATTTGTCCTTGCTGGTTGGTGGTGGCGGCCTGATATTTGATGTCCACGTCAACAAATTTAATCATGCTGGTGATGATGCTGCTGGCGGTGTTGGTAATCATGCCTATGCTGTTGAATCCGCCTTGGTCGCCGTCGTTGCTGGTGCCCACCGAGGAGAAGGAACCCAGCAGCAGGAGCGACATGGACTGGTTGAGCATCTCCAGCTCGTTGTTCTTGTCGATATAGGAGAATACCTGGTCCGATACGCTCTGCTCGGCGTTGGGCAGCCGGATGTCGAATTTGATGGTGGGCTCCTGCAGGGTGCCGGAGACCATGATGACGTCCTGCACCTGCACATAGGAGTCGTTGGTGATGGTGGTGACGGAGTTGTTCATCAGCGAGGCCAGGTTGGTGCGCAGGCCGTAGACGGCGTTGAGGTTGAACCGCGCGTCGTTGATGTTGCCGGGGAAGTTGATGGTGCTGCCCTCCTCAATTCTGAAGTTTCTGGAGACCAGTTGCATCAGCGACAGCTTGAAGTTGCCTGAGGTGAATTCGTAGTCTCCCAGGATGTTGGGCGGGTTGTTGTTGTGGATGCTGACTTGGATGGCTCCCTGTCCGACAGCGTTGACGTTCACCCCCAGCTGGTCGAAGTCCATGGGCAGATAGAGGCTCATGCCGGGTGTTACCGTCAGGTTGAGCAGTAGGTTGAAGTTGGCGTTGGAGGGGGTAGAGGCGGTCGTGGGGGTGGTGCGCTCGGCGTGGTCGTTGGATATGAAGGTGATGAACTGGTTGTTCTCCGATACTTGCAGAGAGTTGTCGATGGGCACATACAGCTCGCTGCCGTCGATGGTGGAGGCTGTGGCGGTGATGCTGATGTCGTCGATGGGACCCTCGATGTGACCGTTGGCGGAGGCCAGCAGCCTGCCGTAGAAGCTGTTGAGGCCGTCAGCCTCTTTGTCCAATACCAGCAACCGGGGGGTGCTGACCCCTAGGTCAAGGACAAATTTGCCCTCGCTCAAGGCAATGGTGCCGTTGGCGGTGAGGGTGTTGCCCAACTTGTCGTGGATATAGAAGTCCTTCAGCAGGAGCGAGTCGTTGACGATGTCGAACTCGTTGTTGAAATAATAGGTGACGCCCGTGGGTGTCAGCCCCAGCAGTCCATCGTTGATGGTCAGTATTCCGTCGACGATGGGGTGCGAGATGGTTCCTTTGACCATCAGGTCGCCGTCGAGGTTGCCGTCGATGTTGGAAGAGAAGTTCTTGACAAAAGGACGGATGGTCTGTAGGGCCACATTCTCGATGCCTAGGTCGAAGTCCAACGCAGGGTCGGGGGTGGCCAGGGAGACTGAGCCATGCACGTCGATGGGGTAGTGGTTGGCCCCGTCCCTGAAATGCTCGGCCTGCAGGTCTAGGAGGATTTTCTTCTCGCCGGCGGCGTATTGGGCGTTGATGTCCACCTGGCCGGCCTCTTGTCCGTTCACCACGCAGTCGTCCACCGTCAGGTCGGCATCGAAATAGGGCTTGTCGTTAAGTCCCCGGAGGTTGAAGTCGCCGCTCAGCCTGCCGTCCAGCTCCACCAGATGGCTGGGGATGAAGATGCTGTCCAAGCGGTCCAGGACAAAGTTGTTGAAGGTGGCCCTCACGTAGTCGGTCTCCTCGCCCTGCATCATCACGTTCACGGCTATCGACTGCCCAAGGCCGTACACTCTGAGGTTGTCTACCTGCAGCCGTTCTTTGTTCATCTTCACGCCGTCTTGGCACACCAGTGTCCAAGGCTCGCCGCCGGCGTAGAAGGTAGGCTTGGTGATCATCAGCTTGTTGTCGGTTGGGGAGCTGTTGAGGAAGAATTCCAGGTCGCCTTGGCTGCTGAGGGGGTTGGCATTGTCGTGCCATTGAATAGCCAAAGCACTGATGGTGGGGCTGAGGATGGTGCGGATGTTGACGTTGTTGGTCAGCGTCATATCGCTGATGGCAAGACTGCCGGCACTGATGTTCATCTGGTAGTTTTCGCCCACCGTGTTGCTGTGGAAGCCGATGTCGTCGATTTGGATATTGTTGTAGGCTATCTGGTCGGAGCGGAACACGGCCTTGAGCACTTCGCCGTAGTTGTA
The DNA here is from genome assembly GCA_947168515.1 of uncultured Bacteroidales bacterium. Taxonomy (GTDB): domain Bacteria; phylum Bacteroidota; class Bacteroidia; order Bacteroidales; family P3; genus Colimorpha. The sequence goes on from CAMVMF010000063.1 coordinate 7,981, forward strand.
GCTGCCGTGGCAGGAGGTGCCGGCGGCAATGGTGATGCCGGGCAGCACATTCTGGAAGGAGTTGTTGGCATCGTTCCAGACGATGTCGAAGTCGAAGTTGTCCTTGTACAGGGGCGTCAGGTCGGCCTCGATGGCATCTTTGAAGGGGTTGTAATAGACGGGCAAGTACCTGTCGCTGAAATCCCTTACCACCAAAGGTAAGTCTTGGTATTGGAAATAACCGTTCAGACGCACCGTGGCCCAGTCGCTGTTGAGCACAAAGTCTTTCTGGCCTTGCTGGTTGACCACGGTCATGTTCAGGTGGTCCATATTGATGTTTCTGCTGCCCAAAGCCAGGCGGGTGTCGCGCATGGTCACCGACCCCGACAGGTCGTCCAGGTTCATCCCCGTCACATTGGCTTTGAGGTGGGTGCTAAGGAGCACGTTGCTGTCGGACTCGATTAGCTTCAGTTTCGTTAGATGGACATCGTCCAGATAGAGGTCGGCCGTGGCGGAGAGGTCTGCCAGATTGGCACTGGCTTGGATGTCTAGGCCTATCAGGGTGTCTTCTATCACGATGTCGGCACTGGCCAGCTGGTGGGCTATGTCGGCCGAGATGGTGGTGCGCTTGATGCTGTTGCCCCTGAAGTGGGTGTCGTAGAGGCGGCCTTCCAGCGAGGCATCCATTTTCTTTGGGTCGAGGCTGGTGCCTTGGAAGGTCAGGTGGAGTCCGGTGCGCGATACCCATTCGTTGGGCAGGATGGAACGCAGGCCCAGCGTGCGGGAGTCGGCATGGCCCAGATAAACATAGTCGCGCACAAGGGAGTCGTAGCGTATGGAGGCCTGGGCCTCCAGGTCGCCAATCATGGAGTTGAGGTTGACAAAGGCCTGGCAGTCTCTGGCGCCGCCGGTGAACTGAGCGTCGATGTTGATGACCGCCATTTGCCGGATGAGTTCGGGCATGATCATCTTGATGGGTTCGGGGTGCTTCACCGCGGCAAGGTCTTCGTAGTTGGTGTGGAGGCGGTTGACCAGCACGTCGAAGGTGGTCTGGCGGATGTCGGGCAGCCCTTTGACGGTGCCGTTGACCAGCGCATAGCTGCTTTCGCCAAAGGTGACGGCCATGTTGTTGGCATGCAGGTCGGCAATGGTGCCGTAGGCGTGACCTTGAGCGGTGACCTTGGCATCGATGCCCCATAGGGTGGGTGCCCAGTAGGCGGCATCGCTGAGGTTCACCTCGGTGCCTTCCTTTAGCCTCAGGTCGTGTCGGACGGTATTGCAGTAGTCGGCCATCTCTTCCCAGCCGTGGTAGGTCAGCTCGGCATCGGCAAAAATGCGGCTGTCGTCGGTCTGCAGGTCGAGGTTGGTGGCGCGGATGACGTGTGGCGACACCTCGACATCGGCCGAGAGGTCGACGATGTGCTGGCCCGAGGCTTCGGTGGTGCTGAAGCTGACGATGCGGCAGGTGACGCTGTCGTTGTCCACCCGCACCCGGCGTATGTGGCCCGTGGTGCCGTAGAAGCGCATGTGGGGAATGCTGACCCCGTTGGGGTAGGTGGGCATGCCTGGCGTTTCGGGCAGGTCTTGTATGTAGTCGACATTGCGCAGCCGCACCTCGCCCACTTCGACGATAAAGTGGCTGTCGCTGGGTGGTGTGGGGGTCGCCCCTTGGGCGAAATAGTTGATGATGAAGTCGAGATTGGTGCCGTATTTGCCGTTGGGATACTTGATGGACTCGAAGTGGTAGCGGCCGTTGCGTACCATCACGCGGTCGAGTTTCAGGTGGTTGCCGCTGAGGGGGAACCGCTTGAAACGGCAGGTGATGCGGTCGCCGTAATAGATGGTGTCGTTGGTGGGGGAGATGAGTTCGATCTTGTCGAGAATGAGGTGGCTGAACGGGCTGGCGTGCAGGGCCCCGATGCGCACTTTCCCGCCCCACTGCTGGGTGAAATATTTGCCGGCAATGGCACCCAGGTAAGACTGAACGATGGTGGTGTTGAGCAGGGCAATAAGCAAATAAAGACCTAGAAAGAGGAAACCTACGGTCCTCCCTATGGTCCGTCTTGTCTTGTGTATGTCGCCGTTTGTTGTCTTTTTCCGCATCCGTCTTTAAGCGATTTGGGGTGTCTTCAGCCCCCGTCTCCGCAATTCCTTTGCGCTTGTGCCGAGGGGAAGGCCCGAATAATCATCCTATACGCTTGTGTCGAAGGAAAGCCCCAAATACGCATCCTCTCTGTCGCGTCCCTTCGGGACGCTTCCCTGTACAGGGTTGAAAATCACCGCACTGCACCTGTCGGCCTGTACGGTGTCGTTCTTGTCCCCATCGGCTGGGATGTTTTTTTGTGCTCACCTTGATTATTTATAACGAAATTGGAGGAAAAATATTTTGCGTTCAAGCAAATATTTTCGCCTATTTTCTCTATTTTTGCCGCTCCCATTCTCTCCGTCGCCTGTGTTGTTTTTCAAGTCCCCAAACATAATTTTTGCCTTCCAGAAAAAGTCTAGGTATACGTCCGCTATTTATATTACATTTAACTTATGCTTGTATTATGTATTTTCTTTCCAGTTTCAATAAAGTGAAAGCGAGTTGTGGGGTAAATATAATCCTATTTACGCAAATTGGATTTGTGCGTTTGAGCTCGGACTGTGCGGGCCTGGCATTTTTGTTTCTTGAGCCCTCTTGAGGACGTGAAAGTGGAGGAGGCGCATTTATCGCGGCCTTCTAAAAAAGGAAAAAATGGCTTGCGGACGCAGTTTAGCGGGAAAGTGGTTAGCGCTGGCTTCTACTGGAAAAGATAGTGGTGCGCGGAAGGAACGATTGCGAACCACGGTAGTTCGGCAAAAATCTGTTGTACTTTGTACTAGGTCAATGATTTTTTTTCTTTATATTCCGAAATATTTGCGTATATTTGCATTTTTAATAATAGATGTTGGTGGGACGTGTGGGGTTGCGGCGTTGTGGGTGTATCGGTCTTATCAACAGTTAGTTAAGTTGGAGTAACATTATAAAATTGATAGAATCATGAAATTAGATGGAAGGCGCGAAAGCAGCCATGTCGAAGACCGTAGAGGTATGTCGACAAAGTCCAAGGCCGGTCTGGGCATCGGCGGTACACTTATTGTGGTGGTATTGGCCCTTCTTTTCGGAGGCAATCCTTCCCAAGTGCTTCAGCAGGTGGCCGGTTCTGGGTCGCAGGTGGTTACGGAAAACACCAACCGCGAGTTCAGTGCCGAGGAGCAGGAGTTAGCCACCTTTGCCAGTCAGATTTTTGCTGGCACCGAGGATGTGTGGACCTCCATTTTTAGACAGATGGGCCGCACCTACGAGCCTCCCACTCTGGTGCTTTATTCCGGTGCCGTTTCGTCGGGTTGTGGCAATGCCACTTCTGAGTCGGGCCCGTTCTACTGCTCCGCCGACCAGAAAGTGTATATCGACCTTGATTTCTTTATGAATATGAAACAGACGCTCGGCGCCGACGGCGACTTTGCCTATGCATACGTCATCGCCCACGAGGTGGGGCACCATGTGCAGTATCTTCTGGGCACCCTCAATCAGGCCCACCAGCAGATGGCCCAGTCCAGCGAGAAGATTTCCAATCAAATCAGCGTGCGCCTGGAGCTTCAGGCCGACTTCTACGCAGGTGTATGGGCCTATAACGACAACAAGATGTTCGGTTCTTTGGAGGAGGGCGACATACAGGAGGCTCTGGATGCCGCTAGCAAGATTGGCGACGACTACCTGCAGAAAAAGGCCCGTGGATATTCGATTCCCGAGTCCTTCAACCACGGCACTTCCGCCCAACGCTATAAATGGCTGAAGAAAGGCCTCACCACCGGCGATATTCGTAATGGCGACACCTTCTCGCCAGCCTATGCGAGCCTCTAACGGACAGTGACTTTCAAAAAAAAAATTTGCTATTTTACTAAATCTTCGTATCTTTGCAATCCAATTTGTGTGATAATAATAAACTAAATCTAATATCTAACATGAAGAAAATCTTAGCTATCGCTTTGCTGCTCGCCGTCATGGGCGGCGCTATGGCCCAGAATGGAGGCACGAGAGAGTATGTTTCTGCATTGATTACTTTCAATGACACAACCATGCTGCCTCAGGATTCTCTCAACAAGTATGGTGTGGTGATCCAGACCCGTTCCGGACGCTTGGCCACAGCCCTTATCGATGCCAACAAATATCAGTCATTCCTCAACGCCAACCTCGTGGAGCGCGTACAGCCCTCCACCCGTGTTTTCCTCCGCGACGAGCAGGTCAATGCTGCCGAAGAGAAACACCAGTGCTGCAAACAGGGCGAAAAGAATGTCCGCCAGAACCTCATCCCCAAGCAAGAAATCCTTGATGCCGACGCTGAGGGTTGGTATGTAGGAGTCCTTCTCGGAGGTTCCAGCCACCGTGTGGATGTCGAATCCGCCCGTTGGGGTGGCACCTGGTACATGGGTCGCGGCATCAACCTCGAAGGCCGTGTGGGCTATCAGTTCAACCAGTGGTTTGGCATCCGCAGTGGTTTGAACCTGCTCTCCCGCAACTACTACACCCGTCTCGATGTTGCCTACAGCGATGTTACCAACACCTACGCCACCACATACAACAACCTCTATCTCCAGCTCCCCGTCATGGCCGACTTCTCTATCGGTGGTGAGGCTTGCCGCATCAACTTTATGTTCGGCGGCTATGGTGCTTACTGGCTGTCTCAGTGGCGTCATGGCTATGTATACGTTGCTGGCGACCCCCGTCCCTTCACGGGCGATGCCTACTCCTTCATCGAAGGCTCTGACCGCCGTTTCGACGCCGGACTGGCAGGCGGTATCGGTCTCTCTCTGCGTGTGGCTCCCGACTGGATGCTCCACTTCGAGGGTGACTATTACCACGGCCTGGTCAGCACCGCCAAGGATTATAAGACCTACAATCGCACCTGGACTTTCGGCCTCGGTGTCACCTATCATTTCTAATTTCCTGTTGGTTATTTAATTCATTTATTGGTTAAGTAATAGTTTTTTTTCATAAAGGTGGGGTGGCGGCTTTTTGCCGCCACCCTTTTTTTAGAGGCTGATTATGCTTGGCTGGACGTCTTTTTCAATGGCCTGGGCGGCATTCCTTCTGTAGGACTACGTATGCGACCGTGAGGTTGATTATTGCTTTCCCCGGCCTTTTATTTTTCGTTTTTTTAGATGTTACCCTTAATAAATACCCAATTCGCATGAACCGTATTGACGACAACACTATCTTGGTCGATACCCCCGTTTTCCCCGATTTCCTCAACCACCGTGCTCCCGACAGCCACAAGGGCACCTTCGGCCATGCACTCCTCATAGCCGGCAGCTATGGCAAGATGGGGGCGGCAGTCCTTGCCGCCCGGGCCTGCCTCCGCTCGGGTGCCGGGCTCCTTACGGTGCATGTGCCGCGCCGTGGTGTGGAGGTGATGCAGACTGCCGTTCCCGAGGCCATGGTCTCTATCGATGACGGCGACACCCATTGGACCCATCTTTTCTCTGCCGACGAGCTTCAACGCTACGATGCCGTGGCCGTAGGCCCCGGCGTGGGTACTGACAGCCAGCAGCCCCTGCGCAGACTCTTGGAGGCTGCGCAGGACAAATCGCTCATCCTCGATGCCGACGCGCTGAATATGCTGGCCGCTATGGACGACCGACTGCAGCTTTTGCGGCAGCATTCGCAGCAGGCCTCTACGGTGCTCACACCCCACGCTAAGGAGTTTGAGCGTCTTTTCGGCCGTTTTGACGACGCTGAGGAGCGTCTGCGGTCTCAGCGTCGGCTCAGCCTTGAAACGGGTGCCATCATCGTCTTTAAGGGCCACCGCACGCAAACCACGGGCAGGGGAGGGGAAGTGTATGTCAATACCACGGGAAATCCAGGCATGGCAACGGCTGGCAGCGGCGACGTACTGACAGGTATTTTATTGTCTATTTTTGCTCAAAACAAACTAAATCAGATAGATGCAGAGATGTGCACTACTTTGGGTGTTTGGTTGCATGGCAAATCTGGTGATTTTGCCCTCCAAAACCAGTCACAATGCAGCCTTGTGGCAGGTGATCTGATAAAAAATTTACAGTATGTAACTCGTTGAAAATACAAGCGATAACTAGTGTCTCGAAATTTTTTTTGAAAAAAAATTTGGCTGATTCAAAAAAAGTGTGTATTTTTGCAACCGCTTTCGAGGGAAAAGCAATGAGAAATCTTCCTCAATAGCTCAGTTGGTTAGAGCACCTGACTGTTAATCAGGGGGTCGCAGGTTCAAGTCCTGCTTGGGGAGCGAAACAAGAGCCGCAAGAGATTGCGGCTTTTTTTCTATCTAAGAAAGGCTAAAGTGTTATGAATACGGTTGTTATTACTATTCTTTTCGCCTTGGGTATCGTGGCCCTGCTGATGGCAGGTTTGGGCGTGAAGATGATTTTCAAGAAGAATGGCGAGTTCAAGCGCCATTGTAGCAGCATGGACCCCTATACGGGCAAGAGTGCTGGCTGCATCTGTGCCAAGGCTGCCAATGTCAAATGTAAGAATGTGGAGAAGTATTCCCCCCTCGAGGTCAACGAGAACTTGATGAAAGAAATCAATAGCTAGGCACTAGCAAAACATGAGGTGCAGCTGTGGATGCAGATGAGCGCGTGTGCCGTCAATATGTTATAAGGCTTGCTAGCTGCGTGTAGGACTCTCGAGAATTAGTTCTTCCCCCTTTCATTAACCGTTACTGAAAAAAACTGTGTCATGGCAAATCAAAAGAAATCCAATCTCGTCCTTAAGATAGTTTTAATTCCTCTGCTTTTTGTCGTTTTGCTCGCCCTTGGGGGCTTTATGGTGTTTATCGCCCTCAATATGGATCAGTTGCTTTTTATACGTGTTCTCATCGGCGCTTCGGGTGTCGTTTGGGCCATTGTTTCCATCTGGTTCGTGTGGTTCCGCACCGACTACAGCCGTCTTTGGCGTAGGCTGCGTTACCGCTGTCAATATAAGAATATGCATAAGCTTCGCACCATCGACCCGGACTATTACGAGCTTTATCAGAAATATCCCCTTTCTATACGCCGGCATGAACGTCATTGCGTCCATCATGATATTTCTCCCGACGAGATGATCAGCTCCGCTCTTGAGATTCCAGAACAGGAGTGGGCTGCCCGCGAAGCCTTCCGCAACGAAAACCTGACCGAACAAGAGTCCTCCTCCAGCCCTGATACTGCCCATTCCGGCCATCAATTCAAGCTATAGCCAGGATGAGTAGTGGCAGAGGCGCATAGAAGTTGTCTGGTATCTGATTTGCCATCTGTTGCATGTCTCATATGCCCAAGGCGTTGCCCTTTGGGCTTTTTTTTATACGGTACTCAAAGGATGGGTTTGATGGGGTTTGTGGGGTATCTTTCGCTCTGTCATTATCGTGACTGACATATTCCCACCTGTCTCTATGTCGCGTCCCTGCTGGACGCCAAGTGCGGGTACGTTATGTCACCGCACTGCGCCTGCGGCTTGTACGGTGTTATATGCGCCATTGGGCGCGTTCCGTGTCTCCGACACTGTGGATGCAGTGTCGCCTGTCTTCGACAGACACGCTGATTGTCGTGGAGGCTGACACCGCACTGTGCCTGCGTCTTGTACGGTGTTAAGTGCGCCATTGGGCGCGTTCCGTGTCTCCGACACTGTGGATGCAGTGTCGCCTGTCTTCGACAGGCAGGCTGATTGTCGTGGTGTCGGACACCGCACTGCGCCTGCGGCTTGTACGGTGTTATGTGCGCCATTGGGCGCGTTCAGTGTCTTCGACACTGTGGATGCAGTGTCGCCTGTCTTCGACAGGCAGGCTGAGTGTCGTTGTGTCCTACACCGCACTGCGCCTGCGACTTGTACGGTGTTATGTGCGCCATCGGGCGCGTTCAGTGTCTTCGACACTGTGGATGCAGCGTCGCCTGTCTTCGACAGGCAGGCTGATTGTCGTGGTGTCCGACACCGCACTGCGCCTGGGGCTTGTACGGTGATATATGCGCCATTGGGCGCGTTCAGTGTCTTCGACACTGAGGTTGCGGTGTCGCCTGTCTTCGACAGGCAGGCTTAGTGTAGTTGTGGACGCCACCGCACTGCGCCTGCGTCTTGTACGGTGTCAAGTGCGCCATTGGGCGCGTTCCGTGTCTCCGACACTGTGGATGCAGTGTCGCCTGTCTTCGACAGGCAGGCTGAGGGTCTTGGTGTCCGTCACCGCACTGCG
>CAMVMF010000064.1 GCA_947168515.1 uncultured Bacteroidales bacterium
GCAAGCACTACGGCGGCTATTTCAAAGGGCTCTTCGACTTCAAGCAGTTCCGCATACCCTTGGTCAACACCACCAGCCTCGACCAGGCCCTCCCCCTCCTCGACCGCATCGCCGAGCACTACCAATAATGGCCTCTCTGCTATCTTCTGCAGCCCCGCTGCCCAAGGTATTTCAGCAGCGGCAGACAGCGGTCGCTCTGAATGATGGAGGCACCCTGCTCCAACAGCCAGCCCCAACTATCATTGGGCTGGAAGAGCTCTACGGCACGGTCGTCGTCGTAGCCGGCACAGAGCGACCCCCAAATGGAGTTCATCCATATCCTGATGCCCGCCTCACGCAACTGCTCTAAATTCTGGCGAGCAGTTTCGTTGAACTCATTCATATTGCACTCCACCGCCACAGGGCGTGCCTTCATAAAGGCGGCAATGAAATCGACACTCTCGGGCCTGTCGATGCTCACCACGGGCATATACAGCAAACCCCTGTCCCCCACCTCGGTTGGCGAGAGTTGCTCGCCATGGGCAATCCTGGGGGCGTTCAGCACCAATGCATCCAGTGCCGTGGGATGCTCCTGCGACAACTGTTGCAGTGGCACTCCCGACTTGATGACTATCTGACCCTGCGTGCCAGTCTTCTCGGCCAGAGCAACCACTTCGTCGTAGAACTGGTAGCCCTTGTCAATGTTTATCAGAACTCTGCCACGGCACAGTTCCAAGGCCTCCTGCAGGGTAGGCACATGGTTGCGGGTCAGGCAGGCCCCATGCATGGCCTTCAGCCGCAGGTCTGCAATCTCCTGATAAGTATGTTCGTCCACACGGCCGTGCCCGTTGGTGGTGCGGTCGAGAGTGGCGTCATGCATCAGTATCAGCACACCATCTTGGGTGCGCTGCAGGTCTATCTCCACCATATCCACTCCTTGCTCTATACAACCCTCTATAGCTGGTAGCGAATTTTCCGGATGGTTGCGCCAGTCGCCACGGTGGGCCACCACCAGCACATACTTGGGGTTGTGCAATAGCTGCTCCAGCAATAGGTCGGCCCTACTCTGAGCCTCAACACTGCATATCGTCAGACACAACAGCAACAAAAAACAAATCCTCTTCATATTCTATTACTTTAAATCACTCATCAATATCGGCCATTCCTTCTCAAACATCGGGGTGAAAATCCCTCTGCCCATATTAGCCTCTATCTCCGCCACAGTCCAAAAACGACCACCCTGGGTCTCAGTAGGGGAAGGCGAAGGGGTGCCGTCAAAAACAGCCATAAAAACGTATACCAATTCACGCTCGATGGCACTTTCGTAGATATACTTCCGCAGCAGATGGGGCTCATATTGGTCGGGCGTGAGGCCAATCTCCTCCAACACCTCGCGTGCCAGTGCCTCCTGCGGCAACTCCCCATAGTCGAAGTGCCCCCCTGTGGCGGTGTCCCATCGGTCAGGCTGAACATCCTTCCACTGGGCCCGATGCTGCAGATAAAGGTCGCCGCGACTATTGAAGAGATGCAGGTGCACCACCGGATGCAGACGTTTGGTGCCGCTGTGAGCTTCGGCCCGGCTCATTTGGCCTATAACCTCTCCCTCGGCATCTACCTCCGGAAACACTTCGGTGGCCTTGTCGGCCATTACAAAAGTTCTCTCCATAGTGTTTACTTTCATACAAAAACAATCTGCAAAAATACGACTTTTTTGTTAAAAAGACTAAAAAAAGCGCTATCGATGCAATAATCGCCTGAATCTTTCCGTTATGGAGCGAAAAAATAACAACTTAAACACAAAAAAAATGAAGAGATTTATCATCATTGCTATCCTTTTTGCCGGCATTCTCTTTGCTGGCAAGGCCAACGCCCAGACGGGCATTCATCTGGGTTACAGTCCCGAAGCATGGACCTCTGAGAACAGTTCCCTCACCCTGAGCAGCATCTTTGTTGGTGCCAACCACAATCTGTCCCTCACCGGCGACCTCAAACTCAACATCGGCGGCCAGCTGCGCTACGGCACCGAGAGCGGTTCCAGCAGTCTTTGGGGCATCGTCAGCGGCAAGCACACCACCACCATCATCGGCCTGGACGTCCCCGTGCTGTTCAACTACGGCCTCAGTCTCGGCAAGGACCTCACCCTCGCCATCTTTGCCGGTCCTAAATTCACCTTCAACCTCTCGGGCAAGACCCACTATGAGGGCAGTGTGCTGGGCCTGGGCGGCAGCAGCGACCAAGAATGGTTCAACGACAAGTCGGGCAGCCTTAACCTCAAGCCCTTCAATGCCGCAGTCATGGGTGGCCTAAGCCTTGACTTCCGTCAATTCCGCCTCTTCGGCGGCTACAGCTATGGCCTCACCGATGTTGATAACAGCAACAACACCGCAACTAAAGTTGGCGGTCCTTTCTTCGGCCTCGGCTATTCGCTTTAATCAGCAGTTGCCCCTGCCCGATGGGCGAGGTATAGAAAAAAGAAGATGGCTCCCTGTTTCAGAGAGCCATCTTCTTTATGTATTGACAATTACAGTGTGCGCTTATTCTGCCGTGCACGGGCCAGTTCCTCCATGTCGAAATGGTCGATGCCATATTGCAGACTTTCCAATATTTGTTTCTTGCGTGAGAGGAATGGACTCGTGAGATTCATTGAAGAGGTATGATGGGTATTGAGCTCGCAGTCGCATGAGAGCAGCTCTAAAAAGGTTTTTAACTCTTCCATCAGTTCCCGCTCGGTAAGCGGAGTAAACTGGCCACAGCGGGACTCATCCAGCAGCGGAGTGCCTTCAAAAAGGGTTAGGCCTCCGGTGCCCACCAGCATGGGGCGACACTGGTTGAATACTTTAGCCGAGTTGACGGCATGGTCGTGGCTGTGCTCGCGCCCAGCCACTCCATTGAGGAAGGTCATCCAATAGGCAATGCCTGCCTCTTCCAGTTTGTGGCACTGCTCCAGAATGTCTTGGGATGTGTAACCCTTGTTGATACGTTGCAGAGTCCAGTCGTCGCCTCTCTCCACCCCTAGCGAAATCTCGTTCAACCCCACTTCACGCAAGGTTCGAAGCTGCTCCACACTCTTGTTGGCAATGTCTGTTACACGCGTGGCAGTATACATGTGCTCCAGCTCGGGCAGGTAACGCTTTATCAACTCCAGCCGTGGCATCAGGCGGTCGAAAGAAAGAGCCATCGGGTTGGCACTGAGCAGCTGGATAGTCTTGGCATGAGGCTGGAAGGCACTAATCTCACGAAGGTCCTCTTCTATCCACTCCATCGGTTGCATGCGGAAGGGCACCCCCTTGTACATCGTACAGAATTTACACTTGTTGTGAGTGCATCCCTGCGTAATTTGGATGAGCGGAAATGTGGGCCAATAGGGATTACGATAAACAGGTTCAGTTAAATGCATGTCTTTGTTCCTTTCTTTTTATTGCTGCAAAGATACGCCGAAAGTTTGGAACCACGGCCGCTACTTACCTGTAGGTAAGTGGATTTAGGGCGTTGGGATTCAGCCTAGCATCTTGCGGCGGTGCTGCAGGCCCCAATCGGACATGCGGTAGACCACAGCAAAGAGGTCGCGACCGTGAGAAGTAAGGCTGTAGTGGGGCGTAGGCAGTTCGCAGCGGTCTATCAGGCAGTCCGCTTGCATCATCCGCAGCCGCTCGGCCAGCACCTTGTCGCTCAGATTGGGTATGGCGGCAAGGATGTCCTTGAAGCGCACATTACCGCATACAATGGCCGTCAAAACCTCCACCGTCCACTTGCCCCGCAGCACATCCATCGTGTCGCCAATGGCCAGCACCTCGCGGCATAACTCGCTGTGGTCCTTTCCTTCCACCAGCCCGATGATGCCATCCGATTCGGTAGGCTCTACAGTTTGTCCTTCATTCTTCATAACAATTCATTTTAAATGCCACCCATGCTCCCTCCCAATTCCAATTGCAAAAGTACAAACTTTTTTGGTTTCAGACAGTACATGTGTCCTTTCTGATTTTAGTTGACAGATTCGCTTGTCAAAAAACTCCCCTCTTCCTCCCTTCTTCGATCCTTCTTCCTGCCCTCTTCAAAACCATTGAGAATCAAACTATTTTCATAAATCTAGATGTTTAACGTAATTCACTAAAAACCAGACACAACCAATCATCTAGCTTTTACTATTTCTCCTCCCTCTCGGCACCATCAACAGCCTCTCGCGCGCGACGCGCGAATTATTTTTATTGTTTGAAATATTCTTCGTATCTTTGCAGATTAAAATAAAAATATATGACCAACAAGGAACCCGGATATGTTTACATACTGACTAACCCCAGCTTTCGTGAGGATTGGGTGAAAATTGGCAAGAGCAGCCGACCTGTGGATGTACGGAGCAAAGAGCTGGATAATACAGCGGTACCTCTGCCCTTTGAAATTTTTGCTACAATAAAAACTGTGAAGTTCAACGAGGTGGAGAAATTGGTGCATAAAACCATCGACCGCCTCACCGACTTTCGTATCCGCCAAAATCGTGAGTTCTTCAATGTACCACCGCAGATGGCGCTCGACATTTTGCGTGATATTGCCAGTGCGATAGACGATGCCGAGGTGACGCTTTACGAAGACAACAAGCCAATAGTGGAGAGTGAGCGTAGGGAAACACCTAAGCGTGAAGTGAAGCGCCCAAGATTCAAGTTCTCTATGTGTGGTATCAAAATTGGCGAGCATATCACATTTGACCCAACAGGTCTTATTGTAAAGGTAGCCTCCGACGACAGTATTGAGTACGAAGGCCGCATCTACAAGCTCTCACCTTTTGCTGGCACTTTTATGCCTGAGGAACAGCGCAACACCTCCGGAGCATATCAGGGTTCAAAATACTTCTCGTATAACGGGAAGGTGCTAGATGAGATTAGGAAGGAAAAGGAAGAGATCAAATAATAGCCACTACATAAAACGGCTATTTTTTAAATATTTAATCAAATATGCATATGACAATTCAAGATATTCTAAAACCAGAAGAAATGGAAAATTTAACCCTCTTTACAGGACAAGAGATAGAGTGGTTAAACGGAAGAATCAATATTCGCAAAAATGGCAAGTTGGGGGTCGAATGCATTGTTAGAGGTAGAAATGATAGCGGCGACTTCTTTGAGATAGGACCAGAAGAAGTCGTTAGACAACTTCTTGCTCATAAACTTATCGAAGAATTTGGATATGCAAAGGAACAATTGGAATTTGAAGTGCCTGCTCTAATAGCTGGTAAGGAAATTGAGGGAGAAAAAAGAATTGACATAGCGGTCTATCCCAATGCAAATCGAAAAAAGATGCTTATGGTGATAGAGGTAAAACGTCCCGAAATTAAAGATGAAAACAAAAAATATGATGGAGAATCTTCCACGCCTCGGCAACAAATGGAATCATATTGTCTTCAGAGAAAGGCATCAATTGGTGTGGTAGTAAATGGTGGTAACTTATTGAAGTTTTATCTTTCGCCTGATTTTGAGCATCCATTAACAATCGATAAATTTCCAACTAATGGAGAAGATTTAAAAGACTGGTCAGAGGGGTGTCGTTTTACTTTAAAGCAACTGATGTTGCAAGATAGGCTTCAAAAAGAAACGCTCAAAGAAGTAGTGTTGAAAGTTGAGCAGCGTTTTGGGGCGAATACCAGCCCAGATACGGCCTTTGATGAAATTTTTAAATTAATTTTCACGAAGTTATACGATGAAAAAATGTCCAGTGACGATGCTGACATAATCGCTTCCGACATAAATAGGCACCATATAAAACTCGTTGACATAGATGATTCAACATTCCGAACTATGGAGTTTCGTGCGAAAGAAAGTGAAAGCACAGATGACATATTCAAAAAGATAAGTAGGTTGTTTAATTTAGCTCAAGACAAATGGAAAGGTGTATTTCCCAAAGGAACTATATTAGAAATGCAACCTGCAACAGTTAAGTCTTGTGTAAAAGAATTGCAAAACGTGAAGCTTTTCAACTCAAATCTTGAAGTCATTGACGAAGCTTTTGAATATCTAGTTAATGGAAGCCAAAAAAAGAAAATGGGACAATATTTCACACCACGATATGTTATTGATATGTGCGTAAAGATGTTGAACCCGAATGAAAAGGAAAAGATGATTGACACAGCAGCTGGTAGTTGTGGATTCCCAATGCATACAATTTTTCACGTATGGCAAAAACTTAATCCATTTGCTCCAAATCTTTTTTCTACAAACAAAAGAACACAGAAAGAAATTGACTATGTCAACAACAATGTTTTCGGAATTGACTTCAGTGAGAAAAGCGTTCGTGTTGGTCGCATGTTAAATATAATAGCGGGTGATGGTCAGACAAATATCCTTTACCTGAACACATTGGATTATCGGAATTGGCGAAAGGACTTTGTTGAAAGTAGAGAATGGGATAATAAATATCACATAGGTTTTCAAAAATTAGAGGAATTATCAAATACTCACGAAGAAGAATTTAAATCGTTTAACTTCGATTTACTAATGGCTAATCCGCCATTCGCAGGTGATTTAGATAATGAAGAGCAACTTGATCAATATGATCTAAGCTTAGGAGCATCAGGCAGAAGACAGAACAAGATGGATAAAGACATTCTTTTTATAGAGCGTAATCTTAATTTCCTAAAGCCTGGTGGAAGAATGGCAATTGTATTACCACAAAGTAGGTTCAATAATTCTAGTGATAAATATGTTCGTGATTATATTCTAGAACGTTGTAGACTACTTGCCGTAATAGGTTTACATGCGAATGTCTTTAAACCTCATACGGCAACAAAAACAAGCGTGCTTGTTGTACAGAAATGGACTAGTCCAGATTGTGGATACCCCGATATTTGTCCTAAGCCTAAACTAAATGAAGATGGAAACATAGATTACCCTATATTCTTTGCAACAATGCAAGAACCAAGTAAGGATAACTCTGGTGATAAAAACTATGTGGAAGAAAATTATTTGAAATGGACCAGCTATTCCTATATTACTGAACGACATTTTTATAGAAGTTCAGATGGCATAGAGGTTTCAGAAGATGAGTATAATAGCGCAGATAAGAAATCAAAATATAAAGTAAAAACTATAACGAGGCAAGTTGAAGAAGAACATACTAATGACAATGGTTCTACTACGTTTATAAAAAGTCTATTCTTGTCTCAATATGGAAATATTGAAGAGCACCGCCATTGGCAAATGCGAAATATCGAATTTTGCCTAAAAAGCCCTAAAGAACATCCAGACATGAAGGATACTATTTCTATTGCAGAATACCTTGCATTGTCTGAGAACAGGAGAAAGTTATATAAAGAATCCCCATTGTTAGGAAAGAACAATATTCCTCAAATAGATGTTGAACAATACTCAGCATTATCTGCTGAAGAACGAAAATATTTTGTTGTAACAGAAGAAATTAAGGAATGGACCGATAGGGTCAAGGATACTCACGGACATATATTTGTTCGTCATGACTTGTTTAACCATGATCCGCAATTGGATAATCCTAATCCTGATAACATCTATAGTCAGAATGGGATAGCAGAGGCTTTTGCAAAATTTGCATACGAGCAACGTTTAAGTTTCGCTCCAACAAAAGAAGAGTTAGATAAAATTCTCAACCCTTTTCATTAAGCCTCTCCATCTCTCAATTGTATGACAGTTTGGTGGAGAGGCTAAGAATGAAAATTGTTGAATTGCAAAAAGTCAAGGGTAATAAAGAGCTTAGGCTTGAGTCTGATTTCTGGATTAAAGAAAAAGGTCAGTTCAATAGTGTAAAAGGTGACATTGTTGAAACTTTTAGCCAATATGGGACTTCAAAAGAGCTTAATGAAGATGGTAACGGTTATCCTGTTTTACGATTGAACGAGTTTGATTCCTTTTTTATTCACGAGCCAGCTAAGTACTGTGACATAATAGATGCAGAAACTTTCAATTCTCTGAAACTAAAAAAAGATGATGTCCTTATTTGCCGAACAAACGGCAATCCAAAATATGTAGGCAAGGCGGCACTAGTCCCTCAGGACTATGAATACGCTTTTGCGTCATATTTATATCGCATACGCCCCCATTTAGACATTATTAATTCAGCGACGCTTGTTGCTTATTTGAATTCAAAATACGGAAGATCTGAGATTGAACGCCTTTCTTTGGTTGGTAATCAAGCAAACTTTAGCCCAGCTAAATTCCGTCAAATAGAGATTCCTATACTTGACAAAAATTTCCAACAAATCATTTATGAAAGCATAAATCTTGCATATCTAAAGTTGCAAGAAGCAAAAGATATTTATCTTCGTGCTGAGACTATATTAATAGAAGAACTTGGCTTCTCAACATGGAAGCCTTCGCATAAACAGATTGCTATTCGGACTTTACAAGATGCGAAGAATGCTGAAAGAATTGATGCAGAATATTACCAACCCCAATATGTGGAAATTAGTAATTTATTGGGGAATTATGGAGCACAAACAATAAATGATTCTTGTAAACTTCGAGATAAGATTTTTGTTCCAAACAAACAGCTAGAATACAAATATATTGAGTTGGGTGATATCGGTTCCTACGGAGATATTTTGCATCACACCTTCGATTTTGGTAAATCTTTACCATCAAGAGCAAGGCGCATAGTCCACACTGGCGATGTAATTATTTCTTCAATAGAAGGCTCTTTGCAAAAATGTGCATATATTACTGATGATTACGATGGTGCTTTATGCTCTACAGGCTTTTACGTTATATATTCCGACATTATTAATTCAGAGACCTTATTAGTTCTTTTCAAGTCATCGCCCATACAAGGACTCTTGAAAAAGAATTGTGCTGGAGCAATATTATCTTCTTTCAAGAAGGAAAGTTTGTTAAATTTAGAAATACCTATTATTAATAAAGATGTACAAAAAGTAATTGCTGAGTTGATAAAAAAATCATTTAGATTGCGAAAAGAAAGTGAAACAATTATTGAGGCTTCAAAACTTTCTATTGAATTAGCAATAGAACAGGATGCAGAATCTGCTATTAGTTATTTGGAAAATGCATGTATTGCAAATTCTCAAACTGATACCAATAAACAAAATATAGAAGATGTCAAAAAGATAGATAACAATAAAGGAAAAGATGAATCCAAGGTAATAGTTCTTCCTCAATACTGTGAGGGTTGTATACCACTGTATACTCTTCGTGCCGCCTGTGGCTACTTCGAGGGCGAAGAAGTACCCAAAGAGGAAGGCTGGATAGATGCATCTGGCAACGGCTTTACTCCCAACCCAAAGCGTCACTTTGCAGTTCATGCCAAAGGAAATTCGATGTATCCAAAGATAAAAGATGGTGACATCTGTGTATTCGAGTGGTATCGGGCAGGCTCACGTGAAGGTGAGATTGTGCTAACAGAATGCAATGAGAAAGATCTTGACTATGGTGGCTTGTACACTATTAAGAAGTATCACAGCACGAAAAAACAACATGAAGACGGCACATGGGAACACGAAACGGTTGACCTTATTCCTTTGAACAAAAATTACAAAGTAATAAAACTGAACGAAGAAACAGAATATAGGACGATAGGTATTTTAAAATGTGTTTTACCCAAGGAATGACAATTATTTGAAATATTGAGGGCCTTAGGTCAGATATTTGTTTACTTCATTGTGAAGGATAAATCAATGTATTATTTTCACATCTCGGACTTCAAATAATAAAAAAACGAAAAGACAGAATTGACAATTGCATAAGGACAGTAACTGTGAAATAATTTGAGTATCTTTGCAAAATGAGGAAAGGCATATAATGTATGTGGGCTGATGTGATAATAAATGAAATATAGTCGTTGTAAGAATATGACAAAGAAAGATAATAACGAATTGGCGAACAGCAATCAGGCATTCCTGATATATCAGGACGACAACGGAATCACGCAGGTGAATGTTAGGTTCGAGGGAGATGATGTGTGGCTCCCAGTGGAGCTAATTATGCAGCTTTTCGATGCTTCACAGCAGGATGTGAGCTATCATATTGGACAGATTTATGCGGAGGGAGAACTGGGCAAGGAACGAACTCACAAAAAATTTTTGTTAGTTCGCCAAGAGGGCAATCGAAGTGTGAACCGTCAGATTAGCCACTACAACCTTGATATGATTATCGCTGTGGGTTATCGCGTGAAGTCGCAGGTGGCCACACGCTTCCGACAGTGGGCAACGGCTCACCTCCATGAGTTCATTCAAAAGGGCTTCACGCTGGACGATAATCGACTGAAAGGCAATCGTAGCCGATATTTCAGGGAATTGTTGCAACGCATCCGCGATATTCGCAGTAGCGAACGCAACCTGTATCAGCAGGTGACGGACATCTTTATTACGAGCATTGATTACGACCCCAATGCCAACCTTACGCGTCAGTTCTTTGCATCTGTGCAGAACAAGCTGCATTATGCTGCTCATCACCATACGGCTGCGGAGGTGATATATGAAAGAGTAGATGCTAACAAGCCCATGGTGGGAATGACTAACTTTAAAGGAAGCTATATCACAAAAGATGATGTGCAGGTTGCCAAAAATTATCTGACGGAGCAGGAGTTGACCTATCTAAATCTGCTTGTGTCTCAGTATTTGGATTTTGCCGAAATACAGGCTCTCCAACAAGTACCTATGAGAATGCAGGAATGGATAGAGAAATTGGATGAACTGATGAAACTATCCGGCAGACAATTACTGGTAGGCAAAGGGACTATCAGCCATGAAGAGGCCAAGCAAAAAGCCGTTTCCGAGTTCGAGAAATATCGAAAAATGGAGATGCTGCAATACGAAAGCGACTACGACAGAGCCATCAAAGAGCTAATACAAAAAGAAAATAGCCTGCCAGAAGCAGGAGGCAAAGTTGAGTAGGCGATGTAAGGTTTCCGCATTTCGAATTTCTAATAATTGAAATTGCATAAGGACGGTACCTGTGAAATGATTTGAGTATCTTTGCAAAAAGAATTGAAACAATATATGACTAAACACAATCTAATGGAATGCAAACAATACATGCAGCAACTGCAAGACTTTATAGATAAATGAGAACGCTCTTATGCAACGTATGACTGATTTTTGCCAAATAGTATCCATGTCGCGTCTCTTCGAGACGCTGGAATGGAGGGTGTTTCGATGCCCCACACTGCTGAACCTAACGGTTCCTTGTATGGGGTTATTGAGATTCAGCCTCTTCGAGGCTGTTGAAAAATCAGTCAGATACATCATAAGAGCCGAAATCATTATCAAAGATTATCAAATATGACAGAAACCAACCACATAGAATTCAAACGAGAACTGACAGAAGACCTTGACATAGAAAAAGAGATAAAAATGCTATTATGTACCGGCTGTTTCACCATAGATTGTAAACAAAACACGCAGCAATTATGAAGAAAAAAGAAATACAACAAACCCAGCATAGCATCGTCCTATATCAGAACGACGATAGCAATGTATGTGTCAACGTTTACTACAACAATGAGACCTTCTGGCTGACACAGAAAGCTATGGCGGAGCTATTTGGCGTGAATACTCAGGCTATAACGAAGCATTTGGGAAACATCTACCAAGAACAGGAACTGAATAAAGAGGCAACTTGTTCCAAAATGGAACAAGTTCAACAGGAAGGAGGCCGTCAGGTAAAACGATTCGTTGATTTCTACAATCTTGACGCTGTTATCGCTGTCGGCTATCGCGTCAACTCCCATCAGGCGACGGCCTTCCGTATTTGGGCCACCAAAACCCTGAAGGAATACATCACAAAGGGCTTTGTCTTGAATGACGATATGCTCAAGAACGGACAGCCTTTCGGGAAAGACTACTTCGACGAGTTGTTGGAACGTATCCGTGAGATTCGCGCCAGCGAGCGCCGAGCCTACCAAAAAATTGCCGATGTGTTTGAACAATGCAGTTACGACTACGACAAGAAAAGTGAGACAACCAAAGCATTCTACTCCTTCGTGCAGAACAAGCTGCATTTTGCAGTGACGGGAAAGACCGCAGCAGAACTTATCTATGAGCGGGCGGATTCGCAACAACCCACAATGGGTCTGACCTCATGGAGCGCAGCACCCGACGGCAAGATACTGAAACGCGACGTCACCATCGCCAAGAATTATCTGAACGAGAAAGAGCTGTCGCGACTCAACCGCTTAGTGACAATGTTTATTGACTATGCCGAGCTGATGGCCGAAGATGAGATATTAATGAGCATGGCCGACTGGCTGAAACAGGCCGATGTGTTTCTCTCCACCAACCGCCGCAATATCCTTGCCGATAAAGGTACTGTTTCTCACGACCAAGCCGTTGAAAAAGCTACCAAAGAATACGAGATATTCCGCGTCCGTCAAGACCGCGAATATATATCTGATTTTGACAGAGAGACTGAAAAATATTTGAAAGGAGAATAATAATACTGGTAATTACTGGAACAAAAACATATCTCAGTGTTCAAGTTGACCATGCAAGTGGCACAGAAAGTGGACCAAAAAGTAGACCAGAAAGTAGTACGGAGAAAACTACGGAAAAGATTCTAATCACTATAACAACAAATCCTTATATTACACAAAGTGAGCTAGGCAAAGTGTGCGGTATAACTGAGGATGGCATATATTGGAATATTAAGAAATTAAAAGAAGGTGGAATTATTCGCCGTGTCGGACCTGACAAAGGTGGGTATTGGGAAATCATTAATAAGGACGTTAACGAATGATTAGAATCTGTCAGAAATGAGTATGTAAATGAGTATGCAAGTGAGTATGTAAATGAGTATGCATTAAGATATGGGGATAGAATCCTATTACATTGTTAACACAATGGTATTTCGGGTATAAAGAAGTTTAATGATTCATTACTGAAAACAAAAAGAACGACAATGACCACCAAGAAATCTATATGTTTATATAATGACCATGAAGTGCGTGGCGTTTGGGACGAAGAGAACACCAAATGGTGGTTTTCGGCTACGGATATTGTGCGGGCTATCAACGATGAGGAGGATTACACCAAGAGTCGAAACTATTGGAAATATCTGAAAGGCAAGATGGCCAAAGAAGGCATCCAACTGGTTAGTGTCACTAACCAGTTCAAGTTTCAGGCACCAGACGGTAAACAACACACAGCAAAAGACATTTTAAAGCAACAAGCATATAATAACAATCATGAAAAATAGAATATATCCAAAAGATTGGAAGGAAATACATCCTGGACATGCTGACATGTCGACCGATTTCTATTACTCCCAACTGGCAAGCCGAGTGCTGGCAGTGCTGGAAAACGATGGTATAGATGCCGTGCTCGACGAGCCTGCCTGGATACGCGATGCCGCTGTGCGAATCACGGCCTGGTTCGAGGATCTGTGCAATGGCACTGGCCTTTGGAGTGTGGTGAATACAGTGTGTCGCAGCCGCTACAACAGGTTGCTGCCTTTCTTCGACACTTCGGTCTATTACCCTGGAGAGCCCAATGTGCAGGACATACAACTGCTACTATGGGATATCATACAGTCACACTACTCTGACAGAATAATCAATCCAGAGAACCCAGGCATCGCAATGGCAGCGAACGACATATTCAACATCTTCGACGAGGAATACGAAACAGCACCCGAGACGGACGAAATGATAGCATTCCTAACTAATTCGGCATTGGCAAACGACTATTGGCAGGCCCGCAAGGTAATGGAGTGGTTTGCCCTCGACAGCTATCTCTCACTAAGTACGCGTATTAGTTTTGAGGATAGCAAACCCTATAAGGTTAAGGATGAATATGATAATATCAGGGTATACCACTCAATGCTGTCCCACACATTTTTCGACCGCCAGAATCTGTTGGCTCTGACAGCAGCCGAATGGCTTTCGGCAGCAACTAGTCACAAGATGGACGTAGATGGCACGCTAAAACAGAGTCGTGCCTACAGCATCGTATCCTACAACGAAGAAACAGTGTTGTTACGCGACATACTTAACGAAAACGAGATAAATGTACAAATTGACTCATTCGACCCGCGTTGGCTGGAACAATACCTGCCAAAGGCAAAAATCGTCACATGCTGTATAGTAGGCTTCAATGGCAAGAATTATCATTTCGGGACAATGTTCACAAATCCTGATGAAGAGTATCTTGAGAAGTACAAAGAAACCATAGCTAATGAAGAGCGAAAACAGGATAATATTAAACACACTGCCGAACTCTTTCTAAAAGCCTCTGAAGGCAAGCCGATAGTATTTGTAAAGGGCATTGATGAGTTTATGGATTTCCAAATTAATAAAATGGGTTCTAAGGCCTCAGATGAATTCCGAAAGGCAATGGAACAGCACCTTTTTCAAAATGCTGAGAGCGGCATGGCCGCCTTTATGTCCGACCCCGAGTCCGGCCTGCTCACCATCACCAGCTCCATACCATCCATCAAAGCACCCAACAATCCCTACTACAACGAGGAATATGCCCACAAGAATGCACTGAACCTTATGGTAGAACCGCAGGTTATCGATTACTCGGCTCTGTGCACCCTTCTGGACAAAAACTATCTGCCCGACGCTGCCTTCACCAGTCGGGAAGGCTACGAGCACGGACGTGAGCTGGTGCAAAAAAACAGACAATTCATAGCAGATTACTTCTTCTCCCAATATCGATAGAAAGCACCGAGCGACGGGCTAACTGCAGGCATCGTAGACCAAGCGATATTTCTCCTGCCATTGTGGGGTGCGGAGGGCAGCAGCCAACGGAGCCGTGGGATAGCGGTCGGCAAGGGTGTCGAGATAGTCGGCAGCCACACGCCAGGCCTGCTCTCGACCGAACATCTGCTTGGGAACCCAACGGTAGTATTCTGCTGCCAGGGCATTGACTTTATGCTTGCCGTCGTTGAGGGCCAAAAAGGCCGGTTTCATCTGGTCGAAGAGGGCCTGCAGAGGCGCTGAAGGATGCTGCAAAAGATATTCCTTTAGGTTGCGGGCCACGAAGAGAAACAGATGCTCGAAATTAAACCAGCAGGAAGGGTCGCTGAGCAGGCGCGCATCCTCTTGGCTGTCGCGATAGTCAAAGTTCTTGATGCCGCGGTAGAGCTGCTGATGGCCACGCAGTTCGCCCACCCGAAAGGTAAGCGAAAAACTGACGTAGTTGTCGTACTGGGAGTCATAATCATCACGGCACCCGCTCAATGATATGTGCTGCTCTGCAGCCAGCGCAACCAACTCGTCGTAGGTGAAAGTTGCGGGAAGCGAACGGGCGAGTTTGCGCAGCCGCGACAAAATGGCCTTCTGCCGCTCGACCGGGACATCTATGCCCACAATGACAAAGTCCGTGCAGGTGCCGTCGCGTTCGAGCCAGTGCTGATATTGGTCGGGGTGAGTCTGTTGGAAACGCTCCAACCGATGCATTTGAGCCTCGGAAAGGGGCTGAAGATCCTCTTTTATGGCCTCCAAGTACTTCATGTGTGGCATACCCGCCAACAGTCTCCCTTGGTAGCTAAAAAGGTCTCGCAGGACAATCTGGCGGTATCTACAGCTGCCCCGCTGGGCTTCGCCGTCCACTACCTCAGCATCAAAGGGTTCATAAAAGCCCTGATGGACAGCCTC
>CAMVMF010000065.1 GCA_947168515.1 uncultured Bacteroidales bacterium
CCCGCAACTGGACCGATGTGCGCCAGTTCAACCTTATGTTCGCCACCAAGATGGGTTCCGTCATCGACGACAGCGACACCCTCTACCTCCGTCCCGAAACAGCCCAAGGCATCTTCGTCAACTTCCTCAACGTGCAGAAATCCGGTCGCATGAAGATTCCTTTTGGCATCGCACAGATAGGCAAAGCTTTCCGCAACGAGATTGTAGCCCGTCAGTTCATCTTCCGCATGCGCGAGTTCGAACAGATGGAGATGCAGTTCTTCGTGCGCCCTGGCACCGAGTTGGAGTGGTTCAAACATTGGAAGGAAGAGCGCCTGCGTTGGCACCTTGCCTTAGGCATCCCCGCAGAGAAGTACCGCTATCACGACCACGAAAAGCTGGCCCACTATGCCAATGCCGCTACCGACATCGAATTTGAGTTCCCCTTCGGATTCAAAGAGCTGGAGGGCATCCACAGCCGTACCAATTTCGACCTCAGCCGCCACAGCGAATTTAGCGGCAAGAAACTCCAATACTTTGATGCCGAGCTAGGCGAAAGCTACACCCCCTACGTGATTGAAACCTCCATCGGAGTCGACCGCACCTTCCTGGCCATTTTCAGCCATGCCCTGAAGGACGAGACCCTCGCCGACGGCACCACTCGCACGGTACTCAGCCTCCCCGCCATCCTGGCCCCCTACAAGGCTGCCATCCTGCCCCTGGTCAAAAAAGACGGCCTGCCCGAGAAAGCCCGCGAAATCATGGACTCGCTCAAATACGACTTCATGCTCCAGTACGACGAGAAGGATGCCATCGGCCGCCGCTATCGTCGTCAGGATGCCATCGGCACCCCCTACTGCATCACCGTTGACAACGACACCCTCACCGATGGCAGCGTCACCGTACGCGACCGCGACACCATGCAGCAGGAACGCATCCCCATCGAAAATCTCCGCACTTTCCTCCACGAGCACATCCAACCCATCAAGGTGGACTAATAAGGGAGAGAATAATCATAAAAAGGTGGATTCCTTGCGAATCCACCTTTTTTATTTTCTTAGTCGATTATTCAACGCTGCACCTTCTCCTCTCCAAGCGGAACTATCGTAGGAGTGTGACCGTGCCTTTGGTGGTTTGCACACCGTTGGGAATCAACTGGTCGGTATAACGACAATAGTAGACGTAGGTGGCTTGAGGACAAGGTCTTCCATCTTTGGTGCCGTCCCAGCCTTGGTGTATGTCGGTGCCGTGGTAGACAATGTCACCGCGGCGGTCGTAAATCCATATTTCATACTCCACAACCCCCTTGCCAACACCAGTGAAGTAACTGTTGAGGTCCTGTGTGGGGGTAAAGACATTGGGGAAAAGGATGCCGGAACGGCGGATGGGTACATCCACCGTGGTCAAATCGGCACAAGTGTGGTTGAATACCTGTAGCGAAATTTGTACGCTGTCTATTGTTTGAGGAACGTCGAGACGGAGCACCTTATCGGTGGAGGTGAAAGCCTGAATGCCGTCGTACCAGACGTACCACAAATGGCGCGTATAACGTCCTGTACTGCGGTTGTAGGCTGTGATGGACCGGTCGTCGAGAGTGATTGCCTGCGGCACGATCTCGATAGCGGCAGTAACCTTGCTCAATGGGGGCAACAGAACACTGTCGGTGGCCGGACAGAGTGGCTCCTGACGGTAGTCGGCATAGAGGTAGTACCAACTGCTGTCCTTGGGCGACACCTGAAGGATGGTGTCGTTTTCGTGTCCTACAAGCTGTGGGTTGTAAGGTTTCGAAGACCAACGATAGTACGGTACATCGGCATGGCCTTGGAGAGTGAAATGAGGCTCTGGGTCGCAGAAATGGGAAGTGTCGATAGAGACTTCTGGCGGCTCAACCACCACCAGGCTGAGTTCCACCACGGTGTCGCCAAGATAGAAATCTCCGGTCACTATGGTGTCGTAGTAGATGCCGGCCTCTTGCACATATCGGTCTCCGAAAAAGAGCGAATCGCCTTGGCAGAGGCTGTCGGTGATGCTGCGAGTGACATAGTTCTTACCGGTGAGGTGGAGCACAAGGACGGAGTCGCACCCCTGCTGGGTACTGTAGGTAACGGAATAGATGCCGGGGTCGGCATAGGCCGTACCTTCAAAGAAGACTGACTCGCCCAGGTAGACTGTATCGTATATGGTATCCGTAAAGGTAGGATGAACCATCAGGTGGAGCTCAACAAGGCTGTCGCAACCATCAGCCGTGGCGAGGGTGTGGCTGTAATCGCCCGTCTGCGTGTAGCTGGTGTCGGCGAAGGCCAGGCTCTGGTTGTCGCAGATGGTGTCGTAGTAGTCTTGGCTGTAGATAGGCAGAATATGCACCCTCATGGTGATAATGCTGTCGGCACCATGCACTGTGGGGATAATGGCGTGCAAGGTATCGTCCATCATGGGTTCCGCTATGCCGGGCGTTGTGCCTGGCGTAGGCGTGAGGGCAGACACCTGTCCGTTCCATGAGAATGTGGGCAGGAGGCTGGCACAGATAGTGGTGTCGAGGGTGTCATAGACATTGCGCCACACATGGAGACTATAGGTGATGACCGAGTCACATCCGGCAGCATTGGGAATGGTCAACTGCACGCCAGAGGTGTCGCCATGCGAAATCACATGGATATACTGCCGCGGGAGGTAGTTCTCGGCACAGGTGTCGTTATAGACCGCCGTGGTGCTATGGGCTACGGTAAGGTTCAACGCCACCAGGCTGTCGCACCCTGCGGCATTGGTATAGTGGCCTAAGAGGGTGTCGATGGCGGAGGCAGTGTAGGTGGTGCCATACCACAAGAAGCTGTCGCAGGTGCTGACAGCGGTGTCGCCCACAGATATGTTATGCACCAATAGGTGCAGTGTGCGCAAACTGTCGCACTGCGGCGTGGAGGCTGTGGCAAAGGTGTGGGTGTAGGAGCCTGTGGTGTTATAGACCGTACCTTCAAAGGTGAGGGGATGGTTGCTACAGATAGTGTCGTAGAACGAAAGGTCATAGGTGGGCAAGGTATGCAGGTAGAGGGTGACGGTGCTGTCAACGCCATGGTTGCCGGAAAGCACCACGATGATGGTGTCGGAGGCCGGGTGCCCATGCCAACTGAACTGACTCCATTGGTCGTCGCAAATGGTGGAGTCAAACGTATGGGCGACATTGGGCCATACCTTTAGATGATAGGTGACGATGCTGTCGCAGCCCGAGGGGCGCTGAATGATGATGGTCATCACGGTGTCATGGCTGACCGGGATGCCCTGATAGCTCCATGCGGCGGCCTGGTTCTCGACGATGGTGTCGTATACGGTGCCATAGGCTGTGGCAATCACCGAAAGATCGAGGGTGAAGATGCTGTCGCAGCCATGATTGTCCTGTCGGGTGTAGGAGAAAGTGCCCCCCGTAGTAGTGTAGAGGGTGGTGTCACGCCAGAGGTAGCCACCCTGCATGTTGCTGGCACAGACCGTGTCGGTGTCGTTGTAGCGGTGCGTTGGATAGACATCCAGCTTCACCAGCCGAACCGTGCTGTCGCAGCCCACGCTGTTGGTGAGGGTGTGGGTGAGGGTGGAACTGATCGTGCTGGTAATCCACTGGCCGTACCAATAGAAGCTGTCGCATACCTCGGCTATGACAACGCTGTCGGTGGAGTGGCGGACGGTGAGGTAGAGGGTCAGCGTCGAGTCGCAGCCATAGACATTGTTGCCGTAGTTACTCAGCACGACGGTGTCGGAAGCGGTGTAGGTGTTGCCGCCAAAGACAAACTGGTCGCACACGTCTACCACGGTATCCTCAATGCTGGTGGGATTGACCGTGAGGACAAGGGTGCGGAGGCTGTCGCAACCGCCAACGGTAGTGAGGAGATGGGGATAAGTGCCGGTGGTGCTGTATGTGGTTCCCTCGAACGTGTAGGTCTGGTTACTACAGATGGTTTGGGTGAGAGTGGAACTATAGGTGGGATTGACATGCAGATTGAGCGTCACGGTGCTGTCGCCGCCATAGGGGGTGATGACCATGAAAGTTTGGGTTCCTGCGGCGGTGAAAGTATGGCCATGCCAGGTGAGGGGCAGCTGGTCGTCACAAATGGTAGTATCGTGTATCGAGTAGCCGCTAGGGATGACAAGAAGGCTATAGGTGATAATGCTGTCGCACGTGCCTGCATTGGTACGGCGTAGCACAACGTTGGAGACCTCTCCGGTGAAGGTAGTATCGTAGATGGTGTAGGGAAGCTGGTTCTCCGTGATGGTGTCGAGAATGGTGCGGGTGAAGGGCCGGTGGAAGGTGACGGCAAATGAGGTGTCGAAAAGGTTGCCCGCGGTGTCGTAGATGTGGACGGTGTAGGTGATGGTAGTGTCGGATGTGAGGTTACCCGGACAGGTGATGGTGAAAGTGGTGTCGCTATTGCGGACGGCATACTGCCCCACCAGGTTGGCATAGGCCACTGTGGGGACATACTGCGTCCGTGCCAGCCGGTCAGGATTGAGGGCCAGCTCCCATCCGAAGATATATCCGTTGTCAATCCCCCAACCGTCGATGACCTCTATATACCAGGTGCCGTTCATCGGGCAGCCCACAAGGGCATCCAACGACTGGTCGGGATGGTAGAAATTGGTGCCGGCAGCCACATTAGATGAGTCAAAGGAACTGCCTACCGTATGCGCATTGCGATAGATAATGCCGTCCCCCGAAGCATAGGTATACCCCGCATCATAATTGTTGGACCAACAGTAGCGCCAGCCGGTGCCAGCCATGTTCTCCGACTGGGTGGAGTCGCATGGGTGTAGGTTGTCTTCGTAGTCATAAGGTAATCCCAGATAGCAGTATCCGCAATTGTTGCCGTTGGCCCAGCCGCGGTGCTCACTACCAATGTTGGAGGTACATTCCGAATAGCCGTTGCCGCTAAACTTAAGTATGTCGGCATTCTGACCGTTAGGACAGGTGATGTTGATGTATATGTCGCCGATATAGGAGTGCTCCATGTTGAGCATCACATAGCGGATGTCGCCCGCATCGGTCACCAACTGGTAGTTGCCAAAGCCTTCGAACTCCAACTCGGAACGATAGGAGCAGCCATGGTCCGACGTGGGGTCGCAGTCGACTCCGTCGGGCAGGAATATCCGGGTGGGGTCGGAAAGGGTGGCTTGGTCGATATTGTTCACATGGACATTGGCATCTGGGCTGAGACCCACATACACATCAATGCTTTCGCCGGGGCAGAGATAGTCGGGCACGAGGACATCGATGTCCAACTCCACATTAGACACTCCCACCGTGAGGGTGTCGGTGCAACCACCATTGGTGAAGACCACCAGGGTGTAGTAGCCCGGCTGTGTCACCTGAATCGACTGCGAGGTGGCCCCAGTGCTCCAAAGATAGCCGTCGGCAAAGTCGGCCGTAAGGGTGACGGTGTCGGATCCTATCAGCGGTCGTATGCCGTTGACTTTGGCTTGATAGCATAGCGTGGTGGCACTAGTGGTGGCACCGCAATTGTTACAACAGAGGTCGGGCTGCGCCACAACCGTGAACGTATGGTTGCTTACAGGCAAGTAGCCCGTGAAGGTGTACTCATGCGCAGTGGTGGTGATGGTGCTGGTGCCGTCTGAGACCAAGTAGGTTTCACCCGCAGGCCCGTCCCAAGAGACGGTAATGCTGGTTGGGGTGATGTGGGTCGCAGAGAGATAAGTGACGAGCGACACGCAGGAGTCGGTAGTAAAAGTCAAATATTGGGTGCAGCCGTCCTGCGCGGTGTCGCTGACGCTGGCTACAGAACAGAGGTAGGTGGTATTGCGGGCAAGGTTGCTCAAATTGCAGGTCCACGAATTTACCACAGTGTCGCGGCCGTTATATGTTATGTAGAAAGAAGCCGTATAGTCAGCATTATCCCAAAGAAGAGTTGCCGAGTTGGTGGTAATGGAGTTTGACCAGAAATCGCCTATTCCGACATTACATTGGGTGGGATGGTATTCGTAGTATAGGGTGAAACTATCGGTTACCGGGGTGGTTTCCGAATTGTACTCTATGATGGCTGGGCTAATACGGCATGTGATACCTATCGAGTCCCCCGGATGGTATAACGCCCAACTGTTATTGAGGATGTATACATAATCGCTTGTGTTGTCGCCATAGAAGTTCCCCCAAATAAGAATGGTGTCTCCTGGCGAAAGATAGAAATAGATGGAGGCAAAAAAAGCATCGGTGGCATCGCCATCCGGGTCCACAAAGCCCTTAATGACACCTGAAGTGAGCGTGTCACAACTGAAACTAAGGCTGTTGTCATCAACCAAACGGATTGTATCCTGCCCTTTGGCCACATTGCCCACAGTCGGTCCTATAGCGAATAAGATAATGATTACCAGATATTTAAACAAAGACTGCATCATAGTAGTAATAGTATTTTCCAGATGCAAATATACATATTTTAATAATAATAATACAGTTTCTTTGAGAATTTTAAGAAAAAAAGTACCGACACTTCTGTCCATACAAATAAACAGAGGTATCTGACGGAATCAGATACCTCCATTTATATAGCTGTATGTCAATTAGAAAGAATAGGTAAATCCTATTCCAATGGGATTGGTGCCAAGCACTCGGAAACCTAGGTCAAAATCATTGGTGACAGTTTGGCTGTGGAGCTCAGGATCGCTGTTGGTTTTGCTTTTCTCACCGTACATGTTAGTGACCGTATGCGCATAAGCCAGGGAGATAAAATTGAGGTAGAGGTCTGCACTGAGGTGAGATTTGTCGCCAGCACCTCCCTTCCAGTTGCCCAGCAGATAATGAAACACCGGCACCACCTGCAGCCGGAACTGATCCTGTTGGATATCGCGGCTGGTGACTATCTTATTATAGTCGCCCCATACATCTTCGGCGTACTGGGTTTTGGTATTGGTGCCGTAGGCTTTCTTATAGCCAGCAGTCAGTTCGGCATGGAGCGAGAGCCGTCCCCACGACTGGATCTGCAGTCGCATGAAGAGGCCGACCATACCGCTGTATAATTGCTGGTTGAAGATTTCGGACTGGTCCCACACTTCGGTAATCGGATTGTAGAATCCGTCGGTATAATTGTAGTTGGCATAGCCAAAGCCCAAGTCGACTCCCGCAGAAAATAGGTCACCAAAGGCATACCCTATGCGGGGTGTAAAATCAAATGCCCATCCTTGAGGCAGGTCCTTGTTGAAAGCGGGCTGCCCCCCCTGGGTATAGGCATAATTGCTGGTGCTTACACTCATATTGGCACTGACGCCCCATTGGGCATACCCTGCCATGGCACCACAAACCATAAGAAAAAGGACGAAGAATCTTTTCATCGTAATCAATATTGGGTCATGCCGAAAAGAGGATCGCAACGTCTTCGACCGGGGCAAGGTCATATCAACGGACAGCAGCCGACATCTTCAGGTTGTCGATTTTGTAGGTGGGATGCAGTTTCAGACCCGGCACATAGTTGACAAAGCCAGGAACTTGCTCCTTGTCGGTGTACTGCCAAACGGAATAGCGGGTGGCAGGGAACTTAAGACCGTTGCTGATGATGATGACATGGAAAGAAGCGTAACGCTCAAGACTGAAATATTTCAGATAAGTCTCGGCGGTACACATAATAAGGGGTTTAACACCATAGGCCTGCTCCATGAGCTGCAGGAGCATATCGAGACGTTTGATTTTCAAATCATAGGGATTGTCAGGCTCCACATACACCACAGGGGCAAGCTTCATATCATAACCCTTGACGGCAGCCTGGAAGTTGGCCAACTGACCTTCGGCGTTGTAGTGACGGTCGTAGCGATGGACGGCGCCCACAGGAAAACCGGACTTAGCAGCCATGGAGAGGTTGGTGCCGCAACGGGAGTCGGTAATGGTGGCACCGCTGGTGACCTGAACATAGACGAAGTCCACGTCACTTTCCTCGTGGACAGCAGGCCAGTCGACAGTACCTTGGTTCTGAGAAACATAAATACCGTAAGGAGCGGTAGTTTGGGCAGCAGCCATCAGGGGCAGTGCCAACAAAAGGGTGAGTAGTATTTTGCGCATAATTACTATTATTTTATTCAAATTTAATTTGCAAAGATACGATTTATTTGTGAAATAGCAAGAAAAAAAGAAAAAACTCCTCCGCAACTTTTAAAACCATCCCCTCTATCTCTCCTATCCCCTCTATCCCCTCTATCTCTCCTATCCCCTCTATCTCCTCTATCTCTTCTATCCCTCTTCCCCTTTAAAATCCCCCTATCAACTCTAAGTACCCCTCTTCCGTAAGGAGCGGCACCCCAAGTTTCTCGGCCTTCTTGAGCTTCTCGGGCCCCACTTTTGCTCCGGCCAGAAGATAGGTGGTCTTGCCGCTGATGCTGCCACTGGCCTTTCCGCCGTGCTGCTCGATGGAAGTTTTTATCTCGTCCCGCGAGAAATGCTCAAAGGTGCCACTGACCACTATCGTCATGCCTTCGAGTACATTGCTGATGCGGGTGTCCACCACCTCCATCTGGAGGCCGGCATTCTTTAGCCGTTCTACTATCTGGCGATGCTGCGGATTGTTGAAAAAGTCGAAGACCGCCACCGCGGTAACCTCTCCCACATCCTCCACCTGAGCCAAATCCATGACGCTGGCATCCATCAAAGCCTCCATATTGCCAAAATAGCGGGCCAACTTCTTGGCCCCCACCTCTCCCACATAGCGTATGCCTAGCGCATACAACACCCGTTCGAAAGGCACCTGCTTGGACTCCTCCAACGCCTTGAGAATATTGTCGGCACCCTTTTCCTGAATGGTTGCAGCTCGGGGGGCAGCAGCAGTGGAACCTCCCCCCTGCCCTTCTGCTTCAAGGGCGAACTCAGCCACCGCAGCCGTAGGCTCAGCCAATTTGGAACCTTCCAACCCCACCAGCTGTTCGCGCCGGAGGTCATAGAGGTCGGCCACGTTACGCACCAGGCCGGCATCATACAGCATCCTCAGGCGTTCGCTGCCCAGGCTGTCGATGTCCATGGCCTTGCGGCTGACAAAGTGTTCCAGATGCCCTAAAAGCTGAGGCAGACAGCCGTCCTGATTGGGGCAGTAGTAGCCTGCCTCCCCTTCGGCACGCACCAAGGGAGTGCCACAGACAGGACAGACCTGTGTGTATGCGATGGGCCGTGCGTCAGGTTTGCGCTGGTCCAGGTCGATGCCTACAATCTTGGGAATGATCTCACCGCCCTTCTCCACCAGCAGGTGGTCTCCCTCACGAATATCCAGCTTGGCCATGAAATCGGCATTGTTCAGGGTGGCACGCTTGACCGTGGTGCCGCCGAGCCATACCGGCTGCATGTTGGCCACAGGGGTCACCACACCGGTGCGCCCCACCTGATAGGTCACCTCCAACAGGGGCGTACTCACACGCTCTGCCTTAAACTTATATGCAATGGCCCAACGGGGCGACTTGGCAGTCATGCCCAGGCGATCCCAAAGGGGGGTCTGGTTGACCTTGATAACCACGCCGTCGATGCCGAAAGGAAGGTTCCAACGGGCCGTGTCCCAGTGGTCGATAAAGGCCTTTATCTCGTCTATGTCCTTGCACTCGCGAATATAGGGCTGGACCTTAAAGCCCATCTGCTTGGCAGCCTCCAAACGGCCATAGTGGGTGCTGTATTGGGGCGCAAGGCCTGTGTCGCCGTCGGGAAACATCATAAAATACATGCAGAACATAAGCTTACGCTTGGCACATTCGGCCGAATTCTGTAGCTTCAGCGAGCCGCTGGCGGCGTTGCGCGGATTGGCAAAAGGCTCGTCGCCGTCGGCCTCGCGCTGGTGGTTCATGGCTTCGAAGGCCTCAAAAGGATACACCACCTCGCCCCGTGCCTCGAAATCTGCCGGGAAGTCGCCCCGGAGCCGCAGCGGAATGGTGGGTATGGTACGGGCATTGGCGGTGATGTCGTCGCCCACGGCCCCGTTGCCACGGGTGACAGCCTGCACCAGTTCGCCGCGCCGATAGGTCAGCCCGATGGCCACGCCGTCGTATTTGAGCTCACAGGTATAAGTGAACGGGGTGCCGTCGAGCAACTTGCGGGTGCGAGCCTCAAAGTCCTCTATCTCTTCTATACTATAGGTGTTGCCCAACGAAAGCATGGGCAGCCGATGAGTCACCTGGCGGAAAGTCTTGTTGACCTCACCCCCCACACGCCTGCTGGGCGAGGTGGGCAGCGATAGCTCTGGGTACTGACGCTCCAAGTCCATCAGTTCGCGCAGAAGGGCGTCGAACTCAAAATCGCTCACCAGCGACCTGTCGTTCATGTAGTATTCATAATTGTAATGGTCGATGAGCTGGGTAAGCTCAGCCACGCGTTGGCGGGCACTGTCGGGAGCCGGTGTGGAAAAAAGGTCCATAGGTAGGTTCTAAATTCAGTTGTTAAGGTTTTGACCCTTGCAGGTCCTGTTAGTATCTAATAAATATTCTTTGTGCTGTGTTCAAAAACGTGTAATTGGAGCCATCCGTGTTCATTCAAATTATCCGTGTAATTCGTACCATCCGTGTTCATTCAAATGCAACTACCACTAATCAAGAACTAAATGACCAATTAATATCAATAATCAACACTTACCATCTTTCAATTTTAGTGTTTTTCGTGTTTTTAGATGTTCCCTCATGTAATTCGTGTCGTCCGTGTTCATTCAAATGCAACTACCACTAATCAAGAACTAAATGACCAATTAATATCAATAATCAACACTTACCATCTTTCAATTTTAGTGTTTTTCGTGTTTTTAGATGTTCCCTCATGTCATTCGCACCATCCATGTTCATTCAAATGCAATTGCTACTAATCAAGAACTAAATGACCAATTAATATCAATAATCAACACTTACCATCTTTCAATTTTAGTGTTTTTCGTGTTTTTAGATGTTCCCTCATGTCATTCGTGCCATCCGTGTGAAGCATTATCTATCGAGGTTGCCAAGTATCGTACCCGTGAAATTAAGGGCCACGGGACCTATGAGCCTCACATCGGTGAAGGCCTCAGCAATTTCGGCAAAAGTGATGCGGAAATCACCGCCAGCAGTGTGGATATGCTCGCGCCCGGTGACGATGGCACAGGCAGTGACACCGGTGCCACAAGACCAGGTCTCGTCCTCCACACCGCGCTCATAGGTACGCACCTGCAGAACACCGTTGGGAAGCGGTTCCACGAAATTCACGTTGGCACCCTCGGGACCCAGCTGAGGCAGATGGCGGATACGGCGCCCCTCCCCCACCAGGTCATAGTGTCCCAGGTCCTCAACCTGCTGCACATAGTGTGGCACGCCGGTATTGAGGAGGGTGCCGTCCAGCACCTGACGTATCTCGGCCTTGGGCACATCCCTCATGCCTAGCGAGACCTCGCCACGCCCTTTATCACGGTCCCATGAAAGGATATCGGCATCGTGCGGCCCGTCGGGGGCCAGAAAACGGAAACTCTTCTCACAGCCCGGCACCCCCAGCAGGTGGGCAAAGACGGCAATGCAGCGGCCTCCGTTGCCGCACATCGAGGCCGTGTGGCCGTCGGAATTGTAGTAGCGCATCTCAAAAGCGTAGTCCCCCACCCCGCGGTGGAGCGTCATCAGACCATCGGCACCCACGCCGAACCGCCTATGACAGATATGGGCAATGGCCTCAGCGGAAAGCTGGGGGTCCTGCTCACGGGCATCGATAAGGACAAAGTCGTTACCGGCCCCGTCGAATTTATAAAAAGTCAGATTCATTTGCTATAGTTTTTTCCCCTCCTTGGGCAGTTGGGGCATCATGAGTTTTTTGCTGAACACCAGCACCAAGATAGAACAGAAGATAATCGAACAGAAAATAACCGCATACACGATGTGCTTGATAAAGGAGGCATGCGGAATGACGTTGTAGCCCGCGGCAAGGTTCATCTGCTCGGGGATGGAAGCCAGCACGGCGGCAATCAGCCCTTTGGGTATGAGGATGGCCACCGACAGCCGCTCCTCCGGGGTATTCTCCTTGCCCACGATGTAGATGAGCACAAAACGCACCACGCACAGCACGGCAGCAATGATAGCCCCGTAAATGAAAGCCCAGGCGTTTGTGAAGGGGATGCTGATGCCGATATAGACAAAGAAATAGGTCTTCAGGATGAAGACAAACTCCTTGAAGAAACTCTTTTCATTATCCATCAAGGGCGTCATCTCGCCAAACTTGAGCTTGCGCAGAAACGAGACGTGGAAATACTCCGGATTGCCCAACACCAGCCCAAAGGTGAGGGACGCTATGGCCCCGCTGAAGCCGATGAGGTCGGTCACGCCGTACATCACAAACACAAAGGCCGGTGTCAGGAACATGGAGTTCTCCAACTTGCGGATGCGCTCCATCAGCGAAGACCAAAAGATGCCACCCGCCAGACCGATAATCAGCGATACCAGCACCGTGGCTATCACACGGCCCAACATCGAAGGCACACTGACGTTGCCCAGCTTAAAGCCCTCCATGAAGGCCAGCGTGATGACGATGGCTATCACGCCGGAGATGGCCGACTCCAGCGTCAGCGTCACCCGGGCCTTCTCCGTCACCCGCATCTGGTTGACCAGCGGAATGACTATCGAGGCCCCGGTCCCGGCCACCATGGTGCCCAACATCATAGAAGCCTGCAGCTGAAGGCCTACGACAAAAAAGCACACTACCGTGACCGCCGCCAGCGAGACGACATACGACAACAACGTCACCTGCACCACCCCCGACCAATAGCGGCGTACAAGGTCGAGGCGCATATCGATTCCGCTGTCGAAAAGGATAAAAAGCAGCGTGAGCGACGAAAGCACAGGCCCCACACTGGACAACTCGGCGGGAGTAATCAGGCCCGCCACAGGGCCTACCAAGATGCCTATACCCACCAGCAGCAACACGTCGGGTATACGACGCTTGCTGAACCACGCATTAAACAAATGCGCACAGAATATCAATAGTCCGAGGAAAATATAGGTCATCTGTTTTTTTTGTTTGTGTTAATGGTAAATTCTTTCAGCCTGGCATCAGAGCCAACCAAGGACGCTCCCAACCAATGGCCACTCCAATGCTCAGCTAGATGATAATTGTTTATGGCCGCCCGCATTCATCATACAGCGGCCTCGGAGGGTATTGATCTCCACAACACCATACAAGCGGAGCGCAGTACGGAGACCTTTTCTCAACACCCCCCCAAGTGCCTCGTAGAGGTGCCACCTCTTGTATATGCCAATTGCCGATAATCATATAACCAAATGTAAATTAATAAGAGCAATCACTTATCATTCTAGCGTATGTGTATTTTTCGTGTTTTTAGTTGTACCCTAATGTGTATCGGTTCGGCAGTGGCTGTCCCTTCTGCTTGCAGCCCCGGTGAGGCAACGCGGCAAGCTACCGCCTTAATAGTCCACCTCGGGAAAGAGAACCCGGAAGGTATCGAGGGCGGGATTGGCATGCTGCATGACGTCGTATTTGTCTCTGGGGATATAGGCCTTGGTCTCTTTCTCCACATACACCACCTCTATCTTGCAGTTGAGGTTGGGCCGGCCGCTCTTGGCACGCAGGTAGGTGAGCATGCGGATAAGGTGGGGCTTGATTTCCGACTCTATAAAGCTGTTGTTCACAATAATGGAAAACATATCCTCCCCCTCAAGCCTCAGCTCTTTGTCCCTTAGCTGTTCGGCCAACTTAGGCAGCTCGCCCTTCATGGCCTCCAGCAGGGCCTCCCAGCACTCGTGCAGCTTGGCCTCGTCGAGAGGGGGGGCTGCCACCGCCGGGTGGGTCACCGTCGACACATCCACCGGCACCGTCTTGATGCTGATGCTCCCCACGCGGCGCAGGCGGCCAGAGGCAACAGGGTGTTCGCCGCTGGGGGCTGGCTGCTGCGGGGCTGCGGCCGCCGGGGCCTCAGGCTGAGGCCGGAGGGGTGCGGATGGCGCGGGCGGCAGAGGCTTGTCCACCGCTATGGTCGGCTCAGTCCTAGACACAGCCACAGGCTGCACCGGATTGGGTACAGACTTGTTGTTGCCGTGCTCCGCCTGAGGCGACCTTGCAATCTATGGGTTGTTCACGAGTGCCGCCATCTTCATCAGCGCCACCTCCACAAAGAGACGCTTGTTGCCGGCATCCTTATATCGGTATTCGTAGTCGCTGGAAATGTCCAGGTATCTCAGCAGCAAAGCCAGACCGCAGCTCAGTGCCTGCTCGCCGAAACGCCCACGGAGCGTTTCGCCCACCTCCATCAACTTATGCGTCGCAGGGTCCAGGGCTACCATCAGGTTGCGCAGATGCTCGCTCAGTCCGGTAATGAAATGCTGCCCCTCAAAGCCCTTGTCTATCACCTCCTGGTAGAGCAGCAGCGAGTTGGCTATATCGCCCTGGCGGAAAAAGTCCACCAGACGGAAATAGTACTCCGAGTCCAGCAGGTTGAGGTTCTCGTTGCACAGCACGCGGGTGAGGTTGCCCTGCGTGAAGTTCACCAGCTGGTCGAAAGTGGAGAGTGCGTCGCGCAAGCCGCCCTCGGCCTTATGGGCGATGATGTGGAGGGCCTCCTCCTCATAGTGGATACCCTCTTTTTCTGCGATAAACTTCAGGTGGTTGACAATATCCTCACTCTGGATGCGC
The DNA here is from genome assembly GCA_947168515.1 of uncultured Bacteroidales bacterium. Lineage (GTDB taxonomy): Bacteria > Bacteroidota > Bacteroidia > Bacteroidales > P3 > Colimorpha. The sequence continues at coordinate 14,576 of CAMVMF010000065.1, forward strand.
TTGAAGTCAAACACCTGGCAGCGCGAGAGGATGGTAGGTATGATCTTATGCTTCTCGGTCGTGGCCAGAATGAATTTGGCGTATGCCGGAGGCTCCTCCAAGGTCTTGAGGAATGCGTTGAAAGCAGCGGTGGAGAGCATGTGCACCTCATCGATGATATACACCTTGTAGCGTCCTGTCTGAGGCGGTATGCTCACCTGGCGCACCAGGTCGCGGATGTCCTCCACCGAATTGTTGGAGGCAGCGTCCAGCTCAAAGATATTCATCGAAGTGCCGTCGTCGAAACTGCGGCAGTTCTCACACTCGTTGCAGGGCTCGGTATCGGGAGTGAGGTTGGTGCAGTTGATTGTCTTGGCCAGGATGCGGGCGCAGGTGGTCTTGCCCACGCCGCGCGGGCCGCAGAAAAGGAATGCCTGAGCCAGTTGGCCCTGACGGATAGCGTTCTTCAGAGTAGTGGTGATATGCTGCTGCCCGACCACACTTTCAAATGTCGTGGGACGGTACTTACGCGCTGATACAATGTAATTTTCCATTCTTTAGGACACAATAATTCGTTGCAAAGATACAACTTTTTTTTGAATACGCGAAATTGTCGCCGCACAACAATGTCCCTTCAACGCCCTAACCGCCCCCAAATGAATCACCAACACCCCAACCCTAGTGGGACAAGGCGGCCTGAAAGTCTGTTGTGGCGGATTTGCTGTTGTGGTGGCGGATTTCTGTTGTGGCAGTTTTTTCTGTTGTGGCGGATTTGCAATCCGACACAGTTGAGCCGCGGATTTGTAATCCGCCACAAACGGGATACCGGCTTAACACCTCCAACCCTAGCGACTCAGAACACATCCAGCCTAGGCCAACGCCCTTGGCAAGGCAATCTGTTGTGGCGGATTTGCAATCCGACACAGTTGAGCCGCGGATTTGTAATCACTAGCGTTTGAAAGGTTTGTAATTAACAGAAATAGAACCG
>CAMVMF010000066.1 GCA_947168515.1 uncultured Bacteroidales bacterium
CTGAACCTGCACCGCCTGTGCTATTTCCTCGGGGCCAACGACGAGGTATACCCCTACGTGCGCAACTACCTGGGCATCATCGGCTGCGCCTTCATCTTCTATTGCATCCCCAACTTCACCGAAGCCTTCACCCGCCTCTCGGGCAAGCCGGGCTTGGTGTTCGTGAGCGGCACGATATGCTGCGTGGTGAACGTGGTGCTGGACTATTTCTTCGTGCTGAGACTGAATTGGGGCGTGAGCGGAGCGGCCATCGCCACCTGTGTGGCCAACAGCACGGCGGCGTTGGTGCTGGCACCCCTGGTGCAGTTCGGACGACTGCGCGGCTCCTGGCGCGAAGTGGGACGTATTTTCTACAACGGCTCGTCCGAGATGCTCACATCGGTGTCTGCCGCCATCACCACCTTCATATTCAACCTAGTACTCATGCGCGAAGTGGGCCCCACCGGCGTGGCGGCTCTGACCATAGTGTGCTACCTGAACTTCATCGTGAATATGTCCATCTTCGGCCTCTCCCAGGCACTCTATCCCCTGATGTCGTATCAGATGGGGGCTCGCAACTATCGCGGGGTGCGAAGCCTGCTGGTGTCGTCGCTGCTGTTCAGCGGCTGCATAGGCATTGGTGTATACCTGGCAGTACTTGTCTTCAAGCACCCCATTGTGGGGGCTTTTGCTTCGGGCGACTGGGAGTTGAAAGCCATTGCCACCACGGCCACCACATGGGTGACCTTGCACTACCTCGTCTCCTTTGTCAACATCATAGGCAGCAGTTTCCACACCGCGGTAGAGCGGCCGCTGGAGTCGGCAGTCATAGCCCTATGCCGAAGCATCGTGTTTGTGCTGTTGCCGCTATTCCTGCTCACCCCCATCATGGGCGACATGGGCATCTGGCTCAGCATGCCCATTGCCGAGGTGCTGACGCTCTCCGTGTCGCTACCCTTGATGCGGCACACCCTACGCCGCATCCGCCAAGCAACCTCCTCTTCGGTAGCCCGTCAGAAATGATAATTGAGCGAAAGCTCCATGCTCACGAAGTCTCCCATCCCCGCATGGGCATCCTTGTCGGGACACAGGGCAGAAACGTGATGGAAGTTATAGCCCGTTTTGAGGTTAAACTTTAGCTTTTCCCAACCGAATCTGAAATTAATGTTCGGCTCTACAAAAAACGAATGGGCAACCACATCTTCTTCCTTCACGGTGTTGCCGAAAAACGCAGAATTGATGAGCGAAGCATAATAGTAGCCGCACCTGGCGCCAAACGCAACGTCGATATGCTTATTGGCAAGATTCTTCCATCCCATATTGCCTTGCAGGAAGCACGTAATGTAGTTACCACTACGCCAAGATTCCCTATCGTGCAGCCGATCGTTACCATACCCAACAGAAGCCCCACCAAGCACCTCAAGGACCCTGCTGTCAGCATTGCTATACCAGCCCGAGACCAACTGACCATAATAATGATTATCATGATACTTGGCATCAGCCTGAATCAGGACATGGTCCGTCAGGCCATACGACACGGTGGACCTAAGGCCGAGGGTTATTGGCAACACCGCCACGTCCAGACGGACATCATTCTTGCCGTCAAGCATGGCGAAATCCATACATGTGGGAGCATAAACGCCTAATCCACTTAAAGAATACAGCGAATAACCCATCCATAAAAAAAAGTACCCAAGTGTTCTCATAGCAATATCTTGTTTTCTCAATTCTCAATTCCCAATTCTCCTTTTTTTCTACCCAATAAACGTTCAAAGGGGGACAAATATTTCACATGGAAGAAAAAAAAAGCCCTCGAGGCCAGGGGTGTCGCGAGGGCGCAAAGAGTTTAAAGGAGCATTAGTGATTCTGCATTAGGCAACTTCCATAATCAAGAATCAAAGGTCCAATTACTTACGAACCAGTCAATAATCAATAATTACCATCTTTTATTTTTGTATTTTTCGTTTTTTTAGATGTTCCCATTAACGTTCGGCTCTACTAAGATTCGTTCCAGAGTGACTGCCGCCTCTCTCAACTCTCAACCCTCAACTCTCAACTCTCAACTCTCAACTCTCAATTCTCAACGGCCCCGCCCACCATTTTAGTTTTTAGTTTTTACCTTTTACTTTATCACAAATACTCAATTCCCCTAATGGCAGAACATAAAGCCGAAATAGCCACGAGGTCCTGTGGGTTTAAGCAGGGTGCCATCGTGAACTGCCACCATCCAGTCGACCTTGAAAGTGAGGTGCACACGGGGAGTCAAGCAGAAATCAGTACCTACATAGGGTGACACATAAAAGAATGACTGTTTGTTGTATACTGCACTGGCCTCTGGTATCCAGTCATCTTGGTTGCCGTCGAGGACGTAGAGCCCTTTCATAGAGCCTCCGCCAACCCCAAAGCCTATGTACGGCCACCATTGGGTCGTGCGCCAACAGAGGTCGGCCAGCAGGCCGCCCGACCCGGTGCGTATGTAGCTGCCGTCGGACAACACACTGCGGGCGTCGGAATGGTTGGAACTAAGAGTCGACACATAGCCATCAATGCCAACCCTAAGGAGTTTTCCCAGGTTCACCTTGAGTGCACCGCCAATGCCAGTGGTGAGCCCATGAGGAGTGACCGGCGCACTGGCATCTATGCCAGAGAGATAACCGGCATGAAGCATCATACCACCCGAGAAACCCTGATACAAACGCTCCGACTCCTGGGCCTGCAGATCCAAAGAATACCACATCGCACAAAACGATAAGATAACCAATATAAACTTCTGTTTCACAATCTTTTGTATTTATCTACCCAACATTTATTTTACACTGCAAAAATATACAAAAAATAACATTGCCCAATCATTATTTATAGTGATTTTGAATGACGATACAACCGGGTAAAGGAAAAACTATATAGAGCACCACCCAAGGGCATAGACCCATGATGCCCAAAGGCAACGTCTTGGGCAAATCAATGGGCTACAGACAACATGCTGTAAGGAAAAAAAACATCAATCCCAGCCTCCTGAACCCACCCCATACACGGCCGAACCCCAATACATCCCACTGCATGGGCGTGTCCGCCGACAAGTAGGTTGGGAAATACAGCACGGTTCTTTAAAATGTTAAAAAAATGCACTAATTATGAATTAATTCATTTTTTTGTGTAATTTTGCACATCAATAATACGTATGACACCAGAGCCACAAACGGCTATCGCGCCATTGGAAGACCACTGAAAGAAAGTCGCCAACAAACAGTTGGTCATACTGCTAACACTGCGCTCGCCATATAGCGCTATAACTATGAAAACAACTATGAAAAGAAGACATATCGTTCCAATTCTTCTTTTGCTGGCATCCACATGTAATGGATTTGCACAGCAGGCACACGACTTGCAGCCTGTCCTAGAGGGCAGCAGCCTCGGTCTGCAGAAACATTATTCTTCCGTTCTCCCCGTGGCCACGCCAGGCCACGGCAATTCCGCCGGCTGCTCTGCCCAACTCCTCACTGCCGACAGCCACGAGTGGGACGATGTCGGCGATAGCCATCAGCTGACAAAAGAGAGCTCCTGTTGCCCCACCTTCCACTCCAGTACCCCTGACATAGATGCTGTGAGGGCCGACGACATCCCACCCGCTCCTCAGGCCATTTCCGGACCCGACACAGTCTGCCCCCTTTCGTCGGCCGTGTATACCGCCACGCCCACCAGTCCGGACTACTACATCCTGTGGGAGTGGACCATGAATGGCGACACCCTCCGATGCTCGGGCAACAAAGCAAATATATCCTTCGAATTCGAGTTCAACGACATACGCGTATATCAGGTGAACCGCAGGACTGGCCTCCGTTCCGAACCCACAACCCTCCACGTCTCTCTTTTCCAGCTGGCCGAATGGCCCTACCGCAAAGTCATACGCCTCTGCCAGGGGCAGCACCTCACCCTCTCCAGCCTCCGCGACCAGTCCGACTACGGAGTGCTCTACGAGTGGACCGTCAAGCCGGCCGACTTCCTGTCCATCCAGGGCTCCCACCTCGAAGCCGGCGTAACCCTCCTGGCCAACTACTCCGACTACAACCCTCCCATTGTGCTGGTACTCCTCAAACGGACATTTTGCTACACCTATTGGTACGACACCGTCTTTGTGCGGATAGGGGAAATCAACCCTCCCACCATCACCCATGGCCCTGTCTGTGCAGGGCAGAGCACGACTTTCACCGTGGCCAACCCCGTCGATGCCGATTCGGCAGCTACCTATTGGTATCTCGACAACCATCCAGAAAGTCCCATCTACGGCCTTGCGGCAAACCCTGTCTTTGGCGACACCCTCATGCATACGGTCCACCTGCACTATGTGTCAAGATACGGCTGCCAGGCCGAAACCCACGTCACCGTTGTCCCTCATCCTCCATTGCCCCTCATGCACATAGACACCTGCGGCCATCAGCTGAGCGTGGTGGTGGACGATGACCCCGCCAACTACAGCTATCTGTGGATGACGGGCGGCACCACCCGCAGCATCGAGGCTTCACCCGACGACTATTGGTGCATCGTCACCGACCCCAGGTGTGGCTGCAGCCAAAGGCTTCCGCTTGACCACAAAGAGCGGCAACCGGATTGCACGCCGGTGAGTTCAGCTTTCCGTATCGCCAATTACGGCTACAACATCATCGGCATACGCGGCCTCAACGCCCCGGGGCTGCAGTACCCCCTTTCCCTCACCCTGTCGCAGAACAACCATCACCGCCAATACACCGTCTCCGGACGCAACCAGCGGATAATGGTTCCCGACACCGGCCACTACAGCGTCACCGTGTCGTGGACCGACGGGGACTCCTGCCACCACTGCACCGTGGGCGGTTATATCCCGCAGGCGGTAATCATGCAGATGGCCAATGACTGCCATGGCCATCTGGTGATAACCAGCCACCTGAACGATGGGGTACCCATAAAAATGAAAGCCACCGTTTCGGAGGCCCAGCACAACAACGTCGCGGGCAGAGGCTCCGGCGTGGGGCAGTGCTCCATTGCCATTCCCGACACAGGTTGGTACCGGGTCCATGTCGTGTTTCAAAACCGCAATTGCTTTATCGACACCCTGGTCCATTTCCATGCCGCTCCAACGATCCGAGGCCTCGATGTTAAAGAAATCATGTGTGAGGAAACGGCATTCACCTTCTCGGCCGATGCTATCGGCCATGACCTGACCTACAGATGGGACTTCAACGATGGCTCCTGGAATTACGGAAATGGAATCGACCATGTGTATGGCCATCCTACATCCTTGGAAATCACCCTAACCGTCACCGACCCAGACGGCTGTTCCGCCATAGACAAAACCCTCGCTGTCGTCCATAGTAATTATTTGTCAAACAATTATTTATTTACAATTCAAAATCATCATTACCCCGATTGCCCCGGCGACAGCATGGTCCTTTGCACCGCACCCCACACCGACCTCATTTATTCTTGGTCGCCATGCAGCCAGTTTACGGGGTATGTGGCCAACGTATACCAAGCCGGCACCTATATATTGAACCTTGCCACCACCTTTGAACAGTGCCGGAAACAATATGCAATCAATATGCCCTACCCCAACGGCCCCTTTGCGTCTATCCTGTGCGACAGCTCCTACAGCCTCTACGATCAGGCCGAACTCGTCGGCAATGTAGGCTCCGAATACACCTACCAGTGGTACCTCCGCTCCGCCCACGCCCACGACTCTGCCTCCACCGCCAACCTCCATTACCACCTTGCCGACACCGGGCTACATCAGGTGATACTGCTGGTGTCGGATACCAACGGGTGCTCCGCTTCCGACACCGCCTATTTCTATGTCCATCCCACACCCGCTGCTCCCTCGCCTCAGTCTAGCAGCAACAGTACCAATCCCAATGCGGTGCCCTCGGTCAGGGGCGTTGTAACGAAGAAGACTTTCCAACAAGAAAATAGAAAAGGGGAACATCTAAAAACACGAAAAATACGAAATCTATAATGGGGACTTCTATTAATAACTTTTGAACACGGATTGCACGAATCTAACGAATTTAACGAATTTATTATCGGAATCTTCATGCAGGCATGATTACGAATGAAACGAATTTTTAGAAGTCCCCTTATAAGATATAGCATGGTAAACTGTTTTCAGAATACTTGATTCTTTAATTCTTTAATAGAACTTACAAAAAAGTATGCATTATGAAACTACATAAAACATTCCAAATAACGTTCGTCTGCCTGCTGCTGTGCAGTGGAGTGCTGACGCACAGTGCCCATGCCCAGCAGCAGGGCTTCCGCTGGGGCAAATGGTCTGCGGGACAGACGGACCAGGGCACAGTCTATGACAAGGTGGTGGATTCCTACGTCGACAGCGTGGGGAACACCTATATCTTAGGAGCGTTCGGCATGGCGGCCCGGCTGGGCCAAAACGGCCCCTACATCAATCACATGGATTCCACCGCCAGGGATATGGGATATCGGATTTCTAATAATCAAGGTATTTATTTGGCCAAAATCGATTCGTTGGGCAACATACTGTGGTGCAGGTCGGCACGCTACGGTGCTCGCAATTCCGGTTGCGCTCCATTGAACAACATGGTTGTAAAGGACGGCAGAATCACCATCGCATTTTCCAATTATAAAAATGGCGCGATGTATGACTGGTTTTACTTTTTCGACACCCTGATACTAGAGCCCAGCTACCCTCGCGGAAATTGGGATAGAAGGACCTACTTCGTCACATTTGACCTGAACGGGAACCGTCTTGACGCTCACGCCATACAGCTGTTCGCCTTTGACGACTTGGACTATATAAATTTTCGGAGCTGTCCATTTAGTTCTAATTCATATTCCGGCAGCCGTTTCTTAATTGACGAGGATGGCAATATCCATATTTTCGCCTGCAGCAGTTTCTCTGGCGAAGACTCGCTGCACCAGGCATATATCATTGTGGATGAAGACACCAACAGGAAGCACCCTTTGAACATAAAAACAATGTATGGAAAGACCTACTCCACATCCGTGTACTACAAGCTGGATAGCAATTGGAATCCGTTGGAATCGAGATTTTTGATTGACAGTGTGACGAAGTGGCATCCCGGGGGCTCAAGAATGACAAACCTCGAAATAAAAAATGCCGTCATCGAAGGCGATGCCATCTATGCCAGCTGTTTTTTTTATAGCAAAGACAACAACTTCCAGCCCGACACCTTTTCCGTCAAGGTGTTTCTGGACTCCGTCCATTACCTGAAGGTGGACAATGCCGGCGACTGGCGGGGAATGCCCTGCCTGCTGAAGATGAACAGGGACGGCGAGGTCCTGTGGGTGCAGCAACTATATAACGATAGCAGGCACTCATTATTAGGGAACTATAATTCGGTCGGCGGTATTGCTGTCGATGATCAAAACGCATACAACTTTTGTTGGCCGTCTTGGGGTGATGAAACAAGATTCTATATCGACAGTGCGCACAATACGAGAGTTCCAAGAGGTCCAATTAATTTTTGTTTGATTGTCTCTTACAATCGCAATACGGGTGAGCCTATTGACTATTATATTGTGGATACCATTAACAAAAATCTATCTGATAACTCTTTGGAATCCATCGGAGATGAACTGATATTAAATGTAGGATTTCGCCTGTTATATAAAACAGAGCTTTGTAAGATTAATAAAAACACAAAAGAGGTGACTAGATTATCGCCAATAAAGTACGTAAGTACGAGTCTAAATTGTAAAAGCATGTCGGCCAACGACCACGGATGGGTGTTTCGGGGAGAGATGGGCAAAGAGCCACGAGTGTACGACAGCATCTTCATCGGGAACTACCAGGAGGCCGTGGTAATGACCTTCTTCTACGACTCCACATTGGACAAGCACCGTCTGCGGCCCTGCCCCAGGGTGGACACGCTCTGGTGCGACGAGGTGGACGGCACGACGGCCACGCTCCGCTGGAGCAGCCGCTCCGGCCACGCAGGCTATGAGCTGGCCTACATCGCCGAGGGCGGCAGCTGGGACGAGGCCGCCGTCGTGGAGACCGCGGACACCGCGGCGACAGTCGCCCTGCCGGCCCCCGCGGACATCGCGGCGGGAGCCACCGGCCCATGCACCCTCTTCCGCGTCCGCGCCCTCTGCGACGCGGACCACGTGGCCCACAGCCCCTGGAGCAGCCCCGTCACCGTCTGCCCGCCCGTAGGCATCGACCCGGCGGAAAGCCCCTCCGCCTTCTCGCTGCACCCCAACCCCACCGCCGGCAAGGTGACCGTCACCACCTCCGCCACGGTCGTCTCCGCCACCCTCACCGACCTCACCGGCCGCCGTGAGAGGGTGCGCCTCGAACCCGCCGGCCCCGGCCATTACACCCTCGACCTCGCCGGCTGCCCCCCTGCCGCCTACCTCCTCACCCTCACCACCGCCGACGGCACACAACACACCCTCCGCCTGCTCAAACTCCCCGACACCTCCACCGAATAAAACCACTCTATACCACATGGCAAGCAAAGCTTTTTTCTGCTACCTACATCGTCAAGGTGTAAAAAAAGGGGAATATCTAAAAACACGAAAAAAACGAAATCTATAATGGGGACTTCTATTAATGACTTTTGAACACGAATTGCACGAATCTAACTACGAATGGTGAAACAATAGAAAAAGGGAACATCTAAAAACACGAAAAATACGAAATCTATAATGGGGACTTCTATTAATGACTTTTGAACACGAATTGCACGAATCTAACGAATTTATTATCTGAATCTTCATGCAGGCATGATTACGAATGAAACGAATTTTTAGAAGTCCCCATAAGTTATTGTTCAAATATTCTTTACATATAATTTCCATCTAATTGAACATTAATTATAATTAATGGATGATTAATGGATAATTAATGGCAATTCGCGTAAAAAAAACATACACATTATTGTTGTCTGATGACTTAAATAATCTTTGCTGAGACATCGCCGTGTAACAGCAGAGCCTTATCCTCCTCACAGGAACATGCCTTCAACTGAATACGAAATCTATACTGGGGACTTCTATTAATAACTTTTGAACACGGATTGCGCGAATCTAACGGATTTAAATTGAACACGAATTGCACGAATCTAACGAATTTATTATCGGAATCTTCATGCAGGCATAATTACGAATAAGACGATTTGTAGAAGTCCCCTAAAAAGATATACTTGCCGAACTTGGATTAACCCCTTTTTGGTCGATACTAAAGAGGCAATTAGGTACACCTGTTTTGAGACTTATTTATACTAACTTTATACTATCCTTTATTTATAAAACATAAATAAAGGATAATATAAGTATAATCTAAATGAGGGGTTGAAATAGTATTTGGAGAGAGGAAAAGCTCCTGTTGGTACATGGCGGGCAGACATGGGACAGGAGTGCAGACATGGGGGAGAAAAAGTGCGGACATGGGGGAGAAAAAACTGCCCTGAGGAATGGGCAGAACAATCAATCATTGAGAGGGTAACGACCATAAAAAAGAGATGAACCAGCAGAAGAGATAGCGGCCAGGACAGGATTCCCAACCAATGTAAAAAAAACACCCAACATTCTAATAATCAATAATTAGCAATAATCATCAACAGGTGTTCATAAAATTTAATGTTAATTATTTGGTTATTTAAAAAATAAGACATACCTTTGCTATTGGCTTTCATGCGAAGAGTGGCGCCACTAAGCATTGTCTGTCACTTGATTATGTGCTGCGGAGAGATTTTATAAGAAATTAAAAAAGAACTTAAATATAATATTAAAAACTCACAACATGACAATCAACAAAGCATTCGCCGGCACCCTGGAGTCTGGCGACATCATGATTCAGATTGAGCCTTCGGACAAAGAAGGCCTGAACATCGAACTGGACAGCACTGTGAAGTACCAGTTCGGTGAACAGATCAAAAAAGTGATAGCTGAGACCCTTGGGGAACTTGGCATAACCAGTGCTTATGTGAAGGCCACCGACAAGGGTGCCCTTGACTGCACCATTAAAGCTCGTGTAACCTGCGCTGCCGTCCGTGCAACGGGTAAGGATGTTTGGGCTTAATCGTTTCATTTAAACTCTCTAGTACTATGCAAAGATTAAGAAGAACAATGATGTTTGTGCCGGGCAACAACCCCGCTATGATGTCTGACGCTTTCATTTACGGCCCCGACTCCATTATGCTGGACCTCGAGGACTCCGTGACCATGGCCGAGAAGGATGCCGCCCGTCTGCTCGTCCACAACGCACTGAAAACCATCAACTACGGAAATACCGAAATGGTAGTCCGTATCAACCCCCTCAATACGCCTTTCGGCAAGAAGGACGTGGAGGCCGTGGTGACCGCCGGCGTGCACGTCATCCGCATGCCCAAGACCGAGACCGCCGAAGAGGTGGTGGAGTTGGAAGAAGAGATTGAGAAGGTAGAGAAGAGACTCGGATGCCTGGGTCGCACCCAAATCATGGCCGCCATCGAGTCCACCAAGGGTATCATCAACGCCTATGCCATTGCCACCGCCAGCAAACGCATGATGGGCATCGCCCTGGGTGCCGAAGACTACTGCGCCAACCTGAAGACCCAGCGCACCACCACCGGTGAGGAGCTGCTGCTGGCCCGCGAGACCATCGTGGTGGCCGCCCGCGCCGCCGGTATCGATGCTTTGGACACCGTCTTCTCCAACCTGAACGACATGGAGACCTTCCGCAAGGAAGTCGAGCTCATCAAGCACCTGGGCTTTGACGGCAAGAGCATCATCAACCCGCGCCAGATAGAGATCATCAACGAAATATTCACTCCCACACAGAAGGATATCGACAAAGCCAAGGCCATCATGGGCGCCATCAAGGAAGCTGAGGCCAAGGGCAGCGGTGTGATTGCCCTCAACGGCAAGATGATCGACAAGCCCGTCGTCATCAGAGCACAACGTACCATCGAACTGGCAATATCTGCCGGCGTATTAACAAAGGAGGACTTGTAATGAACGCAACAAAAGATAGACAAGAATTGATCTTAGCCGAGGCTAAGAAACTCAATAAAGAGGTTTTCAATGAGAACAACCTCGTCAAAAATCCCACCGAAAAACAGCAGTTCCAGAAAGAGTCTCCCAAGCTGGTGACCCTCGAAGAGGCCATTCGCAAGAGTGGGCTGAAGGACGGCATGACCATCTCGTTCCACCACCACTTCCGCGGTGGCGACAAGGTGGTGAACATGGTGGTGGACAAACTGGCCGAAATGGGATTCAAGAACCTGTCGCTGGCAGCATCCTCGCTACAGGATGTCCACGAGCCCCTCATCGAGCACATCAAGAACGGTGTCATCACCAGCATCTCCACCTCGGGACTGCGCGGCAAACTGGCCGACGAAATCTCGCGCGGACTGATGGAGAAACCCGTTATTTTCCGTTCGCACGGCGGCCGTGGCAGTGCCATAGCCAGCGGCGACCTGCACATCGACGTGGCCTTCATCGGAGCCTCCTCGTCGGACCCCCTGGGCAACGCCTGCGGCTATTCGCGCAGCGAGAACGCCAAGAGCATCTGTGGTTCCCTGGGCTATGCCCTGCCTGATGCCCAGTATGCCGACAAGGTGGTCGTCCTGACCGACGACCTGGTGGCCTATCCCAACACGCCCAACTCGATTTCGGAACACAATGTGGACTATGTGGTTGAGGTGGACAGCGTAGGCGACTCCTCCAAGATTGCCAGCGGCGCCATCCGCGACACCAAGAATCCCCGCGACATCCTCCTGGCCAAGCAGGCTGCCAAGGTGATTGTCAACAGCGGTTACTTCAAAGAAGGCTTCAGCATTCAGACCGGTTCGGGCGGTGCCTCGCTGGCAGCCGTCAAGTATATCCGCCAGAGCATGATAGACCAGAACATCCACGCCTCCTTTGCCCTCGGTGGCATCACCGCCCACATGGTCAAGCTGCATGAGGAAGGCCTGATCGACCGCCTGATCGACGTGCAGTCCTTCGACCGCGTGGCCGCAGAGTCCATCATGAACGACCCCAAGCACAAGGAAGTCTCGGCCAATGAGTACGCCTCCGCCGACGAGCCCGGCAGCGCCACCCATTATCTGGACATCGTCATCCTCTCAGCCCTGGAGGTGGACACCGACTTCAACGTCAACGTGCTGGTAGGTTCCGACGGCATCATCCGCGGCGCCATCGGCGGCCACCCCGACACCGCAGCCGACTCGGCCCTTTCCATCATAGTCTGCCCGCTGCTGCGCGGCCGCATCCCCTGCGTGGTTGACAAAGTCACCACACTGATTACCCCCGGCAAGAGCGTGGACGTGGTGGTTACCGAATACGGCATCGCCGTCAACCCCAACCGTCCAGAGATTGCCGAGCGTCTGAAGGCTGCCGGCCTGAACGTTGTGGACATCAACTGGCTGAAAGAGCGCGCTCTGCAGGTCATTGGCACCCCTGCTCCCCTGCCCTTCGGCGACAAGGTGGTAGGCGTGGTCATGAACCGCGACGGATCGGTGATGGACGTCATCAAGAACATCAACGCTTAACCTCTAACAGGCGATGGCTACTAGCCCTCGTTTGAAACCCGGCCGCCAATAGCCATCGCCCTAACCCCTATAAACACGACAGAAATGGAAGTTACTCTTGACGAGCTTCTGCTGAGCCGCGACAACCGCCACCAGATGCACTTGGAGTTGCTCGAACAATACCCCGGCCGCACACTGGTGTCGGTAACCATGGTAATGCCCGGGCCCGTCAAGAGTAACATTATTTCGCTCACCCTGGCCGACAAGGCGGAAGCTTTTCTCCGCCATTGCCAACAGCTTCAGATAGAACACATGACCCGTCGGGACCTCAACACAGGTTCCGAAATCTATTTTATCAGCCGTCTGCCGCTGTTGGAGACCAAACGGATATGCTGCAGCATAGAGGACGAGCACCCGCTGGGGAGGCTGTGGGACTTTGATGTCATCCAGCCCAATTCGGAGCCCCTCAGCCGCACCGAGATAGGCCTAAGGCCGCGCAAATGCATCATCTGCGGCGACCAGGATGCCATCAACTGCATCCGTGCCCGACGCCACACCAAGGCCGACCTTTACGCCCGGGTGGAAGAGCTTTTCAAGCAACACCAAGATACTGCCGACGATTATGAACTCTGAATACGAGATACGAGCGCTGAACGTCAAGGACCGCCTCACCCGCCTGCAGGTGGAGGTGTTCCTGGCCGACAACGGGCTGCGGCTGGATGCCGTGGAGCAGTATTATGGCATATTCCGACTGGAAGAAGACGACCTGCAGGCAGGCGGTGGGCTGTATCGCGACATCATCAAATGTGTGGCCGTGCGCCAAGACCTGCGCGAAGAGCGTCTCTTCAATATGCTGGTGTCGCACCTGATGAGCGAGGCCATGCAAAAAGGCTACTTCTCCACCAAGGTCTACACCAAGCCCGAAAACCTCGACATCTTCACCTCCTTAGGATTCAAGCCGATAGCCCAGTCGCCACAAGCACTCTTCATGGAGAACTCCCTCACCGAACTAGAACGGTACAAGAACTATCTGCGCGTCCAACGTCAAGAGGTGACAGGCAGCGAGATAGGCATCATCATCATGAATGCCAACCCCTTCACCCTGGGGCACCGCTATCTGGTGGAACAGGCCGCGGCGCAGGTGGAGCATCTGTTTGTCATCGTGGTGAAGGAGAATCTCTCACGCTTCGACTACAGGTACCGGCAGGAGATGGTGGCCAAGGGTTGTGCCGACATAGAAAATGTCACGGTACTGGAAGGCTCTGACTATCAGATTTCCGCTGCCACCTTCCCCACCTACTTTCTGAAACAGGTGACCGATGCCACCGATGAGCACATACGCCTAGACCTCGATGTCTGCCTCCGCCACATCGTTCCCTCCCTAGCCGCAACGGGTTCCCGCTTCACCCGCTTTGTCGGCAGCGAACCCGCCGACCCCCTCACCGCCCGTTACAACCAACTCATGCAGGAGGTGCTACCTAGCAACGGCATCCGGGTAGTAGAGATACCCCGCCTGAAGCAGAACGGAGCCCCCATCAGTGCCAGCACCCTGCGCAGCACCTACAACCTCGCCCTCCTCTACCCTACCAGCGTTCCCTACGCCATAGGTGTCTTTGCAGCACAGGCCCTCCAAGAGGAGCTGGACCTCACACCCAAGCCCGGCCTCATCGACCACCAGGACAATGGGGCGCACGGCGACATGAACTATGCCGTCATGCTTCGGAGCATCCGTGCCTTGGAGCCCTATTTTATACAACTCGCCGCCATGGGTAGCACCCTGGCGTTGCCCACGACACAAAACATCATCCAATGCGGACTGGCGGCCGAAAAGGCCATGCTGTCCGCCACCAACGGAGTAAACACCCACAAGGGGGCCATCTTTGCACTGGGACTATTCTGCATAGCGGCCGCCAACAGTTTCTACCACCTTCAGCGGGTCAGTTCCGACCTCGTGTGCAAGGCCATCAAGGCCATGGTGCAAGAGATACCCTCGGCCCACAACACCCATGGCGCCGCCGTAAGAGAGCAGTACAGCGTCAAAGGGGCACGCGACCTAGCCGCCGAAGGCTACAGGCCACTGTTTGAGCAGTGGTTGCCCTACTATCGGGATCACATAGCCGACGAGCATGTTCAGCAGCGTCTGCTCCTATACATCACCACCACCCTCGACGACAACAACCTCTATCATCGAGGGGGGGAACAGCTGGCACACGAAGCTCAGCAACGCTGCGCGCAGGTGCTAGAGAACTTTGACATGGAAAACCTTCAGGCCCTCAACGACTGGATGAAGACCCGCAACCTCTCCCCCGGCGGCTCCGCCGACATGCTGGCCCTCACCCTTTTTGCCGCCCACCTGATATACAATATATGATATGCAACGGACTCGGAAGGGTCCACCGAAAAAGAACCCCTGATCGGTGCCTCGGCACCGCCCCCCAAAATAAAAACAATTATTAACAAATATCAACAAAACAAAAAATTATGGTAGAATTAATCAACAAAGGAGTTTACCTGCTTGACGGTAAAGAAATCAAGATGGACGCTACCGGCATGCCCTCTAAAGAGGAAGCCCGCGAAAACACCATTGCTTATTCCATTCTCCGTTCGCACGACACCACGGGTG
>CAMVMF010000067.1 GCA_947168515.1 uncultured Bacteroidales bacterium
ACCCAATACGGTGTCTATCCTGTCACCATCCACTGGACCGTGGACTTCCTGAAGGATGGCAAGGGCGAGGTGATGTTCTGGCAAGAGAGCCAGGCTTATGACCCCGACACCTATTCGTGGAAGATGACCTACACCTACGACGGCAAGAATGCCGGTGTTATTTCCGACGGCATGGGCGAGTGGCCCGTCAACGGCGACAACCAGTGGTCTTTCACCTGCGACCCCTATAACCGCACCCTCCAAGTGCCCCTTCTGTTCGAAGTGCAGCACGTCCAGGACGGCCCCATCGTCACTTATGGCGGCCTCACCACGCTGCATCAGGTTCGTTAAAGGCCTAATAGGATAACCTCAAAAAAATGTTTTTCAGATGTTGTTTAAGTGTTTGAAACGGTTCTCGCTTTTGGCTTCCGCGCTATTGTTTGTGACGGCATCGGTGTGTGACCTCACTGCCAATGCCGCCCCAGTGGACGGTGCGAAAGCCAAGGCGGTGGCCGAAAGCTTTTTGACCCACACACTGGGTGCCAAGGACGCTTCGGGACTGAAGCAACAAACGTGGAAGTACGAAGGCGTTCACCTCTTTACCCTTCCTTCGCAGGGCTGGGTGATGGTGGCTGCAGACGACTGCGCGCGTCCGGTATTGGCTTACTCGCTTACCGGTACCATCCATCCCGACCGCATGCCGGTGGCGTTGCAGAATATCGTGGACGTGTACCAACAGGAAATTGACATGGCCCGCAAGAGCAAGGATATGCCCACCGACGACGAGTGGAAGCTGCTGGCCCAAGGCAAAAGCCTGGCCGAAGACGAGGAGGAGGTAGGCCCCCTGCTGACCACTCAGTGGTACCAGCGTTCCCCCTATAACATGTATTGCCCCAGCTACACCATGACCGGCTGTGTGGCCACCGCCATGGCACAGGTGATGAAGTATTGGAACTACCCCGCTTTCGGCGAGGGCAGCCATTCCTATAGCGATAATTCGGGCTACGGCATTCAGTCGGCCGACTTTGCCAACACCCGCTACGACTGGCCCAATATGCCCGACCGCCTGACCTCGTCCTCTCCGGCAGAGCAGAAGCACGCCGTGGCCACATTGATGTACCATTGCGGTGTCAGTGTGGACATGGGCTATTCCACCATCTATAGTGGCACCACCATCAACAAGTGCGAGACGGCCCTGCCCACCTATTTCCACTACAACAGGCACGACATCCGCTATAGGGCCAAAGGCTCTATGAGCAACGATGCGTGGACCGATACGCTGATTGCCGAACTGCGTCTGCGCCGTCCTATTTTGCACGGCGGCAGTGGTCCTGCTGGTGGCCATTGCTTCATTTGCGACGGCTTCAACGCCCAGCGCTATCTGCATTTCAATCTGGGTGAGGATGGCGACGGCGACGGCTACTACCAGGTGGGTGCCATCACCTATGGTGCCTACGCCTTCAATCAGGCCAACGATGCCATCCTGGGTGTGCATCCCGAATACGGAATCTATCTTAGCAGCGAGACGCTTAGCTTTAACCGTTTTGGCGATGAGCAGCAGGTGTGGTTCTGCACTAGCGACACCACTTCGGCTCCTTGGACGGCCACTCCCTCCGAGAACTGGATTACCGTCTCCGGCACCGACTTTGCCCATCTGGGGCAAGTGACCATCGGCGTGAGCGACAACAACAGCGGCCAGGAGCGTTCCGGAACGGTAACGTTCACTCAGGGCGCACGCGCTGTCACCCTGCGGGTGATGCAGAACGCCTATGACCCTGCCACCGACTATTGTCCGTTGACTGTGGAGATGGAGAACACGCATGGCGAGCCATGGGCTGGCGATGCCCACCTGAGTTTCGAGTCGGTGGGTGGCACCGTCTACGGCGTAGTCAGCCATACGGCCAGCAGCAACAGCAGCACCGCCACGGTAGACGTGGCCCCGCGCGACGTTATGGTGCGTTGGCATGCCGGTGGTGCGTTGGACCGCTACATCAACTACAGGATCAAGAACCGTCATGGCGAAGTCTTGGTGAATGTGCAAAACGCCTATTTCGAGGCTTCCGATGTCTTGTTGGCATGGCCTTGCAACGGTCTGGGCATAGCCGATGACATGGCAAAACCCATAGCCGTGGTTCGCCCCAATCCCACTTCGGATTTTGTGCTGGTGGAGATTCCGGAGGGCGGCGGCACCCTGTCGGTGGTGTCGGTACTCGATGCGGCAGGACGCGAGCTCATGCGTATGCTGCCGGGCGAAGGTCAGTCTGCTTCCTGTGACCTGCGGGCACTCTCTTCGGGCATCTATTACCTGCGTGTGCTAACGTCAGAAAGTCTTTTTGTTAATAAAGTCGTAAAGAATTAAATATGAGAAAGTTTTTATTTTTGATTGTTTTCGCGCTGGCTGCATTCTGTGTTGTGGCCAAGCCGGTTTCGCCCGATGATGCCAAACGGGTGGCAGACCATTTTTGGCAGTCGGTACTGCATGGCAAAGGCTCCTTGCAGGCCGTCGACTGGCAGTACGACGAGGTGTATCTTTTTGTGGGTTCGGAAGGCGGTTTCGTGATGCTCTCGGCAGACGACTGCGCACGTCCTGTGATAGCCTATTCGCTCACCAACAGCATTGCGCCCGAGGCCCTGCCCCTGCAGCTGCAAACACGCATGGATGCCTACAGCACCCATATTGCCGTTGCGGTGCAGCAGCGTGTGGCGGCTAGTGCGGCCGATGCCAGTGCCTGGCAGCAGCTCGCATTGGGTGTCACGAGCAAGTCTGGCGACGAGGGCGACTCCGTGGCCCCGCTTATCCAGACCCACTGGCACCAGGACAAGAGCTATGCCCTCTTTACCCCCCAGCACACCCCCGTGGGCTGTGCTGCCACCGCCCAGGGGCAGATGATGCGCTACTGGAACTACCCCGCCTTCGGTTTTGGCAACCAAACCTACAACTGTCCCCCCTATGGGGCACAGTCGGCCGATTTTGCCCATACGCTGTATGACTGGGAGCACATGCCGGATCAGGTGTTGCTCACCAGCCCTCAGGAAGAGCAGGTGGCCGTCTCTACCTTGCTTTACCACGTAGGCGTCAGTCTGCACATGAGCTACGGCCCTGAGGGCAGTGCTGCCGCCGGCTTGGTGGGGCAGTCCGGCTATCCCAGTATCGACAACTCGCTGAAGGACTATTTTTACTACAGCCGCAAGATGCGCTGTATCTTCAAGACCAACGGCTACACCGATGCCCGCTGGGCCGACAGCCTCAAGGCCGAGTTGCAGCTGCGCCACCCCATCGTCTACTGCGGTGTGGCACCCGAGGGCGGCCATGGTTTCATCTGCGACGGCTATGAGTACCGCGACGGTCAGATCTATTTCCACTTCAACTTTGGCTGGAGCGGAGTCGGAGACGGCTACTACACCACCGACGACATCTGCCCCAATGTCAGCCCCACGGGCGAGATAGGCACCGCCTATCATTTCAATCAGAGCAACCAGGCCCTGTTGGGTGCCGTGCCCGACTATGGGCTGCATGTGAGCGATACCGTTCTCACCTACACCCGCGAAGGCGGCGACGCACAGCTGCTGTTTGCCAGCATCGACACTTCCGACACCCCTTGGACCTTCAGTGTCGACCAGCCCTGGGTGCATGTCGAAACCCACGGAGTGGCCAAGGCCGGTGCCCTTACCGTCACTACCGATGCCAACACCTCTGGGGCCGAGCGCCAAGCCGTGCTCACCTTCCAGCAGGATGGCAAGACGGTGTCGGTGAGCATAGTGCAAACCTACTACTCTCCCGATGACTACTGTCAGCTGACAGTGGAAATGGAGAGCACCCGCGGAAGCGGTTGGGGAGGCGGCGCCTACCTAAGTTTCGAGAGCCCGACAGGCTATGTCTACAGCACTGCCACCCTTGCCAGCGGCAGCAGGCAGACGGTTACGGTAGGTGTGGCTCCCCACGACGTGAATGTGGTGTTCCACTCCGGCGGTGGCACCGACCGTTATATCAACTATCGTGTGCTGAATGCCTACGGCGAGGAGCTGGTGAATGTTGAATATGCCTTTATGAACGGCGGCACGCATTTTGTTGAATGGCCCTGCGCCCATGTGGGCATAGAAGACTCAGAGTTGACCGACAGCCAGCTCAGGATATGGCCCAATCCGGTGCACGACTGGCTGAACATGGAGGCAGACCATCTGCAGCGTGTGGAGCTGATGGACGCATGTGGACGGGTGCTGGCGTTAGGCACCGATGGCCGCATCTCCATGTCGGGTCTGCCGGCAGGGGTCTATTACCTGCGTGTGCTGACCGAGAAAGGCATCGAAGTGAAAAAGATTGTTAAAAACTGAAGTGGACTTCTATAAATTCGTTTTATTCGTTATCATGCTTGCATGAAGATTCAGATAATAAATTCCTTAGATTCGTGCAATTCGTGTTCGAAAGTTATGAATAGAAGTCCCTTGAACATAATACGAAGAAGAAATGAAAAAAGTCGTAGTTTTTTTATTGATGGCAATGACTGTCATTGGTTTTGTCGGGTGTGAGAAAGAGCCCGCATCCAACAACAATCAGAACATCCCCGAAGTGCCGCAAACCATCGACATCGTCCGTACATCGTGGAGGGGTGTCTACAACGGTACTGTGCAGCATCCTCAGGCAGGTACGCTGCCATGCGAACTGGTATGGACCCTCGATTTTGTCGACGCAAGCAATGTCAGCATCATGGTGGAAATGACCACTGGCGGTCAGCCTCAGGAGCCTCAGGAGATGACGGCTCAGTATAGCTTTGATGGGCAGAAGGGCGAGATTATCTATGTCGAAGAGGGCGAGACCCAGACGGACCCCTTTGAGGTAGACCCCGTCAACCGCACGCTGACGGTGGATTTCCGCATCACCACCGGTTTCTCGCAGGAGAACCCCCAGGTGGTGGGTGGCCTTACCACATTCCATCAGATTCATTAAAAACCAATCAATTTTGCTTTTATCATTAACAGTTATAAACACACAAACAAATGAAAAAATCTATTTTTACGATTCTCTGCATGGCAGCAGCCATCGCAGGCATGATGTTCACTTCTTGCAAACCCGAACAGGGCCACGACGGAAAATACACCATCAGCGTGGTGAGTGACAACGACCAGATGGGCAAGGCCTATGGCAGCGGCGAGTTCGATGCCGGCACCGTGACCCGCATCTGGGGCACCCCCGAGGTGGGCTATCAGTTCGACCGCTGGAATGACGGCAACACCGAGAACCCCCGCAACATCACTGTCAATGAAAATGCTACCTACACTGCCTATTTCAAGGCTATCGGTTCTGACCCCGGCACTGACACCACCGGTGGCGGTGAAACCCCGGGTGAGTTTGTGGCAGACTTTGTCTTCAACGGCACCTCCTATCAGGGTATTGCTCTGGTGAGCATGGGCCCGGCTCAGGACCTTTTCAACCTCTCTATTTATGCTGGTGAGGGTACCGATGTTTTGGCCACTTTCATCAAGCCACAGACGGGCAGCCAGACCCTCGCCGACGGTATCCAGGCTTTCTTTTATGACAGCGAAGACTCCTTTGTTGAGACTGCCAACGGTGCTGTTCCTCCTTACCTGACCGTTCCTTCGGCAGGTTGCACGTTCGATGTTACCGTGTCGGCCCTCGACCTGACTGCTCAAAGTGTCAGCCTTTCAGCTTCTGGCACCATGCTCGACATTGCTGCCGCTGAAGGTGGCCAGGGTGTCAATTTGGTACCCTTCTCTTTCATGATGGAAGGCTACTTCCAGTACCCCGGTACTCCTCAGCGCAAATAAGCACTGTTTTTTATCCGAACTCTATATCGGAGGCATCTAGGCTTGGCCTAGGTGCCTTCGTTTTGTTTTTGACAAGTTCTTCGGGTTAAGGCAACGCCAAACTGAAGACTGCAGGGTCAGCTTTTACGACCGTTAGCCCATATTATTTTAGGTGAGCACTAAAAATCGTGCGTTTTATGTTGTGCCCTTACAGGGCGTCATTTGTAACCCACTCATTTACCCAAGGCGTTGCCATTGGGCTAGATCTGTTTAAGCCCTTCCAGGGCTTTTCTATAGGTTACCAACTCTTAACTCTCAACTCTCACCTCTCAACTCTCAACTCTCACCTTTACCCAAGGCGTTGCCATTGGGCTAGATCTGTTTAAGCCCTTCCAGGACTTTTCTAGAGGTTACCAACTCTTAACTCTCAACTCTCACCTCTCAACTCTCATCTCACCTCTCACCCCGCCCACCCTTTTAGTTTTTAGTTTTTACCTTTTACTTTATCACAGTTGCGGCGGGCCGTATGTGGGCGGTATGATGTGTCCCGATTATTGGCGGCTGGAACCCATGGGGTAGTTGATGACCTGGAACCAGTCGTAGAGCTGGATGGTGATGGGGTAGGTCACTTCGTTGCCGTTGTTGATCAGCTCCACATAGTCGCGCATGGTGCCGGTGGCAGTGAGATTGATGATGGAAGCGGTGAGGTCGAACTCGGTAACGTTGACGGTGAGTTCGGTAGAGAGGTAGTGGGGCCATTCGTGGCCGGTGCTGTCAGCGATGACGTCGTCCATGCCCATGACGATTTGTGCCTGCACGGGCAGGGTGGCGGACTGCACCTGGATGCCTGTCTCGGGCTTGACGTACATGTAGAGGATGGCACCAGAAGCACTCTCGTCGGAGAGGACGGTGAACTGCTGGAGGGTGATGTCGCCGGCACTCTCCCGGCCGAAGCTGAGCGTGGCAACGCCTTCCCAACTTTGGTCGCCCAGGGTGAAGGTGACATTACGGTCGATGTCAGGTATGTCGGGGTTGTCGCCGCCACCAGGGTTGCCGCCACCACCGATGGTGGTGAAGATGGCAGTGTAGGTGGCATCGTCGTTGACGGTGATGTTGCGGGGGTTCTCAGTGTTGCCGTCGCTCCAGTGGTCGAATTGGTAGCCCATCTCGGGGGTACCCCAGATGCGGGTTACGGTGCCGGCATCGAACTCGCCGCCGCCGTAGGCTTTGCCCATGGTGTCGTCGGCACTGAGGACGGTGATGGTGTATTTGCCGTCGTCGTCTTTGTTGCAAGCGACAAAGGTAATGGCGGCAAAGACTGCCATGCTGAGGAGGAGGAAGAGTTTTTTCTTCATTATGTTGTGTTTTTTGATTTTAAGTAGGCTCTTTATATTCTCATTTTAGGTCATCGGGCAGACAGAACCCGTTCATCGGCCGTACGACTACTATTTATAAAAAACGTTTTACGATTGCAAAGATACGACTTTTATTTCATTTGATAATGAATTATTTGCAAGGTTTTATTCGGGTGGTGGCAATCGTTTGGTATTCCGTGTGTTATACTGTAAAAAGGATGGGTGTATATCGTTTTTTTTTCATCCCACGGTGCATATCATAGGCGGGGCTGTCGGTGCGATGTCGACAATTGCCCCTACCACTCTTTTCTAGCGGAATATGAAAACTGTGACGGCTCCCCATAGTCATCCTATGGCGGCTCATTGCCCCAGCCGGAGAGGCAGTGCCGTGGCAGGGCATTGGTGAAAAAAGGTCGTTAGCAGGAGAGGAGGAGCGTGGGACCGAGTGCGTCCACCAGCGTTTGGGGGAGGGCTCGGTCTTTGGGGAAAAGGGCGAAGACGGTGGCCCCGCTGCCGCTCATGGAGGCGTAGAGGGCTCCGTGGCGGTAGAGGAGTGCTTTTAGCTCGGCGATGCGGGGATGAAGGGGGAAGACCGTGGTCTCGAAGTCGTTGACCACTGCGGTGCGCCATTGGTCGACAGGCCGGCGGACTAGGTGGTCCATGGTGGGGCCAAGGGAGGCGGCGGGGTCGATGTGCAGGCCGCCGTAGGCTTCGCGGGTGCTGACCCCTTCGTCGGGCTTGGCCAATACCAGCCTGTAGCCTTCGATTGGGTTGAAGCCTAGAGGGCTAATTTGGTCTCCGATGCCGGTGACATGGGCTGGGACGTTGTCGACAAAGAAGGCGCAGTCGGCTCCCAGACGGGTGGCATAGCTGCGCAATGTGGAGGCGGGGAGCTGCAGGCCGAAGAGGTCGGACAGCATGCGGAGGGTGAAGGCGGCATCGCTGCTGCCGCCCCCAAGGCCGGCTCCAAAGGGTATGCGCTTGGTGAGATGGATATGCACAGGGCCTATCTGGGGGAAGTCTTTCTGCAACAGGCGGTAGGCTTTGGCGCAGATGTTGTCGTCGGGGGCACAATCTACTGTAATGCCGTCTTGGGTGAAGAGCAACGGTCCTTGGCCCATGTCGGACAAGGGGGTGATCTCCAGCTCGTCGCATAGGGGGATGGGCAGAAAGACGCTGTCGAGGTCGTGGTAGCCGTCGGGCCGTTTGCGCAGCACCCGCAGGCCGAGGTTGATCTTGCAGTTGGGATAGGTCTTCATGGTCTGCTGTTAGGGGATGGGGTATTGTCTAGGCTGGACGATAGGACTTCGGTGGCATCGGCGGTTTCGGCGGCTTTCGATGCATCGGCGCGGTCGTAGGCACGTATGATTTTGGTGACGAGTTTGTGTCGGATGACATCGGAGTTGTCGAGCTGGATGATGCTGATGCCGTTGATGCCGTCGAGGATGCGGGTGGCCTGGACGAGGCCGGACTGCTGGTGGCGGGGGAGGTCGATCTGGGTGACATCGCCGGTGATGACGAATTTGGCATTGCGGCCCATGCGGGTGAGGAACATCTTGATTTGTGAGGAGGTGGCGTTCTGTGCCTCGTCAAGGATGACGAAGGCGTTGTCCAAAGTGCGGCCACGCATGAAGGCCAGCGGGGCTATCTCTATGGTGTTGTCCTCCCAATAGCCGAGGAGTTTCTGCTGTGGTATCATGTCGCGCAGGGCGTCGTAGAGGGGTTGGAGGTAGGGGTCGAGTTTGTCGCGCAGGTCGCCGGGCAGGAAACCGAGGTTCTCGCCGGCCTCCACGGCGGGACGTGTGAGGATGATGCGACGGATCTCCTTGTTCTTGAGGGCGCGGACAGCCAGGGCCACGGCGGTGTAGGTCTTGCCGGTGCCGGCAGGGCCGATGGCAAAGACCATGTCGTTTTGCTTGACGGCCTCCACAAGACGTTTCTGGTTGGGGGTGCGGGCCTTGACGAGCAGGCCGTTGCGGCCGTGGACGAGGATTTCCTCGTTGGTCTCGGCTTCGGGGGTAGAGCCACCGCTTTCGTATATCTGCATGATGACGTTCTCGTTCAGGCGCCCCACCTTGTCGTAGTAGGTCTTCATGGCCTGCAGTTTGCCGTCGAAATGGTCGATGTCCTCGGTGGCACCCACCACTTTCAGCATGTCGCCGCGGGCGATGAGTTTGAGCTTTGGAAACAGTATTCTAACAAAGTCCAGTATCTTGTCGTTGTCGCCCCAAAAGCGTGTATAGTCAATCTCTTCGAGCGAAAAAATCTTTTCTCTAATGGCTTCTTCCATGGGGCAAAAGTACGAAATTATTGTCATATATGGCGTTATTTCAAAAAAAATATGTATTTTTGTGGCGTTGCAACGCAGGTCTACTCCCGGTGGAGTGGGCTGCTAGTTGTTTAAAAATGAGTTAATAATAAAATATTTATAGTACTTATGGAGAATACATACGCAATTGGAATTGATGTTGGAGGTACCAACACGGACATGGGTCTGGTAAGAGACGATGGCAAAATCATCGACCGCCGTAGCATCCCCACCACTAACTACACTGTCATAGAGCCTTATGTGCGCGACATCATGACGCACATTGAGTCCATGGTGGCCGGTGGCGACCCTGAAAAAGGGGTCAAGTCCATCCCCCTTTCTGAGCTCACCGGCATCGGCATTGGCGCCCCCAACGGCAACTTCTACACCGGCTGTGTGGAGTTTGCCCCCAACCTGCCCATGAAAGGGGTGCTGAAATTCGAAGAGGAGTTCCACAAGTATGTCAATTTCCCCGTGGTGCTGAGCAACGATGCCAATGCGGCAGCCTACGGCGAGTATGTCTACGGCGGGGCCCGCGGCATGGACAACTTTATCATGATAACCCTTGGCACCGGAGTGGGCAGCGGCATTGTGCTGGACGGCAAGTTGGTGCATGGCACCACCGGCACCGCCGGCGAACTGGGCCACAATATCCTCATCCCCGGCGGCCGCCCCTGCAGCTGCGGCCGCAGAGGCTGCCTTGAGGCTTATACCTCGGCACGCGGCATCGTGCAGACTTATGTGGAGCTGCGCAAGGAGAAAGGTACCCCGGCCGATGCTGCCGACCATATAGGCTGGATTACAGCCGACATGGCCGACAAAGACCTCACCAGCAAGACCATCGGCGACGCCGCCAACGCCGGCGACCCCCTGGCCAAGGAGACCTACCGCATTGTGGGCACCTGGCTGGGCATTGCCTGCGCCAACGCCTGCACTTTCTCGGCCCCGCAGGCACTGTTCCTGATGGGTGGTCCTACCAAGGTGGGCAATCCGCTGCTGGACCCCCTGCGCGAGTCGTTCGATGCCAACTTGCTCAACATATACAAGGGCTCTTGCAAGATTTACATGTCGCAGCTGAAGGCCAACGAGGTGGCCATCCTGGGTGCGGCAGCCCTCATCAAGATGAAAGCTAACTAAAACAGACTATTGTCCATGAGAAAATTGCGATTATTCGCTGCGTTGGCCTTGGCTGCGGCACTCTTTGCCAGTTGCCAAGACGGCAGCTTGACCCATTACGTCAATCCCATGGTGGGCACCGACTTCCACGGGCATACCTATCCCGGTGCTATAGCTCCCTTTGGGCAGATACAGCCCAGCCCCGACACCCGCCTGGAGGGCTGGGACGGCTGCAGCGCCTATCATTACAGCGACGACACCGTCTATGGCTTCAGCCACACCCATCTGAACGGCACTGGCTGTGAGGACTATGGCGACATACTGCTGATGCCTGTGGTGACCGAGGATGAGGACTGGACTTTCTCACAGGATATGCCCCAGGGCGAATTCCTTTCCACCTTCAGCCACAGGAGCGAGAAGGCCGAACCTGGATACTACCGTGTGGTGCTGGACCGCAGCCGTGTGATGGCCGAACTGACGGCCAGCCAGCGTGTGGCTGTCCACCGCTACACCTATCCCGGCCATGCCAAGAAAGGTTTTGTGGTCGACCTGCGCCACCGCGACAAGGTGATTGCTGCCGGATTTGACAAGAACGCCCCGCAGGGAATGCTCTGTGGCTTTCGCGAGAGCAATGCCTGGAACCCCGACCAGAAGTGCTTCTTTGCCTTGGAGTGCAACCGTCCCATCAAAGCCATCAAATATTATGACAACGGCATGAAGGCCCTGGTGGAGGTGGACGAGGAGGTGAAAGACTTGGAGGTGTACGTGGCCATTTCGGGCGTGGACAGCGAAGGCGCACGCAAGAACCTCGCCACCCGCCAGGGGCAGGACTTTGTGGCCATCCGTACCGCCACCCATAAACTGTGGGAAGACAAACTGGGCAAGATACAGGTGGAGGGCGGCACCCGTACCGAAAAACGCAATTTCTACACGGCCCTCTACCATTGCTACACCTCGCCCTACCTGTGGAGCGATGTCGACGGCCGCTACCGCGCCATGAACGACAGCATCTACACCTCCGAGACTCCGGTCTACACCGTGTTCTCGTTGTGGGACACCTACAGGGCCCTGCACCCCCTGATGGCTATCATCGAACCCCAGGTGACCGAAGACTGGATCAACACTATGCTGCTGCAGTATGAGACCGGCGGCGAGCTGACCATGTGGGAACTCTCGGCCCACGAGACCCACTGCATGATAGGCTACCACGCCTGCCCCGTCATTCTGGAAGCCCAGCAGAAGGGCATCCTGGACCAGTGGCCCGCAGCCCGCAGGCTGAAGCTGTTGGAGGCCATGATAACCACCGCCAACCGCACCGAGGCCCACCAGGCCTATGGCCAGCAGGGCTACCTGGACAGCCAGCTGGACAACGAGACCGTCTCCAAGACCTTGGAGTATGCCTACGACGACTGGTGCATAGCCACCTATGCGCTGGGCGAGGCCAACCGCTCCAAGGACACCAACACCGCCTACCTGAAGCAGGTGGCCGACACCTATATGCGCCGTGCCAACGCCTGGCAGAACATCATGGACCCCAATGGCTTTATGCATGCTCGCCGCAACGGCGGCTTCGTCACCCCCTTCAATCCCACCGAGGTCAACAACCACTTTACCGAGGCCAACAGCTGGCAGTACAGCAGCTATGTGCCTCACGACGTGCCCACCTGGATCGAGCGTCTGGGCGGCAACGCCAAGGCTGAGGCTTTCCTCGACTCGCTTTTCAACACCAGCAGCCAGACCTCTGGCCGCGAGCAGAGCGACATCACCGGCATGATAGGCCAGTACGCCCACGGCAACGAGCCGTCGCACCATGCGGCTTACCTCTATGCCTACCTGGGTGCTCCCGACAAGTTGGACAAGGTGGTCCGCCAGATAGAGACCGAACTCTATACCCCCGAGCCCGACGGCCTTTGTGGCAACGAGGACTGCGGCCAGATGAGTGCGTGGTATGTGATGAGTGCCATGGGCTTCTATCCCGTCTGCCCCGGCAGCGGCGAGTACGTCACCGTGACCCCAATCTTCGACAAGGTGATTGTCCACTGCGATGGCAAAGAAGACTTTGTCGTCAACAAAAAAGAGTGGCCTTCGGGTAAGTTTTTGCGCGACGGCAACTTCTACGACGCCACCGTCTGCGTGCTGCCTGAGGAGTACCACCACACCCCCGCACCTTATTTCAGCGACTGGCAGTTGGTGTTTACCGATTCCACCTTCGTCCAGTTGGCTGTGAACCAGAATATCGAGGGCACCACCTCCATCTATTACACCCTCGACGGCCGCCAGCCCGACACCAACAGCCTCCGCTACCAAGCTCCCATCCTGGTGGCACACGACATGATGCTGCGTGCCGTGGCCTACAACACCAAGTACGGCTATAGTCCCGTCGTCGACCAGACCCTTCGCCGCTTCATTGCCGACAAGAAACTCACCTACATCACCAAGCCGGCCCCCCAGTACACCGAGAACGGCTCTCAAGGCCTCATCGACCGTCTCTACGGCACCACCAACTACCGCATCGGAGGCTGGCAGGGGTGGCAGAGCGACATGGAGGTGGTGGTGGACCTGCTGCGTCCCAAGACCGTCACCAGTGTGGGTGTCGACTGCCTGGAGAACATGCGCAGCTGGGTCTTCTTCCCCACCAAGGTCGAAGTGAGCATCTCCAACGACGGCAAGACCTACCAGCCCTGGGCCTCGGTGGAGAACACCGACTTTGCCGCCATCCGCGAGCGTCAAGAGGAGAGCGTGCAGCATACGTTTGTCTGCCGCGGACCTTACGTGACCGCCCGCTATCTGCGCATCAAGGCCACCAACTTCGGCAAGATGCCCGACTGGCACGTCAGTGCCGGCGAACAGGCATGGGTGTTCGTAGACGAGATTGAGGTGGGCACCTATGTCCCCGTCTTTTATTCAGAAGAATGATTTAATTAATTGTCAAAGATAATGAAAAAAATAGCTCTCTTGATACTTGTTGCCGGCACCTGCATGCTGGCATCCTGCAGCACCAAGTCCTGCCGTTGCTACGAATATGTCAGCGGCCGTTGGACAGGCCCTATCACCTATAGTGCCATGTCTGGCACCCCCTGCGGCAATCTCAACACCCCCACCACCTACTGCAACGAGATGGACGACCCCATCCTCGACCCCAGCGACATCGCCAATGGCAAGAAGAAATAGGTGGAATTGTTTAGTTGTCACAATATAAGACTATTCTGAGAGAAGTAGGAATCCCTATCCCCTACGCCGACTTCTCTCTCCTCCAACGGATGACACAAGGGTTTGGTTGGTAGTATAATTCGTAAACCAAACCCTTGATGGAATCCAAAGAGGAAGTGTTGTCTGTTTTGGGCCGCGCATTCCAGACCGACGGCACTCAGCCGTGCATCCGATAGGTCGGAACAACTGCTGAGGAGGGCAGGTATCCGCCGGTCCGAACCGAACATCCGCTGGGTCGATAAGTGTTTGTCCACCATCAGTAGGATAACGAAGATGTGGATGTTTTATTGACACACGCTATTCGGGTTCAGTTCATTGCTTTTGCGGATTGAAAATCCTTATACTCAATGGGTCTGGATTGCAAATCCAGACCAGCGGCACGGCATGGAACATCCGCAGGGTCGGGTAGCGTGGCACTTGGCAGTTGAGTCTACACTCGGATTTTTTCTGCAACAGAATACAATAATCAGATTATTGCTGCGTTATATAATTGGATATCATAAATCGAATTACTATGGCAACAATAACACTTGAATACGACGGACGCAACAGCGCCATCAAGCAGCTGATTGGTGTGTTGCTCACCCTTGGCGCAAAGGTAATACCCTCAGACAATCCAACGGAGGAGCAGACGAAGATGGTCAGAGAAAGTCTTACGACGGCGTTCAGCGAGATGCGGGCCGGCAAGGCTATGAAAGACGCACGAA
>CAMVMF010000068.1 GCA_947168515.1 uncultured Bacteroidales bacterium
TAATTATTATTAATGGATGATTAATGGATAATTAATGGTAATTCGTGTAAAAAAACATGCACATTATTCCGCCGCAGTTGAATATGAGGATTTTTAATCCGACAACTTCTGATACAATAGCTTTTCTGCCACAGCGGAAGTTTCTTGACTCGAACATGAAATGATTTGCGTTAGCAGCAAAAGGGAGGGGACTATGTTTAATGGCGGATTGCAAATCCTTTTACTCAGTGGTGTCGGATTGCAAATCCGCCACAGCAGATGAGTACTAAAAATTGTGCGTTTTATATGATGCCCTTACAGGGCGACATTTGTAAACCAATCATTTACCCAAGGCGTTGCCATTGGGCTAGATCTGTTTATGCCCCTTCAGGGCTTTTCTAGAGGCTACCTAAGGTAAAAGGTAAAAACTAAAATGGCCTTTGAGAATTGAGAGTTGAGAATTGAGAGTTGAGGGTTGAGAGTTGAGGGTTGAGGGTTGAGAGTTGAGAATTGTCGTTAAGTAATTGTTCAAATATACTTTACATATAATTTCCATCTAATTGAACATTAATTATTATTAATGGATAATTAATGGTAATTCGTGTAAAAAAACATTCACATTATTTTCGGCTGCTGACTTAAAATAACCGCCCACGCTGCTGCCAGCATGGGCGTTCGTCTTACCCCCAATCGGTCATTCGTCCGTATATCGGTGGGGTATACATTCTGGTATGGTTTACAATTCTCAACAGCATCGGAGATGCTGAATCTTAATAACCCCATACAAGCCGCTAGGCGCAGTGTGGGGTCAATCGTACTAGCCCATACAGCGTCCCGAAGGGACGCGACAACAGCGACTATCTGTGCGGCAGTCTGTTACATTCCTGGATAGGGACTATGAAAAGATACCGCATACCGTTGGCACACCTAAGGCTGACGCGCTCAATCCCCACCGCCCCATATTGCGAGCCTCACTATACGGTGGGGCGATGGAGCAGATAGACGATGGGCTAGTAGTTGTCCGTAATGGGCTGCACGACAGCGCGGAGACCTTGGATGTCGAGCATCTGGTATTGCATGTTGTCGGGGTTGGCGAAGTTGGCCTTGTTGTTGGCATAGGTCTCCAAGTCGTACTCGGAAGCCTTCAGAAACAGGTAGTGAGCCACGGCACGCTTGAATTGGTCGAAGGTCATCGTGTTGTCCTCCCACTGTTTTATCTGGGCCTCGGAGAGGTAGCGGTAATACTTCTGATTCATGGCCTCAGAGATGCGCTCACGGCCCGTGGCATTGGGGTTGGCCGCCATGGTTTCGTTGTAGTTATTGGTGAGGGCGGGGAAGTCGACCCAAGAGGTGATAGTGGTTTCGAGGAGCTTGAGCTTGCTGCGCCTCTTGTCGGTATAGTAGCCCAGGTAGGCGTGGCAGGGCTCGACGAATATGACCGGCCGCAGCCCTATCTTGCGCATGATGGAGGCAAAAAAGACGCAGGCATCGATGCAGTTGGCCTGACGCGAGTTATACACCTCGTCGAAAAAGCGGATGTGCTGCACGTTGGTAGTGGTGGAGGGGTTGGAGGTGCAGGAGATAGAAGAATAGGTGATGCCGTGTTCGAGGGCGTAGTACCAGATGGCCTCGACCTGCGAGATGACGGTGGCGGCATTTTTCTGGTAGCCCGTGATGGTGGTGATGACACCTTGCCGCAAGATAGCATTGAGGATGCTGTCGATGTAGGGATGCTCCTCGTTGACATAAGCTGCAAACATCCAGCGGAAATCGTGGTTTTGTCCCTTCTGGTCGCGCACGCTGAGGAGGCACTCGTTGGCCGAGCGGTAGTTAAGACGTACATTCTTGACATCCACCTCCTCGTCGTTGACAAAGCAGGTGAACGTGAGGTCTATGTTGCCCTGCTGGCGGGTGCGGTAGAGCTTGTCGTACTTCCACTTGACCATGGGGTAGAAGGTGTAGCGCACCCCCTTGACCGGCAACACCTCTTGGATGATGGTGACGTAATTGAGGCTGGTGGAGTCGACGGAGACGCGCAGGACGGCATTGCTGGCCGGCGCCGTCACCGAGATGGCGAACAGGGCGTTGGTGTCGTTGAGGGCATAGGCTGGATTGTTCAGCTGGGCCGAGCCCATCAACAGCGAAGGGTAGAGACGGCCATCCATAAAGCTGTTGTAGGAGACCTGGAAGTCTACCAACGTGGGGTTGTAGAGCTTGTTGCGGCTATGCTGCTGACATCCTGCCAGCGTGAGGACGGCAGCAACGACGAGCAGCAGGTTGCGTACAGATGACATTGGACTGTTGGGCATTGGAAGGTAAGATTATATATTAGCCCATGATGCCGGCAATGAGCACTATCAGCAGGGCCAGCGGAGCCAGATAGCGGGCCAGGAAGCGGAACACCCCATAGTAGCCAATTTTGACCGCCCCGTGGTTGGAGAGTTCGTCCTGGACATCCGCTTCGGGCATCACCCAGCCAAAGAAGATGATGGTGAAGAGCGAGCAGATAGGCGGGAGGTAGATGCTGTTGAGCTTGTCTACGAAATCGAACAGGGTCAGGTGGGCGCTCCCGATAGTGATATGGGAGAGCGGCCCGATGGAGAGGGAGAACAGGATGCCGAAGGCCGACGTGAGCAGGAAGAAAAGGATGGCGCTGAGATGGCGGCTGACCTTGGCGTGTTCGAGGAGCGAGGCGGTGAGGGCCTCTAGGAGCGAGATGGCACTGGTCATGGCGGCCACGGCCAACAGCAGGAAGAACATCGTGGAGAAGACGACGCCGGCCCCACCCATGCTATTGAACACATTGGGCAGCACGCAGAACACCAGTCCGGGGCCGCCGGCAGGGTCGAGGCCGCAGCTGAAGACGGCCGGGAAGATGGCTACACCCGCCAGGATGGCGATCAGGGTGTCGCATGCGGTAATCCACATGGCGGTCTTGAAAACGTTGTCGTTCAAAGGCATGTAGGAGCCATAGACAATCATCACACCCATGCCCACACTCAACGAGAAGAGTGCCTGCCCCAGGGCTGCCAGCACCCCCTCGCCGGTGAGCTTGCTAAAGTCGGGCGAGAAAAGATACTCCAGCCCCTTGCCGGCACCGGGCAAGGTGAGGCTGCGCACACACAGCACCAGCACCAGCAGCACCAGCAAAGGCATCAGCACCTTGCTCACGTTCTCGATGCCTTTCTGCACACCGCACATGATGACAATCAAGCAGATGGCAGAGAACACAACCAGCGCGATGACCGGACGGAGCCCGTCGGTGGAGAATTGGGCGAAGTGGTTGGAGATAGCCCCCGCGTCGGTGCCCAAGGCGGACAGGTTGCCCACCACAGACTCCCATATATAGTCGGTGGTCCATCCCGACAGCACCAGGTACTGCGAGAGGATGAAGAAGCTGGTAATCAGCCCCAACAAGCCGATAAAGCCCCAGGCTTTCTTGGAGTGGAGCGACTGGAACGCCTTGACCGGGGTGTGCTGCGAGCGGCGGCCGATGACGAACTCCGAAATCATCAAGGTGGCACCCAAGAAGAAAACAAAGCAGAGATAAACGATCAAAAAAGCCCCTCCGCCATACTTGCCGCAGATGTAGGGGAAACGCCAGATGTTGCCCAGGCCCACGGCGGAGCCTACGGCGGCCATGATTACGCCCAAGGTGGAGGAGAAAGTAGTTTTCTTTGTTGTTGCCATATCTTTACAGTAGAAATTGAAAAAAGGTTGAAAAAAATATTTGTCTGCCCGGCCGTCAGTCGGTACGTACCAAGTCGGGATTCTGTTTCACAAAGTCGCCCCACTGGGCTTTCTTGCTCTTGGTGGCGCGCTTGGGTTTGAGCTGCTGGCGCAGGTCGCCCAGGGGGTCGGTCTGCTCCAGGTGGCAGGTGTAGGCCACCGCCAGGGCGTCGGAAGCATCGAGGTATTGGGGCATATTGTCGAACTGGAAAATGCTCTGCAGCATCATGGCCACCTGCTCCTTGGCGGCATTGCCGTTGCCGGTGACGCGCTGCTTGATGGCGGCCGGCTCATACTCGGTATAGGACAGGTCGCGGCTCATGGCAGCGCCGATGGCCACCCCCTGGGCCTTGCCCAACTTGAGCATAGACTGCACATTCTTGCCCGCAAAGGGGGCCTCGATGGCCAGGTGGTCGGGGTGATAGGAATCGATAATGCGCTGGGTGGTCTCGAAAATTTTGTGGATGCGCAGATGGAAGTCGGCAATCTTGCGCAGATACAGCACGTCCATGGCCACCAGCTGGGGTTTGGCCCCATCTGTGTCCAGCAAACTGTAGCCCAATATCTGGGTTCCTGGGTCTATTCCGAGAATAAGCATCCGACAATTTTTTTGCAAAGATACGATTTTTTTTTGTATCTTTGCAATTTTAAAAAAAAGACAATAATATTTTAATTATAACAATACCATGGATAAACTGATTATCACCGCTGCAATTTGTGGCGCAGAAGTTACCAAAGAGCAGAACCCTGCCGTACCTTATACCGTTGAAGAAATCGTCCGTGAGGCAAAATCTGCCGTAGATGCCGGCGCAGCCATCGTCCACCTGCATGTACGCTACGACGACGGCACCCCCACGCAGAGCCGCGACCGGTTCCAAGAGTGCGAAGAGGCCATCCTGAAAGAGTGCCCCAACGTCATCCTCATCCCCTCCACGGGCGGTGCAGTAGGCATGACCCCCGAAGAGCGTCTCCAGAGCACCGACACCACCCCGCTGCCCGAAATGGCCACCCTGGACTGCGGCACCTGCAATTTTGGCGACGAGATATTCGACAACACCATGCCCACCATGCGTGCCTTCGGCAAACGTATGCTGGAGCGCGGCATCAAGCCCGAATACGAATGCTTTGAGATGGGCCACCTCGACACCATCCTGCGCATGGCCAAGAAGGGCGAAGTGCCCGGCGACCCGATGCAGTTCAACTTCGTCCTCGGCGTGCCCGGCTGCACCCCCGCCACGGTAGACAACCTCTGCTGGCTGGTGAAGAACATCCCCGCCGGCAGCACCTGGACCGCCACCGGCATCGGCCGCAACGCCTTCACCCTGGCCGCTCCCACCATCGTCATGGGCGGCAACGTGCGCGTGGGCTTCGAGGACAACCTCTACATCGAGCGCGGCGTCCTGGCCAAGAGCAACGGCGAGCTGGTCGACAAGGTGGTCCGCATGGCCAAACTCCTGGGCCGCCAGGTAGCCAACAGCGACGAGGCCCGCGAAATCCTCGGTCTGAAAAAACGATAGTCTATCCTTTTACATTTTATTCAAAGTCACCGACATCAGCAAAGCCGATCCGCGGCGAGAGCAGATGAAAGCCTAACAAAAAACGTTTGCTATCATTCGTCTCTGACCGCGTATCGGTTTTCATGGACTGTGACACAAAAAAAAATCTAATGAAAAAAATCTTTCTCAGCCTCATGGCTCTTGCCATGGCCTTTACCGGCATGGCACAGCAAGTCAGCCATGACAGCCAAATGATGAAGGAATGGCGCAACCTGAAACAGAAACGCGACATCTCCCTCCAAGCCGCCAAGTCCAACCTCCCACTGGGCGAAGCAGCAGCCACCAAATCCAACAACAACGACGCCAAAGCCCTCCCCGAAGACCGCGTATGGTTCCCCGGCGAATGGGAAGAGGTGAAGGCCATCGTGGTCACCCCCAGCTACTCCTACATGCCTGACACCAACCTGGGCAGTGGCTATTATATGGCCGACCCCATCGTCACTGGCGTGGCCGAATACTACCGCTATAGCTCCACCAACGGATGGGTGACCATGAACACTTATGGCCCCTACACCTCCACCATGGACACCGTCAGCAGCTTCGGCCGCGTGTTCTTCTACCTGATGGACGGCATCCAGAAAGGCCATGCCGAAGCCTGGGTGCGCGTGGAGAAAGAGCAAGACACCGCCAAGGTGCTCCGCACCCTGGCCCGCCTCAACCTCCGCCACGACAGCATCCGTTTCATTGTCGGCCCCGGCAACTCCTTCTGGTATCGCGACTGCGGCCCCATCTGCTTCTACTATGGCGACCAAGACAGCGTGGCCATGATGGATTTCGAGTACTACCCCGGCCGTGCCCTCGACGACTCGCTGCCTTCGCTCATCTACCGGCAGATGAACATACCCAACTACATCAACACCATCGAGTGGGAAGGCGGCAACTGCCTGGTTGACGGAGCCGGATTCCTGCTCAGCAGCGACGCCATCTACTCCAACAACTCCGACATGTACGGCCAGATCACTTGGGACGGTGTCCACACCTCGACTATCCACTACATCAACAAGAGGAGCCTTACGCGCACCCAAACCAAGAACGCCCTTGCCAGCCTTCTCGGTCAGCGCGAGACCCACATCCTGCCTGCCTACCAATATGACGGAGGCACCGGCCATATCGACCTCTATGCCGATATGGTGGAGGAGAACGGCTTTGTCTTCTCTGTCATGCCCGACAACTACAGATCTTGGACCGACTACCGCACCGGAGCCCGCAACATGGACTCGCTCTGTTCCTACACCAGCATTTTCGACCGTCCCTACTACAGCACCAACATCCCGTTCCCCAGCAAGGACAATGGTGCCAACTTCTCCAATCAGACCGAGTACAACAGCGAATACACCCGCACCTACAGCAACCACACTTTCGTCAACGACCTGATTCTCCAGCCCTGCTTCTCCCAAGTGGTGAACGGACAACCCAGTGCCGCCTGGGACAAGGCCAACATCGAGAAACTCAAGGCCGCCTACCCCGGCTACACCATCTACCCTGTCGACGTGCGTGATTTCGACGGTTCGGGTGGTGCCATCCACTGTGTCACCAAACAGATCCCGGCCGACAACCCCGTCCGCATCCTGCACAAATCCATCGTAGGCCAGGCCAACGACATGCGCGGCAACGACATTCCGGTCAGCGCCATCATCACCAACCGCAGCGGCATTGCCCACGCCGAGGCCATCTACCGCATCAATGGTGGCGAGTGGAACACTGTCAGCCTCACCGCCAACGGCAACAAGTTCTCCAGCCTACTGCCCACTAGCAGCATCAACGAACGCGTGGTCGACACCAACTATATGCCCTACACCCAGGTCGACAGCACCCTCATCCACACCGACACCATCACCGTCATCGACTCCACCGTGGTCGACTCTGTCGTCACCTACGACACCACCTACAGCTACAACTACACCTACAGCTACGACACCACCTACCTCGTCGACACCGTTGCCACCCTTCGCGACACGCTGGTCACCGTCGAGTACTTCCTCAGCGCCACCAGCCAGAACGGCAAGACCATCACCAA
The DNA here is from genome assembly GCA_947168515.1 of uncultured Bacteroidales bacterium. Lineage (GTDB taxonomy): Bacteria > Bacteroidota > Bacteroidia > Bacteroidales > P3 > Colimorpha. The sequence continues at coordinate 7,282 of CAMVMF010000068.1, forward strand.
GCCCATGACCGCACATCAGGGAGGTTACTACAGCTTCTACTACAATGGTCAAGAGGAAGCCTTGGACAGCGCACGGTACGATTTCTCCACCGAGCCACGTCCTGAGACCGACATCACCTTCGTCTTTGATGCCCAACGCACCTCTCGCGACACCAGCACTACGCCCGAAGTGGTCCTCGGCATCGACCAGACGGCTCACAATCAAAACTTCGGCCAGTTCTACCCCAACCCCGCCCACGAGCAGGCCAACATCAACATCAACCTCGGCAACGGTGGCAACTATCAAGTGACCATATACGACAACATGGGTCGCACGGTCCACACCACCCATCTCAACACCGCGGGAAGCATTGTCTTCACCATCCGCACCGACAAGCTGGCTGCCGGCATATACAATGTTGTGTTTGCTGGAAACGGCACCCGTGTGCTGCGCCGTATGGTTGTCCAATAAAATCAAATGGCATTTAGCCAACATCCATCTGCTAAAAAACTGTCCTCTCATTGAAGAGGGCAGTTTTTTTATAAATGAATGGCACGCATTAAAAAAAAATTGTATTTTTGCATAATGGCATTAATTGTGATTATAAAATATAATTAAAATAAATACAACAAGTTATGGTACAAAAAAATGCTTTCATTAATGTCCTTTGGTTCAAAAGAGTCTTTCTTTTAGCCAGTTTTCTGTGCCTGTCTAGTGCGGTAGCATGGTCGCAGGACACCCTCACCGTCCTCGGCACACAGATCCCCTCTTCCAAAGTTTACGACGGTACCATTCTCGCCGCCGCCATTCCGGGCACTCTCACCAATGTAGCACCCGGAGATACCGTCTTCATCGCCGAGACCTATGCATACTACAGCAGTGCCATGGTCGGGTCCAACAAAACCGTATGCATCAGCTACATCCTTGGGGGGCCTCAGGCCGACCGCTATGTTGCCAAAAACGATACCACCACTGCCGACATTGTGGTGCGCCCCCTTGGCATCACCCCCACCCGAATCGTCCCTAAGGTCTACGACCACAATCTGGGCGCCAGCATCGACACCGTTGGCCAACTGACCAACCTCGTAGCCTCTGACTCAGGTCTTGTATCCGTAAACATCAGTTGTGCTTACATCACCGGCAATGCAGGTCTACAAAGTCCTGTGGCCATGCAGTATTCCATCAATGGTCCTGCTGCCAGCAACTATGCGCCCCCCGTCAGCGACACCCTGTACGGCATCGTCTTGCCCCGTACCATCTATGCCTCCGGCGTACAGGCCGTGAACTCTAAGACCTATGACGGCACCACCCTGTTCACCGTCACCAACCACGGCACTATCGATGCCGACAATGTGCTGACAGGCGACACCGTCTACCACACCGCTGTGGTCAGCTCCACCACACCCAACTTCACCGGTGGCCTGATGTTCCCCCTCAGCATTTCATTCCTGACCTCTGGCCCACAAGGTAGCAACTACGTCATCAACGACACCGTGGACCACCTCATGGGAAACATCAACAAGCTCGACCTGCAGATCGAGTATCCCCAAATCAAGACCATCAAGGAGTACGATGGCACCAACTCCGCAGCCGTCCTCACCCCTGCCACCCCCCTCAATCTTGTGGGTCTCGACTCCGTAGAGGTCAACACCACGGCCACCTACGACGATGCCGAAGTGGGTCTCCACAAAACCATCACCGTTCATTTTGACCTTGCCGGTCCCAAGGCCAACAACTACCGAGCCCCTGCCGACACCACGCTTACGGGCATCATCATCATGCCCACCGTCTTCGACACCACCAGCGGCAATGCATTCAACACCCTGGTCAGTGGCTACTGCGAGGGTGATTCTGTCAAACTAGCCTATCGACTGATCTCAGGCCATCCCGTTGCTTATATGATGACGTTCTCCGACGAAGCGTTGGCACAAGGTTTCCAGAACCAAAACTGGACCCCCTGCACTCCCACCGACTCGGTCATTGCTTTTTCCGTACCGGCCAACTGCAATGGTGGCACCTATCAGGTGGACATCACCTTCATCAACCTCGCTGGCATAGTCACCAACACTTATGCTACCCCCTTCACCATCAACCTCACCAACCAGTATCTGGTACAGGTCTTCGATGATGTCCTCAGCATCGACAACAGCGGCCGCTTGGACAACCAGCCCAACCGGTTCAGCACCTACAAGTGGTACCACAACAACCAACTAATCAACGAGACCAAACCCTATCACCAAGAAAAGGGCGGCCTCACCGGTTCCTACTACGTTCTAGTCAATAGCGGCACAGCCGACGAGAACCTCATTTGTCCTTGGGACGAGAGCATGCATGTGGTCTCCTCCCCGCGCCAGGTGGTCCATGTCAACCCCAGCCCCGTTGTCAACCAAGCCCAAGTGAAGCTACAAGGCCTGTTTGAGAATGAGACCCACCTGCTCCGTGTATACAATAGCTATGGCACCGAAGTCCTCAGCAAGACCTTCACCGGTCGCACCTTCACCCTCGACATGAGCGCCCTGCCCCAAGGGACCTACCTGATCAATGTCGACGATGTCACGGCCAAAACCATCAAACTATAACAAACAACCACGGCAATGCCCTCTACAAAGGGCAGCTTATATGGATATGCTGAATTCCGAACGCTGCAAAAACTAACCGCAGAAGCAGCCCTGTATGGGTCCTATTGAGTCGGGCCACGTGGCCACACATACAACAAGAGCAAGACCAAAGCCGGACTTTAAGGCTACCAAGACTACAGAAATCAGAATTCAGGAATTAAATAAAAAACACAGATATAATGAAAAAAATAGTAACAACACTCTTGCTGCTGGCCTCTCTGGCCACAGCCTCGGCCCAGTCGGTCGACCATATCTCCAACCTGCAGCTCAATTTGGGCGGCGGTGTCCACAGCCTCCAATATGCCCCAGCAGACGGAGAGCACACCCTAGGTTTCGGCGGACTCCTTGAGGCCCAATACCAGCTTATGTTCAACCACTACTTTGGAATCGGTGTGGGTGTGCAGGCCGGATGCCTCAACGGCCGTTCCACCTATAATTATGCCATCGAGCAGACCAACGTGATGCTCCCCGGTGCCATTTATGCGGCCGACAGGGTCAGCACCCATCTCTACAACTGGAAAGAAAAGCAGTCCATCGTGCCCGTCAGCATCCCGCTACAGCTCATCCTCCGCGCCCCCATCAACTACAAGGCCGCATTCCAGATGGGCCTGGGTGCCACCCTCGACATGCCCCTCTATGGCAAATACCGCATGCTGAGCGGCCAGTACACACGCGAAGCCTACATGAGCCGCACCAACGTCACCTACCGCGACGGTGCCGACGGACATCTCCTAGGTGCCTACACTTCACAGGACGAGACTGGCGACCTGCAGGTAAAGAAATTCTATGTGGGCCTGCTAGCCGACCTGGGCTTTGTGTTCAACCTCACCGAAGGTACAGGCCTTTACGTGGGAGCCTATGGCAACTACTCCCCCAGCAATATCTCCACTTCGGCAGGCAGTGCCCGTCCGTTGTTCGAATACAACGAGTATCAAGGAGTATATGACTACCGCGGCGTTCTTGCCTCCGACCGCACCGACAAGGTCAACCCCCTCGAAATAGGTATCAAGATAGGTCTGCGTTTCGGCATGGGCAAGGATGTCGACTGGCGTGAGAAAGAGGCCGCCGACCTGGCTGCTGCCGCCCAGGCCCGCGCCGACTCCATAGCTGCTGCCGAGGCTGCCGAGGCCGCCCGCCAGGCTGCCGAGCTGAAAGCCCGCCAAGAGGCTGCCGCCAAGGCCAAAGCCGAGGCCGAGGCTCGCGCCAAGGCCGAAGCAGACTCCCTGGCCGCCGTCCATGCTGCCGAACTGGCTAAGCTGAAAGCCGAGGCCGAGAAGGTCAAGGCAGAAGCCGACAGAGCCAAGGCAGAAGCCGAGGCCCTCGCCCGTACCAAGGCAGAGGCCGAAGCCCGCGCCAAAGCAGAGGCTGAGGCACTGGCCAAAGCCAAGGCCGAGGCCGAGGCTCGCGCCAAAGCAGAGGCCGAAGCCCGCGCCAAGGCCGAGGCCGAAGCCCGCGCACGCGCTAAGGCCGAACAGAAAGCCCGCGAAGAGGCTGCCTTCGTCGCCGGATTTAGCGACACCGCCTATTTCGAGACCGGCAAGGATATGCCTATCTTCGGCCAGCTCAACGAAGACTCTTGGGACAACCTCAAGGACATCATGGACAGACATCCCGAGATCATGGTAACCGTTACCGGATACACCGACAATGTGGGCAACGATGTGGCCAACATGAACCTCTCCAAGCGCCGTGCCGAGAACATCAAGAAAATGCTTGTTGGCAAGGGCATCTCCGAAAGCCGCATCAAGGCCTTCGGCCGGGGAGAGAACAACCCCATTGCTCCCAACAGCACCAAGGAAGGCCGTGCTAAGAACCGCCGCATAGAAATCACTATCGGCAAGTAAGGCACACGCCTCCACACCATAGCAAAGTACCGCAGGGTCCACCCGCTGCGGTACTTTCTTTTTTGCACCACCCCTACTGCTCTCATATTGTTGTGCCTCGGCAGCGCTGCCTCTCTCCCACAGCCACCCCTCCCAAAAGGCACACACACGCCTCCCCGTGCTGTCCTCCATTCCATATAGCTAGATTATAGCAAATAAGTTGGACTATAAGTAGGCAGCGGAACCATGGGGGACACAGCATAGATATGGGGGAGGGAAAAAAGAATACGGGGAGAGACTGAGGAAGCCGGGAAACGTCTCGCGCGTAGGCTGACAGCAAATGGTTGCCGTGGCGAGCGAGGACGAAAAGAAAGGGTGGCACTGACCTATGCAGTGCCACCCCACAAAAAAATGCGACAGAATTACATCTGTCAGACGTTCACAGCGGTATAGTGAGGTCCGAAGCGTTCAAAGGCGGCCCTATCCAGTTCCTCTTGGGCACTGGGGTGGGCAACCTTGATGAGCAGCTTGGCGCGCTCCTGCAGGCTCTTGCCGTAGAGGTCCACGGCTCCGTTCTCGGTAACCACATAGTGGATGTGGTTGCGGGTGGTGACCACGCCGGCACCGAGGGTCAATGTGGGCGCAATCTTGCTGATGCCCTTGGCAGTGATGGACGGCATGGCGATGATGGCCTTGCCACCCTCGCTGAGGTTGGCACCGTCCACAAAGTCTATCTGGCCGCCCACACCGCTGTAGAACTTGGTGCCGATGGAGTCGGCGCAGACCTGTCCCGTGAGGTCAATCTGCAGGGCGCTGTTGATGGCGCAGACCTTGGGGTTCTTGCCAATAACCTGTGGGTCGTTGGAGTATTTCACGTCGGTCATGTATATGCCGGGGTTGTCATCGATAAAGTCGTAGAGTTCTTTGGTACCCATCAGGAAGGTGCTCACAATACGGCCACGACGGTACTTCTTGTTCAGGCCGTTGACCACACCGCTCTTGATGAGAGGCAGCAGCCCGTCGCTGAACATCTCGGTATGCACACCCAGGTTCTTGTGATTGCCCAAGCGGGCGAGAACAGCATTGGGTATGGCGCCGATGCCCATCTGCAGGCATGCTCCGTCCTCGACCAGCTCGGCCACATGTTCGCCAATCTTGAGATCCACCTCGTTGGGCTCGGCGGGTTTGGCAGGCGTGAGGGGGGTGTCGTCTTCCACCCAGATGTCCACGGCATCGGCCGGGATGATGGCATTGCCCCAGGCACGCGGCACATTGGGATTCATGACGGCGATGACGGTCTTGGCACACTCCACGGCGGCCAAGGTGGCATCGACAGAGGTACCTAAAGAGACATAGCCATGCTTATCCACCATGGAAACCTGAATCATGGCCACATCGCAAGGCAGCACACCGCTACGATAGAGTTTCTGCGTCTCGCGGAGGAAAACGGGGATATAGTCTGCCCAACCGGACTGAGTGTCCTTACGGACATTGGCTCCTACAAAGAACGACTGAGTGAAGAAAACGCCATTATACTTCTCATGTGTATAAGGGGCATCTCCTTCGGTATGGAGATGGTGGATGCGGACATCCTTCAGTTCCCCAGAGTCACCACGACGTGCCAAGGCCTCTCCCAAGATAACGGGATAAGCAGAAACACTGCTGAAATGGACATGGTCGCCACTCTTGACAACCTTAACGGCCTCGTCAGCCGATACAAATTTGATTGGTTTCATAATAATTGTTTATAATGTTACTATTTTTAAATTCTTAACTATGCCGGTCAAAACAATTGCCGAGTAGCATTATGCACTAAAAATCAACCATTTAATATACAATCCAACCGCATAACGACTCAGCAAAGTTACAATTTTTTTCCCATAGTCACAAAAAAAAAAATCGTCTTTCTTCTTATGTCATACCGCCTTGGTGCCACCGCAGGATTGGGAGCTCGGGCCCCACTGTTTGTTTTTCTTGATACTAGGCTCGCCGGTCCACTACGGGTAGGCAATCATGGGGCAGCCCGTTCCACTCGTTGGAACACCTCTATGAATTGCCACGCAGAACCCTTATCGTTATCTCCTATGGCTACGGCAAAAAAAAAATGCACTGCAAGGGCAACCACAGATATTGCCGTAGGCTTTGCCTACAGACACCTAGCCAGACGCCTACACACTGTGCAAATATCAGTATATATGCGATTTATGCAAAACCTCCTACACGTCATTTCACCCACCTACTTGTTTTCCGACAAGGTGTGCGACACGTCCACGATTCATTATTTTTCTAAAAAAAAATGAAATATTTACGCATTGAATCATTTTTTTTATGTATCTTTGCAACCACAAACGATTTACTTCAGTACTAGGGAACAAACGGTTATCGAAACTTACGACAGGCTCTTCAGACCATTCATCAACAGTCAGTTGCACATTTCATTAACAGTGTTTAGATAAAAAAACAATAACTAAAAAAAAAATTCAATATGAACAGAAAAATTACACTACAAGCCCTCCTTTACCATTATCGGATTATAATGGCTTTGTCCAGCGTGCGCTCACTTTACCGCTAGCATCGCGGCATTCATATCTGCCTTAGTCACATGGCAAGCAATGCCCCTCTTTGCCACCCACATCGCCGAAGTGTAAAAAAAGGGGAACATCTAAAAACACGAAAAATACGAAATCTATAATGGGGACTTCTATTAATGTCTTTTGAACACG
>CAMVMF010000069.1 GCA_947168515.1 uncultured Bacteroidales bacterium
CATATGCTGAGGCGAGAAAACGTCTGTTGAAAACAAACGAATTTTTAGAAGTCCCCCAACAATAATTACAAACTAAAAAGGCTATGCAAATATTTAAGAAGAAACATCAGATAATACTCTCGTACGTTATCATTACTTTCGGCATTCTGCTATACACCTTTGCGTGGTCGGCAGTGATGCTGCCTGCTAGGATTGTTGGTGGCGGGGTTAGCGGCATCTGTTCGGTTCTTTTCTATGCTGTGGGAATTAAGATTCCTATCGGTGTGATGAGCTTGATTATTAATACAATCCTGGTGCTGTTCGGATTTAAGTTTCTGGGTTCGAAATTTGGTGCCAACACCATCTATGGCATTGTGATGTCGTCCCTCGGCTTCATTCTTTGGCAACAGGTGCTTCATGTCGAAACCCTTTTTGATGTCAGCCAGTTTGGAGGGTTCATGTGTGCCATCATTGGTGGCGCTTTGTGCGGTGCTGGCATCGGCATCACCTTCTCCCGTGGAGCCAACTCTGGTGGTACCGACATTATAGCCTTGATTCTTAGTAAGTACTACAATATCTCTCCGGGTAAGGTGATTATGTATCTAGACATTTTCATCATTGGCAGTTCTTTCTTTGTCTCCCATAAAATCGAGAATGTGGTCTTCGGCTATATTGTCATGGTTACTATGACTTATGTGCTTGATATGATATTAGATGGCAACAAACAATCGTATCAGGTGATGGTCTTTTCGGAGAAAAACAACGAGATAGGCGATGCCATCACCACCGAGGTGGGGCGTGGAGCCACCCTCGTCGATGCCAAGGGCTGCTACAGTCAGCAGGAACGTCCGGTGTTGCTGGTGATGGTGCACAAGACGGACAAGCCCCATGTGATGCAGATAATCCACCGGATTGACCAGAATGCATTTATTTCCGTCACGAAGACACAGGGTGTCTATGGCCGTAATTTTGAGAAACTTAAACTATAGAGAACATCTTAAAAAACGAAAATGATTATCCGCTATCGTCCGAAATATGAAATCGCGTCTCTCCGAGACGCACTTATGGGGTTGATTCCAATCCCCACACTGCGAAAATCGGAGATTTTCTTGTATGGGGTTATTGAGATTAAGCCTCTCCGAGGCTTCTTCGGTGCAATGCGGATGGTCATTTCTGTAATTCTTGATTAATAGAACTTAACTATAATGAAACTAATATCCCCTTCACTATTGTCTGCCAATTTCGGCAACCTTCAGCACGATATAGAGATGCTGAATGCCAGCGAGTGCGACTGGCTGCATGTAGATGTGATGGACGGCATTTTCGTGCCTAACATCAGCTTTGGACAGCCTGTCATCAAACATATCAAGAAGTATGCCCGCAAGCCGTTGGACGTGCATCTGATGATTATGGATCCGGGGCGTTATGTGACTGACTTCAAAGAGGCGGGTGCTGACATCCTCACGGTCCACTATGAGGCATGCACCCATCTTGACAGGACACTCCATGCCATTAAGGATGCCGGCATGAAATGCGGCGTGGTGCTCAATCCCGCCACTTCTGTGGCTCTGCTGGAAGACTCCGTACAGCTGTGCGACGTAGTGCTGCTCATGTCTGTCAATCCCGGATTCGGCGGTCAGAAATTCATAGCAAACACCTACAACAAGGTACGCCAATTGCGCGATCTTATTGCCCACAAGAACCCCGACTGCCTTATCGAGGTGGACGGTGGTGTGAATGTCGACAATGCCCCGCTGTTGTTTGAGGCCGGGGCCGACGTGCTGGTGGCCGGCAGTGCGGTCTTCAGCTCAGCGGACCCAGCTGAAACGATAAAAAATCTCAAGAAGTGAACCGTCCTGCATTGTTTTTGGCCTCCGGCAAGGAAAAGGCAGTCTTCCGCCGCCACCCTTGGATTTTCTCTGGGGCTGTACGGAAATGCGTCGGGAACCCAAAGGATGGTGACATTGTGGACGTCTATGGCTCTGATGGGCAGTGGCTGGCAGCGGGACATTATCAGGATGAGAGCATCGTTTGCAAGGTGCTTAGTTTTGACACACCCGATGTAGACCCCGAACAGCATCCCGAGTTTTGGCGCGAACGCGTGCACCAAGCGATAGCTTACCGTCGCCGCCTTGGCTTTTTCGACCTCGACAATACCAATGTTTTCCGCTTAGTGCATGCCGAAGGCGATTTCCTGCCCGGGCTGGTGGCCGATTTATATAACGGTGTGCTCGTACTGCAGGCTCATAGCGTGGGCATGCACCGAACTTTTCCTCTTCTGGCAGAACTTTTTGCTGCGGAGCTCCCGTTGGTTTCTATTTTCGACAAAAGTTCTTCCACGCTGCCTGGAGGTGGGGTAGAGGATGGATACATTTGGGGTGAAGAACCCGCTGAATGGGAAATATGCGAAGATGGAAATAGGCTGTTCATTAATTTCTTCGAGGGGCAGAAAACGGGCTTCTTTGTTGACCAGCGTGAGAACCGCCATTTGGTCTCCACCCTTTCGCACGGACACCGCGTTCTCAACTGCTTTGGCTACACAGGCGGTTTCAGCCTGGGTGCCCTCAAAGGGGGTGCCAGCTATGTGGAGACTGTGGATATCAGCAAGAAGGCTATTGAACTATGCAACCGGAATGTAATGCTCAACTACGGCGCTGAGGCTCCCCACAAAGGAGTGGTGGCCGACGTGCTGCAGTACCTCGACACGGCCAGTGATGCGTTTGATATCATTATTCTGGACCCTCCCGCTTTTGCCAAGAACCACCGCAACCTGCAACAAGGTCTCAAGGGCTACCGCAATATCAATCAAAAGGCAATGGAAAAAATCCGCCCTGGCGGACTTCTTTTTACCTTCAGCTGCTCGCAGGCTGTCAGCCGTGACGATTTCCAGACCATGTGTTTTACTGCTGCCGCCAATGCCCACCGAAAGGTGCGTATTGTGCGACAACTGCCGCACGCCATGGACCATCCCGTCAGTATTTTTCATCCAGAAGGGGAGTACCTGAAAGGACTATTATTAAGCATAGAATAACAAAGAAAACGACAGAAAAGGAGTTGAGAAAAATAGTAAGAGTGTTTATTGATTAGACTTTTTACGCTTTTCCTTATCCGATTAAACTCAAATTCTCAATACAAAAACACCAGATTATGTGCGAAACAGAAAAGGGTTATCTAAAAATAGACCAATACGACGAAGCATGTGTGGCTGAAATGGCCAAGCACTACAGAGAGATACTCCGCCTGCTAGGTGAAGACCCCGACCGCGAGGGACTGCAAAAATCTCCGGAACGCATTGCCAAGGCTATGTTGTTCTTCACCAATGGCTACGACCTTGACCCAGAGGAGATTTTACGCTCCGCTCTCTTCCACGAGGACTATAAACAGATGGTGGTGGTCAAGAACATAGAACTATACTCACTTTGTGAACACCACATGGTCCCCTTTGTGGGTAAAGCCCATGTGGCCTATATCCCCAACGGCACTATTGTGGGACTGAGCAAGATACCGCGCATTGTGGATGCCTATGCCCGCCGCCTGCAGGTGCAAGAACGCCTCACCCGCCAGATAAAAGATTGCATACAGAACACCCTCAACCCCCTGGGAGTAGCTGTGGTCATCGAGGCGCAACACATGTGTATGTCCATGCGCGGCGTGCAGAAACAAAACAGCGTCACCACCACGAGCGATTTTACCGGTGCCTTCATCAAAGACCCCAAGACCCGCGAGGAGTTTATGAACATCATTGGCCAAAACCTGCATTAAAAGAACATCTAAAAATACGAAAAATACGAAAATCATAGAATTGCAAAGTATTGAGTAGTAATCTGTTTTCAAGATACTAGATTCTGTAATTCTTGATTAATAGAACTTACCTTAAAATATAGAACTATGAAAAAGACACTTTCTATTATCATCATCGCATTAGTTTTCATGTCGGCGTCATACGCCCAGCTCACCCATACGGCTAATGGCACCGTTGACGTGAATGCCTCCAACATCATCAAGAAAGCTTCTGCTAAGATGTCAGGTACGGTTGCGTTTACCGTCACTGTGGTCAACTATGATGCCAACAAGAAAGAGACATTCCGTCAGAATGCCGATGTACTGTACAATGCTCCGCGCTACCGCGTGAAGGCTGGCAGCCTAGAAATATACTGCGACGGCAAGTCGGTCTGGCAAGTAAACAAACAGGCCAAAGAGGTGGTGGTTTCGCCCATTGCCGACAGCGACGACGACTTGACCAATCCAGCGCGTCTGCTGGCCAATTATAGCAAGAACTATCGCGCCAAGTTCATTCGTGAGGAAAAAGACGGCACCTCCGTCATCGACCTCCAGCCCAACAAAGGACGCAGCTACCACAAGGTCCGTCTTTATATCGACAAAAGTGGCCAATTGAAGAAGCTCGAACAGCATAACTACGACTCCTCCCGCAGTGAGTATAAAGTGTCTAATTTCAAGCAAGCCACTGCTTCCGACTCAGACTTTGTTTTCGACGCCAAAGCCAATCCTGGCATAGAGGTTATTGATATGCGATAATATTTATTCTTTTCTTTAAGTTGACTATTGTAACTTGATATAAATCATGTCTCTATTGCTTCTAATCGAAACTGCCACTCCCGTTTGTTCTGTTGCTCTTGCTAGCGATGATAAGATTATTGCCGAGCTGCATTCTTCAGAACAGAATGTTCATTCGTCTAAACTCTCACCCTTTATTGACCAAATCTTTAAGCAGAACGGCATACGTCCTGCACAGTTGGATGCCGTCTGTGTGTCTAGTGGCCCAGGAAGCTACACCGGGTTGCGTATTGGCGTAAGCACTGCCAAAGGGCTATGCTATGCATTGGAAAAACCGCTTCTGTCAGTTCCTACCCTGCAAGGTATGGCGACACAATATTATACGGCTCACCCCGGCTATCATGGTTTTGTCTGCCCCATGATTGATGCTAGGCGGATGGAGTGTTACACAGCAATATACAGCCGTCAGGGCGAAGTTAAGCCGGTTGATGCCGACATTATCGTAAGCGGCATATACGACACCTACCTTGCTCAAAGTGAGGTCGTCTTTTTTGGCGATGGAGCTGAAAAGACACGCGACATTCTGGGGGTTCATCCCAATGCACGATATGCATCAGACTTTCTGATTTCGGCTGCCGGAATGTTGCCTGTAGCTTTGCAGAAATTGCGTGACAACCATGTAGAGGATGTGGCTTATTTCGAACCCTACTACCTAAAAGACTTTGTTGCCAAAAAATCTGTGGTGAGAGGATTGCGATAAACGTGTTGCAAAAGCCAGTGGCAAAGAATATATAGCCTTAAATGAATCTGGCCAAAGAAATGATAAAAAGCTAAGAGAGAAAACGATGTTGCGTTATACCATAAAACGGCTGATGTATGGACTCCTGGTGCTGCTAGGAGTGGTGACGTTAGTGTTTTTCCTTTTCAACATCTTGCCTGGCGACCCTGCACGCATGATGCTGGGTCAGCGGGCTGACGAGGAAAGCATTGCTATCATTAACAAAGACCTTGGCCGTGATAAGCCGGTAGGCATGCAATATCTCAACTACCTTAACGACCTCTTACCCATTTCATTCCACAACAACATCGACCCCGACAATTATTTCTACCTCTCCAACGACAAATACGCCCCCTATACTACGCTGCTCACCGTTGGCAGTACCTCTGTGGTGCTTAAGGCTCCTTATCTCCGGCGCAGCTATCAGTCAAAACGTAAGGTGTCCGAAATCATTGCCACCGCCTTCCCTCAGACGGCCCTGCTTGCTGTGGTTGCTCTTTCTTTCGCCTTGGTGTTGGGTATCCTCTTAGGCATCCTTTCAGCTCTTTACAAAGACAGTTGGGTCGACCGGCTCACCTTGGTTCTTTCTACCTTGGGTATGTCGTTGCCCTCATTCTTTGCCGCCATACTCATAGCCTGGTTTTTTGCCTATGTGCTGGCGGACTATACCCACCTCAATATGTTCGGCAACCTATACACCGTAGACGACTATGGAACAGGGGAATACCTTGACCTGAAAAATATGATCCTACCAGCATTCACTTTGGGGATACGTCCATTGGCCACCCTCACACAGCTCACCAAGAACAGTATGCTGGAGGCTCTCTCACAGGACTATATTCGTACTGCCCGTGCCAAGGGACTGCCCTTTCGTAAGGTCGTTTTCCACCACGCCCTACGCAATGCCATGAACCCTGTGGTGACTTCGGCATCGGGTTGGCTGGCGGGTTTGTTGGCGGGTGCAGTCTTTGTGGAGTATGTCTTTGATTGGAAGGGTATGGGTATCGTCATTGTAGATGGTCTCGACAAGTACGACTTTCCCGTGGTCATGGGTTCCATCTTGTTCATCTGTGTCCTTCTCATCGTTATCAACATAGTTACCGACATACTTTATGGTCTGCTCGACCCTCGGGTGCGAATCCAATAAATGCCGGCATTCAGAACTACACAGGCCCTCAACGCAAATGATATTTCAAGAAACGGTATAGTTTAACCTATACGTCATCAGGCTGACTTTTATATCCTTTCTCCCTTTGTTTACCGTTCTGGAACGGCAACCTTTATAAGGCAACCCCACAAAGTATACTTGGCTCATACTTTGTGGGGTTGAATAGGTTTCTTTCTAGTCGATTCTCAATATCTTGTCTTCAAATCACTCAACAGCCTGCATACCAATGTCAGTGCAATGGGTAAAATGGCTACATTGAGCTGCTGTGGCAGCGGTCCGATAGTCATGACCATGGCAGCCATGAGCATCACTAGCTGGATGCAGATAAGCCACGATTTGCTCTTGCGCTGTGCTATGGCAAAATAGATGAACAGTGGCGATGCCCACAAAATGTTCAAATTAGGCTTGGTGCAGTAGTGGTCTGTAAAGAACCACAGGAAGATAACCAGCACTGATACTGCAAAGGCCAGTCCAAATAGAATGGCATCCAACCACCCCATCTTCCATCTTTTTTTCCATTCCATAAGGGTAAGTATCAGCACCACAATGAACAGAATCCAGAATACCAGGGTGGGAGAGAGGCTTTTAGGGGCAGGCTGGCGAGTTTCGACCAGCACCACCTGAGCCTTGTCCACCAACGGTTGGTGTGTGTCGCTAGCACACATGGTATCAAACAGCTGCATCATTTCTATGGGGTGGAACATATACTCGTAGTTGCTGCACCGTATGTCGCACCGTTGGCCCAAGGCAATGTCCACACCTAACCGCCACCAAAGCAGGTTTCCTTCGGTACTCTTGTACACCATATCTCGGTAGCTCATATTGGTGTCGGTCACAGTCTCGACTCCCAGCTTGCGATGGTTCAGGCAGTTGACCACCATATCGCGTACCCTTGTGGCGCAGTTGTCGCGGAAAAAGTCGTACCAATAGTAGCGGTACTGTGGCAGGTAGTTGTTCTCTAACAGCACAAATAGGTTGTTCAACTCTTGATTGCTAATGCGCAGCTTCTGTTCCCATACGGCACGTCCTTCATAGGCATACTCGAATAAGAAATTATCGTAAGATGTGCGACTTAAGCAGTAGTTTAGTCGGCCACAGGCAAAGTTCCAATAAAAGTGAGGCATACCGAAATCGAAAGTGCCATAATTGTATACCATGTCGATGCCGATGGTGGAATCGCAAATACGTAAAGCACTATGTCCAAAAGAACTGTAGAACTCCTCTCCTGGCCCGCAAGTCAGCACGCTGGCATAGGCCGAGTCGGAGAGATGGGCCTCGACATGTTGAGCCTTTGCCATTGGAGCAAGGAACAACAGAGAGAAAAGCAAATAGGTTATCTTTTTCATTTCAGTTAGGCTTTATTCATGGGCATGGATTCAATATCGGGTATATGAGAGATCTCTGATGAAGCAGGCTTGGGGGCTTTGGGCGAGGATGGGTCGAGATGCACATCCAATTGGGGGAAAGGTATAGAGATGTCGTTGGCATAGAATGCCTTGTAAATGTTCTCGTTCAGCCTCATCCAGACGGTCCAGTAGTCTTCCACTTTCACCCACAGCCACAAGGCAATGTCGACAGAACTGCTGCCCAGCTCTTTGACGGCTATGGTCGGGGCTTTGGGTTCGTGAAGTATCAGCGGGTCGTTGTCCACCACTTCTTTCAGCACTGCCTTGGCTTTGTCAAGATCAGTACCGTAGGCCACGCTGGCCACGGCATCAAGGCGTATCATAGGTTCGCGGGTGTGGTTGATGATGGTCTTGTTGGACAGTTCGCTGTTAGGCACAATAATGCTGCGGCCGTTGAAGGGTTGGATGGTGGTGTTGAAAATGCGTATTTCGCGTACGTAGCCTTTGAACTCGCCGGTCTCGATATAGTCGCCCACCTTAAAGTTGTGCAGCATGAGTATCATCACACCTCCGGCAAAGTTCTGCAAGGTACCTTGCAAGGCCATACCTACGGCTAAGCCTAAGGCACCAAGGATGGCGATGAAGGAGGTGGCCTTGATGCCAATTACGTCCATGGCCATGATGATGAAGAGTATCTTCAGCAGTACGTCTATCAGCGATGAGAAGAAACCCTTGATGTTGGATTCGGCTTGACGTTTTTCAAGAACTCGATTGATAGATTTCTTGATGATTTTAATGAATTTGAACCCAATCCATAGTATCAAGATGGCTCCGATGAGTTTTGGGATAAATCCAATAAACATCTGGAAGCCATAGTCCATGGCATCTTTCAGCAGGGTGTTCTCACCCGTGAAAAGACCTTTTACATCATTTAGGTCCATATTGGCGAGACTATCTTTCACCGCGCGAGAAACGCTGTCGCTCTCCAAAAGGGTCTGGGTAAACTCATCTTTGGGTATGTTTTCAGCGGGCTGTCCCTGCGTGGAAGCAAGGGCTAGAATTGAGGGAGGGTTGTCGTCTGTCTGTAGCATATCTTTCAGTAAAAATCAAAATGCAAAGTTACTACATTTATTTCGATTGCAAAAAAAAAAATTCGGCCAATGATGCAATCCGTTGGCTCTGCATTATTTGCCACGTTCTTCTTTACTGTCTTCACCACCCTCCGTACCCACCTATATGGTACCAATAATCATTTGTGTCAAAAAAAAATGTATTTTTGTAGTTCCAAAATGCACATAAAAAATGGTTATCGATTTTAATAACATTGAGTTGTCCCTCCTGCCCAATTTCAAAGGGGGCGAGGGTGTCACCAAAACCCGCACAGTGTATGATGGCACCAACAAGATAATGCTTGGTACCCTGGAACCCGGCTGCACCATCGGCTATCACTGTCACGACACCTCAAGTGAGATTATCTACATCCTCAGCGGCCTTGCCCGCTGTCTCTACGACGACGGCGAGGAAACCCTCACCCCCGGTCAGGCGCACTACTGCCCCAAAGGCCACAGCCACAGCCTTATCAATGCCAGCGAGACCGAGCCGCTCAACTATTTTGCAGTCGTGCCCGAGCAATAGCCCAGCCATGGAAAAGGTTACTAACTGTCCCGAGATGATGGACACCATTCAGCACATGGGATTTCTCCCTTTGTTCGATTGCGGCATCTCAGGCTTTTCGGGCGACGAACTGGTCGACCCCTCCTGCCGCTATCACCTTCTGCCCGACGGCGGTTGGGAATGGGCTCTTTGGAAATGGAAGGGGACTATTGTTACAGAAGGCAATTGTGTCTACGGCAAATTCTTTGCCGGCAAGGCCGGATTCATCACCCTCGACTGGTGGCCCGATTTCTGCAACTATCGGCGCAGCCGCCACCCCAAACCCGAGGAGGGCACTATCGAGGACACCATCCTGCTCATCCTCCGCACCAATCGCAGCATGATTACGCGCGAGTTGCGTGCCGCCTGTGGTTTCACTGGTCCTAAGATGCGCAGCCGTTTCGATGCCTACGTCTCTCGTCTGCAGGCCGCCTGCTGGGTGGTGACGGAAGATTTTGTCTATCCCCATGACAAACACGGCCATCCCTATGGCTGGGGCTGGTCGCTCCTTACCACCCCCGAGCAGCTCTATGGCCGCGAGGCCTGCCACTGCCCCCGCACGCCAGAGGAATCCTTTCAGCGCATCATGGAACATCTCTCGCACCTGCTCCCGCAAGCCACCCGCAAACAGCTGGAGAAAATCATCGGTTGAGTGTCACTATTCCTTCTCGGTCGTTTCTTGAAGTATCCGAATTCGTAAATCTCTATGACATCGACTTCCACGGCTGCCGCAGCTGCTTTGCCTGCAAGCTGAAGAATGCCAAGACCGATGGGGTTTGTGCCATCAAGGACTCTCTGCGACCCATACTGGAAAGGGCTCGCCAAGCCCAAGTGATTGTCATCGGTTCGCCCGTCTACCTCAGCTACCCCACAGGGGCCACACGCGCCTTCATGGAACGGCTGGTGTTTCCTAACTTCACCTATGACTATGACGAGCAGGGCCAACGCCGCCGTCCTATTATTGAGAAACAGACGGCCATGATTTTCACTATGAACAACCCTGAGCAGGCCATGCCTGAGTGGCAGTATCCCACGCTGTTGGGCACCTGCGCCAAGCAATTGGAAGAGAATTTCGGCCACAGCGAGACTCTCTACGCCTGCAACACCTATCAGTTTGCCGACTACTCGCGCTATGCCTTCACCTATTTCAGCGAGGAGGAGAAGCGCCGCTATCGTGACGAACATTTCCCCAAAGATTTGGAGAACGCTTTTGCCCTTGGGCAACGACTAGTGAAACAAGTGGCCGCGAACTGATTGTCAACTATTGTTTGGGGCTAATCCCGCTTGGTAGGCAGCCCATCCGGCCGGAGTCATCAGCCCTTGGTCACCGAGATTGCGGACCCGTTTGCGGTTCAGCTCTGTCCAGTGGCTCCCTTTGCGGCGCGGCGAGAGCCGCTGGGCCAACCGCCCGTCGGGCAACCGCTTGAGCGTGGAGTCTATCCAGCCAAAGCAAAGTGCCTCCTCCACCACCTCATGGTAGGGGAGGCTCTTGCCTTTGGAATCATGAGAACGATAAGTCGCTACCCAGCAGTGGGTGGCTACGGTGTGGTGTGCCTGCAGCCATTGGCGCAGGTCCTTGCGTTTTTTGTATTCCAAAAGATTGTCTATCTCCATTATCGGTAGGATTCTATGTCAAAAACATGCTGCAAAGATACAACTTTTTGCTGATACTTGTTTTTTTTTATTTATATGAGAAAAAAGTCGTATCTTTGCAATCGGTTTTTGAGCGAAAGGCTCATGCCGAAAGTTTTTTATTAATAGAAGCGTTATGCTTCCTTGTACTTGAGAACGTCGGAACTTTTCAAGTGGAATTATCAAGGTTGTATAATGGCTTCACGCTTATAGCGTGGGCTGTTATTACATTTGATAATTCAGGTTTCCGACGACCTTCAAGTACAATGTGAGACATACAGACCCACGCTTCTTTTGTATAATGCTGTTGCGGGTCGGACAGCAGCAGAAAAGCCGAAAACTGCAAATAGAGTAGGCAATCCAAAATAATAATCATGGCAGAAGGTATTAATATGGGACGAAAGTCTCCTTGGACAAAAGAACAGTACGAGTCAATGTTTCACAAGGTTAATGAATATTGTGAAATGCTGACAGTGCGTGTCACAAAAGAAGAGGGAAGGAAAATGGGGGAGGAAACATATGCTGCCTATCATATGTTTCAGTACATCATTGTTTATCTTTACATTCATTACCATTATGGTAAGTTTGAGGATTTGAAAATGAACGGGAGTGACATCTCAACGTACATAATGATGTTTGTTCCTAATGCAAAACAATTTGCAGAAGGAATAAAAGAGGGATTGGAGACAACGAATACGTTTTATTATGATACTAAAAACGAAATAGCACCAGTGTTGGTCGAAATGTGTGAGGAAATAATATTCATTGAAGAGAACTTTTAATAATACTATTATGGAAAACGAAGATCAAACTGTAGGAAAGGTTATCAAAACTTTGGTTGATGTATTGCACTTGTTTAAAAAACAAATGAGAACGCGTGCGATACAAGATGGACGAGTAGAATATGCAGACCGTTTTGACCAGATAATGGATACTTTGTCTATGCCATTGTTTTATGCATGGGAAAATTACGACATAGGTAAACTTGATGAAATCATGGATGATTGGGAATTGTATTTACCCTATCAAACTTTCAAATCCAATATAAAGGAAAATTTGGAGACTTTGATAGAAGGGTTACAAGAAAATAGTGGAAGCAATAACATATTCGCTGGTATGGAAAAAGATGGGAAGGTAACACAAGGGCTTTTAACTATTTATAAAAATCTTTTGCTTGCTGTAAACGCAGGTGTATTTAGATAAAATAGCATCTATTTTCATTTGAATAAAATGGATTTTTGAAGAAATGTTTATAAAAAAAAATATGGCATTAGTAACATACCGAATTGAAGGAGATAGATTGCCCATTAGAATTCAGACGGCAAAAGGCAGTTATTTAATAACAGCAAAAACAATTGTCTCACCAGATGGTGATAGATGCTTGGTTTATGATTGCTATAGCATTTCGCTTAATACGGTTCAGCCCAGTGCTACGGACATAGAGTATTATGTGGGTGAAATTAGAACGATAGTAGACTTATATGAACAAGGGTTCTCAAATAAAGAAATTTTGAAGAGGATGACACAGGATCATATTAATCAACATGGTCGAGTAATTGATAATGATTTGATGATGACAGTGTCAGCTTTAAAACGTACAATCAATGCTATTGAAGGCAATTGTGACAGCAAAGCATTAATAATTTCGGCTATTGATGTAGTCCTAAATAACTTTATTGATTATGCTTTTGTAACCGTATACAAGCATTCACCTTATGGTATTCAGCCACAGCTGGTGAAGATGAGAGACTATATGAAATGACTTTTACACGTATAAATATGAATGGCATTTACAAAAAAGCCTTTATTATTGAGGCGACAAGGTATGAGGAGTACATTAATGGGAAATGTATCCGTCATGGTGCAATCAATTGCACCATTGTGGCAAAACCAATCAGTCAAGACACTTTATCTGTAGTATTATTAGATGATGTTCCTTCTGGAATTAACCAACGTTTTGGTTTGCCAATTTTGGGAATAGAACATGGCGATGTATTGAACGATAGGGTCCAATATGGCCGACTTCCGGATATGATGCATTGGGATGACCCTAATGAACCTCTTGTGTGCAATATTTTCAATAATATGACCTGTATTCGTTTTGCAATGTTGTCTCCGTTGCGCATTATTGAGTTCTTCGGTGAATTTACAGATATTAGAGAACCCAACCAAACGTCTCAATATGGCAAGTAATTTAAAAGATACGGCTCCTTTTTCGGCAGAAGACTTGAAGAACATAATAAATAGTCTTAACAGGTATAATAGTCTAATGTGGAATAAGGCACAGAATGATGGTCGCCTTGATTATGCAATACAATATAATGAGGTTGTTCAAACATTTATCGAGGGAATATATTTTGTGTGGGAACGTTATGGTTTTGGATGGGCAGATGAATTAGCTGATGAAAATGGGGTTGACGGTTGTCGCTATACGCTCTTTCAAATGGGAGTCGAGGAACGGGTAGAAGGTTTACTTAATGCATTGCGTCTTCAGAATATTTTTGGAATGTTTGAAGGTGGGAATGAAACGAGGAACCTATTGATAATGGTTTATGCTGATTTATTAAGAAATTTAAAGTCTGGTAGAATAACATTTTGAGCACAAAACACAGAGGAGATTCTAACGATGTTGATTATTCATTTAAGCTTTTGCATGTATTGTTTTTTTATTCATAGGTAGATCTCCTACGAAGAAGGGTTGAGGAGCTATCGCTGTTGGGAGAAGTTGAGAAATACGATGCAAAAAACATGTCTATTGAAAAAAATGCGTATTGTTGCAAATATTTTCAGTAGAAAATGTACGAGGTATCAGAATGCATTCTCTGGTGCTTAATAAAGTAGTCCAAGCATTCATAGGGGGGATGCAGTGAGCGTGTCCAATCTCAGTGT
>CAMVMF010000070.1 GCA_947168515.1 uncultured Bacteroidales bacterium
GTGATTTGCCCTCTGCGTTCGGCTTAACGAAAACGTTAGATTCGTGCAATTCGTGCTCAAAAATTATTAATAGAAGTCCCTATAACTGTATTGTCAAATTCGCTCCTCAGGGATCTAAACTTCGAGGAATTTCAAACCCAACATCTTATGTTCGGTGAAGTAGCAATATCACTTTGCGACTCTGGACAAGAAAAATGATGCACTCTATATTGGAACGTTATGACTGCCATTATTTACAATGAGAGCGTTTTTTTACCATGTCCGGCATACAACCGAACAAACCATTAGGCATCAAAACATTCAAATATTTTTTGGCTAGAGCAACTGGCATTTCAGATTTGTTAAAAAAATGATATCCGAGTTACTGAACCTTTCGTATATCGGTTTTTTTTACGAAATTTGCAATCTCTATGGATAAAGCAAAACTACTATGAGCATATTCAAATACAGGACACTGAACCCTCAAGAAATAGCTCAGCTGGAGCAGCAGGGCAACCATGCCGCAGCGTGGGCACGAGTGTTGGTGAGCGAAGAAACGGACATCCGGTTGTTGATGAACAATGTTTTTATGGGCGAGATTAGAATCGGCCCACTAATGCCCCAAACAAGACACGACGGGGACCTAAGTCTGCCTGAGGGCATATACAATTGCATGCTGGCCGAAACAACGGTGGGCGGCCACTGCGCCCTGCACAACGTGAGGATGCTCAGTGGCTACACCATTGGGGATGGCTGCCTGATGTTCAACATAGACGAGATGACGGCAACGCCTTCAGGAACAGAGCACACCTACGCATGGACGGCCCCAATGAACGAGAACGAGGGACGGCGCATACTGCCCTTTGCGGGTATGCGAATAGGCGATGCTTACTTGTGGGCCAAATATCGCGATCATACGCAGATGACAGAACGATTGGAGCACATGACACGGGAGAGGCTTTCTTCGCCCCAAGGCTGTTATGGGCAAGTGGGCAGCCACTGCGTGATAAAAAACAGCCGCACCCTGCACAATGTAGCCGTGATGTCGGATGCCGATTCGCCTACCCGGATAGAGGGTTGCGAGGTACTGTCGGACGGAGTGGTAGGATATGGCTGTCGGTGCGAATACGGATGCATGGCGGTGCGGTTTCTGCTGGGAGAAAATGTACACCTAGAGTTTGGAGCCCGGCTGAACGACACTGTGGTGGGAGACAACTCCACTATCGCACGCTGCGAGGTGGGCAACAGCATGATTTTCCCTGCCCACGAGCAACATCACAACAACTCGTTCCTGATAGCCTCTCTGGTGATGGGACAGAGCAACCTAGCAGCAGGCTGCACGGTGGGCTCCAACCACAACGGCCGCACCGCCGACAACGAGTTGGTGGCCGGCAGGGGCTTTTGGCCGGGCCTATGCACCAGCCTCAAACATTCTTCGAGCTTTGCCTCCTACACCCTGCTGGCCAAAGGCGACTATCCGGCAGAGTTGAGCATCACGCTGCCTTTTTCGCTGGTGAACAACAACGTGGGCAAGAACCGTCTGGAGGTGATGCCCGCCTACTGGTGGATGTATAACATGTACGCCCTCAACCGCAACATAACCAAGTTTGCCAAACGCGACAGACGCAAAAAGAAGGCTCAGCACATCGTCTTCACCCCTTTTGCCCCTGATACGGCAGAGGAGATAGTGAATGCCCGGATGCTGATGAAATATTGGGTGGAACAGGCCTACCAAGGTTCGCAAGAAGAAATGCGCCAAGGCGGGACAAACAGCAAGATAGCGGTGCTGGGATACGGACTTGAGAAAAGCAAGCGCAAGGCCGTGGTGCTGAAATGGGCCCAAGGATACAAGGCCTACGAGGAGATGCTGACCTACTACGCCATGAGCACCCTGGCGGGCGACAACCTGCAAACTGCCTTGCCCAATGCTAGTTTGGGTGAGGGCACCCGCGAAAGGGAGTGGGTGAACCTGGGAGGTCAGCTAGTACCGCAGCACGCTTTGGACCAGCTGATGGACGAGATAGCGCAAGGAAAGGTGACCTCTTGGGAAGAAATTCACGCCCGCTATGACCAATGGTGGGAAGAGTATCCCGCACTCTGCCGCAAACATGCCTACCAGATATTATGCCATCTCAGCGGCACCCACCAAATCTCCCAAAGCCAATGGCAGCAGTATCTGCAAGAGTATGAAACCCTGCGCCAATTTGTGGCCGACCAGGTGCGTATCACCCGCCAGAAAGACGAGAACAACCCCTTCCGAAAGATGACCTACCGCAATGACGCAGAGATGAGAGAGGTGCTCGGATAGAGCTCTTCACACGGCCTATCCTGTCGAACAGGCCGCACCATAGTAAGTAGATGAATATGTTGGACCAGGCGGATAGACGGCTTAGCGTCGCTGGCCTGATTGGTTATCATGAGAGATAGAATTGGGCGGTATGATCCAGTGCTTGCACTGCGCAAATCCATGTGGGCCGATATGGCTGATTTAGAGCATGTCTTTGAGAGCACGGAGAAACTCTTTGGTTTCGGTGAGGGTTTTGACGAGTTGCATTTTTTCGTCGAGTTTGGTATTGGTGCGGAGCTGCTCGCGCACCCCCTCTAGCGTATAGCCACAGTCGCGCGTGAGATGATAAATGCGTTTGAGCAACTCTATGTCCTCAGCAGTATAAAAGCGAGAACCTTTCTTGTTTTTGTAGGGCTTGATTTGAGGGAATTCCGTCTCCCAAAAGCGGAGCAACGACGGATTGACATCCAACATTCTGGCAACCTCGCCAATAGAAAAATATAGTTTGTCCATCATCTCAAATTGTTTTTGTCGGTTATTTGAACCTTGCCGGAAACAGACAAGGGGTGATAGCATTAATAAGAATAGTAGCCCCGATTGGACTGGTAGGACTGCTGCTTGGTGTACTTGACATCCTTGAGGCTGCTGGCCTTGATGTTGATTTGGAAGTTCCAGCTCTTATAGTAGCCAAAAGGTACCCAGTTAAAACGCATCTCCCAACAGTGGAGGTCGCGGTAGATGTCGACAGAGGTATAGGACATGCCTTTGTTGACAAAGTCGTAACCGGTAGATACCGCCACCTTCCATTGTGGCGTGATGTTGATATTGCCAGAGAGGCTGAGGGTCTGGATGACATTGTTGTTGAAATTATACTGGGCAGCCACATAAGTGCTGACATAGCTGAAGGTGTAGCTGAGCGAGAGGTTCCAAGGCATGGAGAAGTCGGCATAGGTGCCCATGAGCAGCGATGGGTTGTAGTTGTAGGGCGACTGCATGATGGGAGCGACAATTTGTTCTCCCTTGGGCTTGGAGCCGGGTTTGGCTCCTTCATCGGAGCTGAAAGTGTTGTTGTTTAGGCTCCAGGAGAATTGGGCACTGACGGTGGAGTTGTTGCGCTGTAGTATTTTATCTTGCACCTCCCAGACAAACTGGTCGTGTTTGCGTCCGGCACTATCGATATAATAGGGGCTGAACGAACCAGAATAATTGAGCACAAGGTTCTTAAACAACGTAGTGCGGCCCGACACTGAGAAATCAGACCAACGTAACGAGTCTTTGGCGAGGTCATAGCTGGCACTGAGGTTAAGGCTTTCGAGGAGGGTGACTTTCTTGGTGCCCGTAACGGTGTCCTTGCGACTGGCCATCTTCATCTCTAGGTTGTTGCCGATGCTGAAATTGATGGCTCCGGAACGTCCGTCGGAAGGACCTCCATAAAGACTACGCTCGAAAATGGAGTAGCGCGTGACATAGCCCGTGTTGTCAGTATATGACTTCCACCACCCCAAACGTGCGTCGCCGAAATCGGGTCGGAAATTAAATGAGACAGAAGGATTAATCACATGCCGGAGGGCCTTGACGGGACCATACTTGAAATTGAACATGCCGTAGATGCGCGTAGTCAGCGAAGAGGAGAAACTGATGTCGCGGTTGGAGCGGAAGCCGCGTACAGTGTCGATTATCACCGAGGCAGTTTCTTCATCCCAATTTTTGCGGATGGTAGACCAGTGCCAACGTTCATGATAGTTGGCCGAGTTGGTCCAGTTGAAGAACTTGAGCACCTTGATGGAAAGGCTGAGGGGGACGGCATGTTGGATGCCATACTGCATCTTGCTGAGGGTGGTGAGTTTGAAAAGGTCGGAATCTTGGGCACTGATATTGTTTTCGGCAGAAAGAGAATAGGAGAGTGAGATATTCTCATACCAACGAAGGTCGCCAGAGACCTTCTTGCGACGCAAAGGGTAGAAGGTGGTGGAGCTGAGAGAGACCGAAGGAAGTCTGAGATTCATGACACCCGTCTGGGCATTGTACGACTCGTTGAGGGACGCGGCAAGGCTGAAACTGCTACCCAAAGAGGCCGAGTAGGAGACACTGGAGGTAGTAGTGCTGTTGAAATAGTCGTTGCTATTGGTGGTATTCTTGTTATAGTTTCGGCTCTGGAGGTTGACATTGGCGGAGAAGCGGCTGCGAGGATTAGCCTTGGCATCTTGGTCGTGGCGCCACGCCACCTTGAAATCGCTGTATTTGGAGAAGGTGGCACTGTCGCCGGGGATGCCCTCCTTGGTGATGCCATAGCGAATGTCGAAATTGCCCTTATATTTATATCTTACATAATAATTACTCTTGGCCTCGGCCGCCCAACTGAGGTTGGTGTATAACTCGCCGGTGAGGGCTAGGTCGACATAATCGTTGATGGCCCAATAGTAGCCACCGTCCTTGAGGTAGTAGCCGCGATTGTCCATCCAGCCGTAGCTAGGCATCAGTATACCGGAGGTGACATCATGCTTCATCGGGAAGAATGCAAAGGGGATGACCAGCGGTGTGGGGACATCCTCGATGGTGACATAGGCAGGACCTGTGAAAATCTTATCGCCCGTGATGAGTTTGGAATGGCCGAAATTGATGGCGAAATGGGGGTGGCTGTGATTACATGTGGTGTACTGTCCGCCATTGAGATACATAACGGAGTCCGTCACCTTTTTAACCCGCGAACCATGGAGGAAACCATCGCCCTGTTTGGTGATGACACCCGTGATGATGCCTTTCTTGGTTACATAATTAAAGGCAATAGAGTCAGCCATATATTCGGCATCGCTTTCCTTGAAATAGGGCGTTCCTGTGGGTTTGCCCGCAGAGTCCAACACCGACTGAGCCGTGAGCATCTGTGTATTGAAATCGACGCGGATGTCGTCGGCCTTTAGTTCCATCGACTCGTACTGTATCTGCCCCTTGGAGTAGAGTTGTGCCTTGCGCTTGTTGATATCGAAAGAGATAGAGTCGGCCGCCTTATAGTGGACTATGGTGGTGATGGCATCTTTGGAAAGCGGAATGAGCTTCAGTGAGTCGGGGATGGCGACCGCGGAGGAGTCGGCATGAGGGTGCAAGGAGTCTGACCTGTGGATATCACTAGAAAAAAAAGTAGCGGAATCGGCCTGATGGGCAGAGGAATCGGCGGAAAGATTGCCCAAAATGGTTGGCAAAGTCCGTTTTTGATTAGCGGAAAAGGTAGAATCTGTTTGGGAAAAAACGGAATTTGTCAGTCCGAGAAGGCAGACTAACAAACAGATGTTCAAAACTTTCCACATAAATGTTCTCACTTTCCGATTTTACTCGTATCTTTGCAATTTGAAATTGCAAAGATAGCAACTTTTTGCGCATTTTTGAAAATAAAAAATACACAATTGAAAATGAAACGCTTATTAGCCTTATTTATTGTGCTGGTTTGCATAAATAGTACTGCTTTTTGTCAGAAAAAAAATGCTGGTCAAGTAAAAACAATCGTCATTGATGCAGGCCACGGCGGCGACAAACCCGGAGCCATCGGCAAAAAAAGCAAGGAAAAAACACTTACCCTGCAGATGGCACTGAAATTGGGCAAACTGATTGAGGAGAACTGCCCGGATGTCAAAATCATTTATACCCGCACCACCGATGTGGATGTGGCATTGGCAGAGCGTGCCCGCTTGGCCAACAAGGCCAAGGCCGACCTTTTCCTATCCATCCACTGCAACTCGTGGACCAATTCGACACCCACAGGCGTGGAAACCTACGTGATGGGCCTCTCGCAGAGCAAAGCCAACATGGAGGTGGCAAAGAAAGAGAATGCCGACATCCTGCTGGAAAAAGACTATAAGGACAACAGCGACTACCAAGGCTTTGACCCGAACTCGCCAGAGAGCTACGTCATGTTTGCCATGTACCAAAACGCCTACCTGGACAAGAGTTTGGACTTTGCCGGAATGATTCAGGACCAGTATAAGGCTAACATCAAGACCATCAACCGCGGAGTGAAGCAGGCCGAAATCTTCGTCCTATACAAAACCGCCATGCCTGCCGTACTCACCGAGGTGGGCTTCATCAGCAATCCCGAAGAGGAGCAGTATATGATGTCCGACGAAGGACAGGCCACCATCGTGGTGAGTATTTTCAAGGCCTTCCTCAACTATAAAAGCTCCGTCGAAGGTACCAAGGTACCCACCGACTTGAAAATAGATCTCAAAGGTTATAAAGCAAAAGTGGACAAATACGCCGCACCCGCTAAGGAGACAAACTCCGCTGTGAACGAAAAGCCCGACGTGACAGAAAAGAACGAGGAAAAAGCCGATGCCAAGGAGGAAAACGTAGTGGCTGAAATGCCCTCCACCATGATACCCTCTACCTCCAAGACCAACGTGGAGCCTCCCCTGCCCATTGCCGAGCCCGTGGCAGAAAAACCAGCTAAAACAGAAGCCACTCCCAGCCAAAAGGAACCCACTGAGCAGGCAAGTCCCTCCTCTGCGGCTGTCAACGCTTCCGGCGTAGAATATCGCGTACAATTCCTCAGCAGCGACAAAGCGTTAAAGGAAGGTTCACGCGAATTCAAAGGTCTCAAAGACTATAGCTTCTACCTACAAAAGGGAGTATACCGCTATACCACAGGCAATTTCAAGAATGTGAAAGACGCTGTGAAACTGCAGAAAGAGGTGCGTGAGGCTGGTTTCAAAGATGCCTTTATCGTGGCCTTCAACAACGGCGAACGCATCTCGCTCCAAGAGGCAAAAGAACTGCTAGGGCAATAAAAAGACAGTTTTTGCGTTAGAACCAAACAAATTATTTTAAGTGAATGATTGAAGTAAAAAACATAACAAAAATCTACGACGGGCAGAAAGCAGTCGACGATGTGAGTTTCTGTGTGAAAGAGGGCGAAGTGGTGGGTCTGCTCGGCCCCAATGGCGCCGGCAAATCAACCCTGATGAAGATTCTGACTTGCTACATTCCGCCAACGGAAGGCGAGGCCACCGTCTGCGGCCACAGCATCTACGACGACCCACTGGCTGTCCGCAGAGAGATTGGTTATTTGCCCGAGCACAACCCTCTATATTTGGATATGTATGTACGTGAGTTTCTACTGTTTTCTGTCGGCATCTATGGACTCAAGGACGGCAAGGAACGAGTCGAAGAGATGATCAAACTGGTAGGACTTACTCCGGAGAGCAACAAACGTATCGGACAATTGTCTAAAGGTTATCGCCAACGGGTGGGGCTGGCCCAAGCACTAATCCACGACCCCAAGGTGCTGATTCTGGACGAACCCACCACGGGTCTCGACCCCAACCAGCTGGAAGAAATCCGCAACGTCATCAAAGATGCCGGCAAAAAGAAGGTTGTGCTGCTCTCCACCCACATCATGCAGGAAGTGGAAGCCATGTGTACCCGCGCCATTATCATCAACCACGGCAAACTGGTGAGCGACGACCACCTAGGGCACATCACCTCGCAACAACTGACCGAAAAATTCCATCAAGTAACAGCTCAATAAAAAAACAACTCTATTATGGGCCTTTTTGACAAACTGAATTTAAAATCCATCATTGGTGACCTGGATTCTAACCTATTGAACACCATCATTTCTAAACTGGGCGACATCGATTTCTCCCCCATCGTGAAGAATTTGGAAGGCAAAGCTGCCGGTGACACTAAAATAGCCTCACTGGTGAAAATGCTGAAAAACCTTTCCGCCGCCAAACCCCAAACCGCCGATCAGCTGCTGAACATCACCAAGAAGTTCGACGCCACGGAGATTACCGAAGCCCTGAACAAAGTGGAGAAGGATGACATCCCCGGCATACAGGCACTCAGCACGGCATTAAAAACTTTTATCAAATAATTATGACTCGTACAGAACTAATCGACCTTATCTATGCCCGACGCTCATTTTTGTGTGTTGGTTTGGATGTCGACAAGAAGAAAATGCCCGAGCATCTGCGCGATGCCGCCGACGGGGTCTTTTTGTTCAACAAAGCCATCATCGATGCCACTATAGACTACTGCGTGGCATATAAACCCAACCTGGCTTTCTACGAGGCCATGGGCATCGAGGGACTCGTACAGCTGAAGAAAACCATGGACTACCTGCACCAGCTGGGCAAGCCCGCCTTCACCATCGCCGATGCCAAACGGGGCGATATCGGCAACACCTCACAACAATACGCCAAGGCTTTCCTCGACTCCGAGGGCGACTTCAATTTCGATGCACTCACCATTGCCCCTTACATGGGTGCCGACTCCGTGCAGCCATTCACCGTCTATGCAGGCAAATGGGTAATCCTGCTGGCACTCACCAGCAACAAGGGAGCCTTTGACTTCCAGTTTCTGCCCGTGGGCGGCGATAAAAAACTCTTCGAGCAAGTACTGGAAACCTCCAAGCAGTGGGGCGACGAAGAGAACATGATGTACGTGGTGGGAGCCACCAAAGCCGACATGCTGACCCAGGTGCGTGCCATCGTACCCAATAGTTTCCTGCTAGTGCCAGGTGTGGGAGCCCAAGGTGGCAGCTTGGAGGAAGTGTGCAAATATGGCCTCACAAAAGAGTGCGGTCTACTGGTCAATTCCTCCCGCGGCATCATCTATGCCTCTAATGGGCCTGATTTTGCCGAACGCGCTGCCGAAGAAGCCCAAAAGCTACAGCAACAGATGGCTGCAGTGCTATGTTAAAACAACCTCAGTGCCTCGTACAATGGATTTAGACCAAGAAAGATATCGTTATAACTTACGGTCGCTACGTGTATTGCTGGTTATCAGTTTCATCATCACCGGATCCCAATTCATTTGGGAACTGATGGGTATTATGGGCATATTTCCAAAGATCAGCGAATTCTATGCCAACAATCCCTCCGAATACAACGATGTTTTCAACATCAAGATGGAACAAGAAATGGCCATACCGCAATGGTACAACTTGTTGCGGGCTCTGCTGGACCTCACCTCAGGAATTGGTCTGGTATTAATGTGGCGACTGCGCAAAAACGGATTCCACGCCTACACCCTCTCCAAACTACTGCTGATGCTGCTACCACTGATGTTCCTCGACCGCTCCTACATGGGCATTGGTGACCTCATGATTGCCGTGTTATTCATCGCCTACTACTTCTTCCTGATGAAAAACCTCGGAGCCTTCAGCGGCAAAAGCAACTCTCCTGACACGACCCCATCCGAGAACAATGAAGTTAATAGTTAACGGTGAGTAGTTGTAGCCATCACAAACTCAACACTATTAACTATTAAGGGGACTCTTATGGTGGGTTCTATAAATTGCTTTCAATCGATTTTGTTCTTATTTCGAGCAGATTTCCGTGCGGAAGGAGGGAGCAGCGTTTCGCAAAGCGAGCGCAAAAGATGCTTGTGTCTTTTGTCGAGCCAAAGAAACGTCAGCGAAGCTAATGCGGTGCATTGTAACCGACTAACAATCGGAAAGATGCCGAAATAAGGGCAAAAGCGCTGAAAAATGTAAGTACACTCATATTTATTATTGTTTTTTAAATGTGGAATTTATAGAACCCACCTTATTATTTGCCCATACGGGACAATTAATAAGAGCCCCCTATACGAATATCCATAGCTAATCTTTCGAGTTCACCAGCATTCCCAGTCCCATCGTCTTGCAGTTGCATCTATTATCCACTTCGAAGGTAGGGCTGGGCGATATGAAGGTCAGGGACGTACCAGGAGGTGCTTGGTGGTGGTGCCGCCGGCAGTGTGCACAAGTACTATGTATGAGCCATAGGGCCATCCTCGCACCGAGAAGGAGCTTGTCAGACCCTGAGTATCGGCGTGGTAGAGCTGCCGACCGGTCATAGAGTATACTTCCACTCCGGCCAAGCAGTAGGCAGGGGAGACAGATACCTGTTTTGACGCGGGACTAGTGGTGTGGCGCACCAGGCCGTTGAGGCGTATGTTTCCGTTGGGCCGCTGCCAGGTTCACTGTCCCAGCTGACAGGGTGGCTCCACTCGCTATAGCGCAGGTAGCCCTCGTCGCGACAGACGGTGCGCACCCATGCCGACATGCTGCCGCCCGTGTGCAACGAGTCGATCTATCGCCATGGGTTTCTACGGCAGTCGACAATGGTTCCATCGTCGGACCAACGGCACTACAGGGAATATCCGCCAAGTCGGGCCAACGGCACGCAGCCGAACATCCACTAGGTCGGATTGGGAACGGCATGGTGTCGAACATCCGCTGGGTCGGAAATCCGACACAATAGACGGCTGAACATCAGGCACGACGGAACGAACATCCGCAGGGTCGGGGTGCCTGGCGGATTGCAAATCCTTATACTCAATGGGTCTGGATTGCAAATCCAGACCAGCGGCGCGGAGTCGAACATCCGCGGGGTCGGAATCCAGACCAACTGAAGCCGAACATCCGCAGGGCCGGGAGAAACATCTTCTTGGTTATAATACCGATTTCAATCCACGTTAAAGAGCCGGCCGTTGAGCGACAGGGCTAGCTGAGCCTGGATGCTGAGACCTGTCGGGCTGCCTTGGAGGTCGGGGAACGAAGAGTAGGAGAGCAACAGGCGACCCTGAAGGGAGACTCGGCTTAACTCGGAAACCCTTCCACCACCTGCCAAGAAGCCGTATTCGGGGAAGGCGTGTTGTTGCCATAAGTGGTGACGGAACTGGAGGCCGACGACTGGCTCGGGACGGGCGTAGGCGAAGTTGTTGTTCTGGTTCTGGCTGCTGTAGCTGAACTCGCGGATGCCGAGGGCGACGAAAGGCGACAGCTGCCAGCGCAGGTTGTCGACAAGGGTGTAGCCATAGCCTAGGTTGATGGTGAGGAGGCCGCCGAGCTTGCCTTCGGGGAAGGTATTCGTAGTGCCATCGGGGTCAGCAAGTGAGAAGGTTTGGAGTGCCTTGCATAGGCCGAGGGTGCCGTCGAGGATAAGGAGGTGACGGTTGTACGAAAAGTCGAAGCCGAGATTGAGGCCGGCACCCGGTGCGAAGGCCTTGCCCATCGAGCCTGTGGAGCCAGTGACTCCGATGCCGACATACAATCCATAGCCAAAGGGACGGGCCGTGTAGCGAGGGCGATAGTCGGCGGGGTATTGGGCGAGCTCGGCAGCCACCTGCCGCTCGAAGGCGGAGAGGACAGCGGTGTCGGTGCCGTCGTGCGACAGGCTGCAGAAACTGTCGATACGGGCGCTGAGGCGGTCACCGGCAATGGAGAACAGTCCGTCGTAGGCAAACGGGTTGGGATCGGCATTGATGGACTGCTGCAGACGGCGGGTCTCGACCTCGATCATGTCGAAGATGACCTGGTTGTAGCGCAGGGTGTTGTCGTCGCGATGGTCGGCAGCCACCCACGAGTCGCTGTTCATCATATATGATTCGGCACGGTAGTAGCAGCAGCGTATGCCGTCGAGGGTGTCGCGTACAGGCTTGAAAGTAAGACCGTAGAACAGCATGGAGCGTTCACCAGAGGAGGAAGGCATGATGGAAAAATCGTCCCATGTGAGGGGACCTTGGGACCAGTAGCGCTGGTTGATTTGAGCAGAGGCAGCGAGGAATACAAAAAGGTAAAAACTAAAGATCAAAATGCGTCGCATAGGGTGGATGGGGAGTATGGATAATTTGAGGTAGGTTCTAAAAATTGATTATTTTAAGTTTCTGGTTTAAGCGGAGAGCCTACTCTAGCCGCTTCGCCAGAATTTGTTATTATTTGCAAAGTTATTTATAGGTGCAAACAAGGTTGCATTTCTCGTTATTGAGTATTGTTTTCTGTTAGTCTACATTATTTCACCTCGCTTTCTGTTGTTTAGGTTGGGTATTCCGTTATCTTATTCCGTTCCTTACAAATTGCTCGTACCTGAACATATTGTACGTTAGACATTTCAGGAAGATGTGTGCGGTTGCTCTCGCAATGCCTATGGTCCGCACTGTCAGCCCGTGCATCGCACCTTCCATAAACCCGAACACGTGTTCTACTCGGGAGCGAATCACGGATTTCTTGCGGTTCTCTTCCCTCTGTTCGTCGGTTAGGGGATTGCCGCGATAGCCTTTCTCGCATATCTCGTCTTTCAGCCCGTACTTCTGTAGTGTCTCTTCCTGTCCGACATACGCGCTGTCGGCAAATGTGACCTGACCTCTGTCGCTCTCGTCCATCAGGTCGGGAACATCTTCGAGTCTCTTGACAAACTTGCTCTTGCCGTCCACCTTTGCGCTGACCTTGTATCCGAAGAAGTCCTCACCGCCTTTCTGCGCCCAGCTGGCGTCGATGTCCTTTTGGCGTTTCTTGTTCGGTTTGTCGTTCCACAGCTCGTCACCCCCTCTATTCTCCGCTTCGCTATCGAATGTCCACTGGACATTCTCCATCTTCTTGTTTTCCTCGCGGCTGTTGCGCTGACGAGGTGCGAGTACAAAACTCGCATCCACTATCTGCCCCTCGTTGAAGATGAAACCTTTTTCTAGCAGGTTGTCGACGAAGTCCTGGGACAGTTTCTCTCCAAGACCTTTCTCTTTCAGCCCCCCGAAGAAGTTGCGGATGGTGTTTGCATCGGGCACCTTGTCGCCGCTTGCCAGTCCGAGGAATTGCTTGAAACTGCTACGGTCTATAATCTGGTATTCTGTCTGCTCATAGCAGAGGTTGTAGTACTGCCGCAGCACCATCACCTTGAACATCATGACCACATCGTACTGCTTTGCTCCGACATTGCTTTTGGTGCTATGGTTCACCATTGACTCCTCCAACCGACTGCAGAACATCTCGAAGTCTATCACTCTGTCAAGCTTCTCCAGCGGGTTGCCTATCTCGGAGAGTTTCTGTGCCACATTTTCTGCGTCGAAGAGGGTCTGGTTGCCTGTGGTCTTGTACTTGCTCATAAGTGTTGTCGTATTTTCAGCATATATAACGCAGAATTTTGATTTATATTGTTGAATATTCGACATTTAATTTTTGGAGGTTACCTATACTCAATGGGTCTGGATTGCAAATCCAGACCAACGGCACGGCACCGAACATCCGCTGGGTCGGGAAGCACCAATGCCAAAATACAAATGGCAGCCATCAAAAACAGTGGCTCCCGCGACCTCGACTTCTTCCTCTGCCGTGTGGCCAACTTTCTATGACCCATCACATCAAAATTCAATTAACCCTTCATTTCCCCTGAGATTCTTCTATTG
>CAMVMF010000071.1 GCA_947168515.1 uncultured Bacteroidales bacterium
ACGAAAGACGATGGACGAAAGACGAAAGACGATGGACGAAGGACGAAAGACGATGAACGAAAGACGATGGACGAAAGACGATAACGATAGCGATAACGATAAGGTCGAGTTATTTCTATTGCAAAAAGCGTTAAATTTACATTTATTCTATTCTGAATAGAAATAAATATGTATCTTTGCGGCCAGATTGCAAATAACAGATGAAAAGGTATGAAACAGGTACTCAGAGACATTATTGAAGACCAAAAGGTATTTCTGCGCCGTGAGAATACCGTGGAACGGGCGTTCCCCGAACGTCTGCTGCACAATGGACTGGTGGTTGTCATCAGCGGCGTGCGTCGGTGCGGCAAGTCGGTCCTGCTTCAGCAAATCAGGGGGCGGATGCCGAGCAGCGACTGCTTCCTGAACTTCGACGACGACCGCTTGGCGAATTTCCGCCAGCAGCATTTCCAGGATCTCTACGAGGTGTTCATCGAGATGTATGGCGAGCAGGACTGCTTCTTCTTCGACGAGATACAAAATGTGGAGGGATGGGAACACTTCGTGAAGCGGCTCTACAATATGGGCAAGAAGGTGTTTGTCACCGGTTCGAACGCGCGTATGCTGAGCCGCGAGCTGGGTACGCTGCTCACCGGCTGTTACATCGCCTACGAGCTTTTCCCTTTCTCCTTTGCAGAGTCCCTGACCCTCTCTGGCGAACAGCGGCTGCTGACCAACCGTGACGGCAGCCGCAACAGGTCGGAGCTGCAGATCCGTTTCCGCGAGTATCTCTACCGTGGCGGTATGCCGATGTATCTGTCAACGGGCGACCCGCAGGTGCTGAAGACGATGTATGACAATATCCTTTATCGCGACGTGTTGGTGCGCAACCAGATCAACAATGAGCGCGAACTGAAGGAGATGGTGTATTTCCTGATGAGCAACATCGGCAAGCCGGTCACCTATTCGTCGCTAGCGGGTGTGATAGGGGTCAAGAACCCTTCCACGGCAAAGGCTTATATGGAGTTTGTAGAGAACACCTACCTGCTGTTCACGCTCTCCAAGATGGACGTTTCGGTGAAGGCTCAACTGCGAAACCCGAAGAAGGTGTACTGCATCGACAATGCCGTTGCGATGTCGTTGGGCTTCCGCTTTTCGAAAGACGAGGACCGTATGTTGGAGAACTTGGTGCTGGTGGAGTTGAAACGGCGGGGCAAGGAGGTGTTTTACCATAACAACGGGTCGAATGAGTGCGACTTCGTCGTGCGCGACGGCTTTGTGGTCAGCGAGGCTGTGCAGGTGTGCTACGACCTTGGCGATCCGCTCACCCACGAACGTGAGTTGAAGGGCCTGCTGTCGGCCATGCAGGCGTACGGGTTGGACGAAGGGCTGCTGCTGACCGACTCGCAGCGGGAGACGGTGGAGAAGGATGGCCGCAGGATACGCATCGTCCCCGCCTGGGAGTGGTTGGTGGGGGAGTGTTAACGATAACGATAACCTTAACGAAAGACGATAACGAAAACCTTAACGAAAGACGAAAGACGAAAGACGAAAGACGATGGACGATGGACGAAGGACGAAGGACGAAAGACGAAGGACGAAGGACGATGGACGAAAGATTATGAAAATTGCAAGGAATTTTAGAGAGTATAAGGTGTGGCAGGATGCTGTGGCATTTGCTTCGGAAGTTTATAAAGTGACGGCTGAGATGCCTTGGTTTGAGAAGAAAGGCTTGTGCGACCAGCTGCAGCGGGCTGTCGTAAGTATATCCAGTAATATGGCAGAAGGAGCTGCACGTCCATCAGACGCGGACTTTGCCCATTTTCTTGACACTGCACTCGGTTCAGCATACGAAGTGGAAACACAGTTGCTGATATCAAAGAATGTTGGTTATATAGACGATAACGAAGGACGAAGGACGATAGACGATAACGATAGACGAAGGACGATAGACGATAACGATAGACGAAGGACGATAGACGATAACGATAGACGAAGGACGATAGACGATAGACGAAGGACGATAGACGATAACGATAGACGAAGGACGATAGACGATAGACGAAGGACGATAGACGATCGACGAAGGACGATGGACGATGATGGGGCTATCTCTTTTGAGAAGTTGTTGAGTGATATTCAAGACATCGAAAAGCAATTGGCTAATTTCATTTCGTTCATTCGTAAGAAGTAGTTTTTCGTTTTCGTACATCGTATATCGTCATTCGTACATAGTCATTTCGTTTGTTGTTAACAAAGTTGCACGGAAATGGAGTTTGTTAGATTCGATTGCAAAAGTGATGGTCTACAACATCTCACTACGCTTTTTTCTGAAAATAGAAGGCGTGATATCCCTGTAGAGGATTGGTTAAGGTATCGATATTTTCAGAATCCTTATGGCGAGGCGGTTATTGTGTGCGGGATGGAGAATGGGGTAGTTGAGGCCTGTGTGGTGATAGAACAAGTGCAGTTGATGTGTTATGGAAAGGTGCGTAGATGCGGTATTGTGAGTGTGTTGTGTTCGAATAAAGAGTCCATTTCCCAAGATGCCGCCAATGGGTTATTGGATTTGGCTGAGAGGGTGGCAATGAATGAAGGGGTGGAAATTGTTTTTGCATTCGGTGAGTTGGCTGAACAGGTGGGGAATAATAGGGATGGATGGCATAGTCGTGAAGTAGATTTCCTATATCGATTTGTGCAAACCAGACCGTTCCATTCATTATTCTGTCTCTCGGATTTGAAGAAGACTCTTGAACCGGAGCTATTTGTGTATAGCCAAATTTTCGAGAATGAATTTGGTCTGCTGACAGACCTTGCAGGGATGGGCTGTGGACTGATTGCACCAGTGATGTCAGACGAGTTCTTGCGCTGGTATGGATGCACCCATTCTAATGAAGCAGTTGCGAAGGTGTCCACGGGTAATATTGGGATAATGGGATACGCAGGAAGAAGGTCAGGCATTAAGGAGTTTCACTTGTTAGGTATGTACCCCATGGCGGGCGACTGTTCGCCCCTGCATTATCAGGAGCGTGTTGTTGAATCAATCACTGCGAGCGTTCGTCCGGACATTATTAGCTTTGCGGAGGAAGCGTGTTTGTTAGACGAAGAGCAAACGGATTATATCTCGAATCACATTGATTTTGTGTATAGGGTTTTGACGGGGGATGGCGAGGATGTGGATGAGATGGCTGAGACTCTCTATCGGTGGATGAAGGTTTGGTGAGGAATAATAAGTAATTGTTCAAATATACTTTACATATAATTTCCATCTAATTGAACATTAATTATTATTAATGGATGATTAATGGATAATTAATGGTAATTCGTGTAAAAAAAACATGCACATTATTTTTGGCTGCTGACTTAGTACTAGGATTACATGGATGATGCGGTGGTGGCATGTTTTGAACTTGATAGAGCTAGGATACCTATGAGTCTTTGTTTTGAACACGGATTGTTTTTAATTGTCTTCCGAGGCTTGAGTACGATTAGTGCGAATTAATAAAAACTATTTGGAAATTTTTGTCCTGCTATTACCGGATGCGAAAGGTTATGTGTTTTGAGTCGGTTCTGGTGAAGTATGGATATACTAATATTAGATGAAAATGACAGAAAGAAAACGAATTTATCTTTGTTTGGCTCATATGTCGGAGAACGGCATGGAGCAGAAGTATGTTAAGGAGGCCTTTGATACGAACTGGGTAGTGCCGCTGGGCCCCAATGTGAATGGTTTTGAGGCCGACTTGGAGCAGTTTGTGGGGCAGGATAAGAAGGTGGTGGCACTGGCTTCGGGCACGGCGGCTGTGCATTTGGCTCTGATTGCCTGCGGTGTGCAGCCGGGTGATGAGGTTTTGGTGCAGAGCTTTACTTTCTGTGCTTCGTCTCATCCTATTACTTACTTGGGTGCGGTTCCTGTGTTTGTGGATTCGGAGAAGGATACATGGAATATGGACCCCGATTTACTTGAACAGGCAATTATCGACCGGAAGGCCAAAACGGGCAAATACCCCAAGGCTATCGTGCCTGTGGCATTGTACGGTATGCCTTACAATATCAAACGCATCATGGAGATAGGGGAGAAGTACAATATCCCCGTCATTGAGGATGCTGCCGAGGGTTTTGGCTCGCGCTATGATGGTCAGGTGTTGGGTACCTTCGGCGAGTATGGTATACTCTCCTTTAATGGCAACAAGATGATTACCACCAGTGGTGGCGGCGCATTGATTTGCCCCGACAAGGAGGCTGCCAACAAGATTATGTGGTATGCCACCCAGGCCCGAGAGGCTTATCCTTATTATCAGCATGAGGCTATCGGCTATAACTACCGCATGAGCAATGTTTGTGCCGGTATCGGCCGCGGTCAGATGACTGTGGTGGAAGACCATTTGGCCCATCATAAGCACGTGCAAAAGATGTATGAGGAGTTGCTGGCAGATGTAAAGGGAGTTACGATGATGAAGGCCCCATCGAAAGAATATGAGGCCAACTACTGGCTTTGTACCATGTGCTTGGATCCAGCGTTGCGTATCAAGGGACAGGAAAATGCCTATAAGAAAGTGATTACAGGTGCTGTGGGTGGTGCTGCTGGTGTAATCCATGCTGTAGATTCTGCTACGACGGACTGCCAGCCCAACGACAATGTGGAAGCATTGCGTATGTGGATGGATGCTGCCCAGATTGAGGCTCGTCCCTTGTGGAAACCGATGCACAAACAGCCTGTGTACTGCCGTACAATTGAGAATCCAGAATTGAGAATTGAGAATTTGGGTAACGGAATTACATGCCAAACCTCGGATACGAGTGTGGCGTACGTAAATGGCGTATCGGAGGCGATGTTTAAGGTGGGTATGTGTTTGCCTGCAGGGCCGTATGTGTCGGATGAGGATGTCCAATATATAGCTGAATGCATAATAAACGCAATAGAACATTAATAATGGGTACACGCGACGTATTGTTAGAGTTCGTTCGATGCTTCTCAATGTGCCGATGGACTAGTCTATAAAGAAAACGATGAACCAAAGGTTCAGCCATGACATATAGATTTTTGTTACTTTTTTTTTAATAGAATGTTTCAGTATGGCTGTCATAGTATTATGTCTGCCATTTTTAGACGTATAGGTCAAATTGCAGGATGGCCGAATGGAAAAAGTTTTGTATCTTAGCCACGCAGTCTGAAGCATAGCGGGGCTCTCCTAGGGAGCAACCTAGTGAGGAATAAGTCTGTGGTGAATGATGTCAAGTCATGCGAGAAACGGCTGCTTTTATAGGGGCGGCCGTTCTCTTTTTATGGCATGTTGGATTTCATCCAATACCAAGAAAAACCCACTGACGAACCGCTTGTGGTTTTTTGACATCCCGCTGCGGTTGTTGAGATTCTTTTTGAGGTCGGTGATAGTTCCTTCAATCTTGTTGATGGTGTTAGACTTCCCGTCTCATTCCGGCAGCTGATGTGGAACTGAATCACTATACTGCAAGCACTGATGTGGAACCGATTTCTCTGAAGAAGATAATTGACTCTCGTACGATCAGATAGCTATATTACCAAGTTCCTGTAGGCGAAGGTCGGTGTCTTATTGTGAAGGATGCGTAATTGCATAATTTGTAGTAAAGGGTCTAGTGTACAGCTATTGACTTATTCTGAGTGAGTTTGAGAGAACATAATGATGTGGGTCAATGGAATGACTGATAAGGTTTAAACGGATTGTTTGGTTTGTGGTATTTGTTTAGGTATGGAGAAGGGGTTGAAGTTTGCGTTTCGGATAACGCATATCGATAATATACCGCATATTGTTAGGTGCGGGTTGGTGAGGGCGGATTCGCCGTTGCGTGATGAGAATTATGTGAGCATTGGTGATGGGGAGATTATTGCATTACGAGGCGAGAGGGTGGTTAAAGGGTACCGGTTAAAAGATTATATCCCATTCTATTTTGGTCCTCGTTCTCCTATGCTGTATGTGATTCAGCATGGATATAATGGGGTGCGGCGCGTGGACCCAGAGAAAATTGTGTATTGCGTTATTAGGTTGGATGACTTGGTCAATAATGATGTCGATTGTGTTTTTACAGATGGCCATGCATTGAGTTTGTTATCGGATTTTCATAAGAAAGCCGAATTAGGTAATATAGACACTATCATCAAGTTTGACGACGTGTATTCTTCACAATGGGATTTGGCGGATGATAGGGATTTGAAACGACGCAAAGAGGCAGAACTGTTGGTTAAAAATGACTTGCCGGCACAATATTTAAGGGGCTACGTCGTTTATAATGAAAAGGCTAAGCACAGATTGATGGAAATGGGAGTTGCCGAAAGCATGATTGTGGTGAGGCCAGATTATTATTTTTAGGATGGCACGGTTATGATACATTATGTCAAAGGAAATTTGCTTGAGAGTACCGCGGAGGCATTGGTGAATACGGTCAACACGGTAGGGTTGATGGGAAAGGGAATAGCACTCCAATTTAAAGAGGCTTTTCCTGAGAATTACCGTGTTTATAGAAGCGCTTGCCAAAAGAAGGAGTTCAAAATCGGCGACATCCTTATTGTCGAAGACTCTAATTTGGTGACCGGACGTAAGCTGATTGTTAATTTTCCCACGAAGACCCATTGGAGGATGCCCTCGGAATATTCCTATATCCAACAGGGTCTGGCGACTTTGCGTAAGGAGATAGTGGACCGTCATATCCGGTCCATTGCAATTCCCCCTTTGGGCTCTCATAATGGAGGTCTCGATTGGCTGGTGGTGAAGCGCATGATTGAAGAGGCTTTGGGAGGATTGGATTGCGACATTACTTTGTATGAGCCGTCGGATGTGATCATCGAGCGAATGAAGACGGAAAGGGTGAAACTCACACCTGCACGAGCTATGCTGTTGGTGATGTTTGGTGAGATGAACAGGAATGGAGAATTCGCGTCGGTATTTGCTGCTGAAAAGTTGATTTATTTTATGCAGCGTTTGGGTGCGAAGGATTTGTTTAGGATTGATTTTCAGCGATACATTTACGGTCCTTATTCCGGCGGTAAGGTGGCTCATGTGCTTTATCACATGAATGGCAGCTATATTAAAGGAATGGGAGGCATGGAGAACCGTCCGTTTGATTATATCTGGTTAATTGACGGTGCAGAGCAGGAGGCCAAAGAGTTTATTAACAGCTACAAGGATACTAGGCTTATTGATATTTGTGATAAAACAGCTGACCTGCTGCAGGACTGTTACTCTTATTACTCTTTAGAGTTGTTGTCTACCGTTGATTATCTTCTGCAAACGGTTCCTTCTCTGGATAATTGGAGAGACCAAGATCAGGACGTTGTGCTTGATAATCTTGAGCAAGAGATTCAACATTGGAGCAGACGTAAGGAGCAGTTGTTTAAACGTGAGTGGCTTTCGGTGGCTCTATGTCGTTTGAGGGAGATAATGTGAAAAAACATATTTTCTCGTAGAAATCGCGGAAAACGTTGATACTCAAATTTGAATATTTTTGAATTTTTTCTGAAGAACTTCCCTGTGGGGCAGGTGAGAATATATGGCATGTTACGCGTGGTTATTGAACAAAATTGAAACATTTTTATTTACTTGAATTTTACTCCGCATTTATGGTAATTTACTATCTTCTGCTTTAGCAGCATGAAGTTTTGCGCCTAAAGGCGAATTCAGTAAATACGGAGTAAATTAACGAGTAAATTAGGAGTAAATTTTTTTTGCGCGGTGAAAGCAGATAATTAATTTGACTATTTTTGAAGGATTACCCTGCAGGGCAGGTGAGAATAAGATGGCACACCATGCGTGGAAATAAACTATAAATCTATTTTACATATGAAAAAGGCACTTA
The DNA here is from genome assembly GCA_947168515.1 of uncultured Bacteroidales bacterium. GTDB lineage: Bacteria > Bacteroidota > Bacteroidia > Bacteroidales > P3 > Colimorpha. The sequence continues at coordinate 7,810 of CAMVMF010000071.1, forward strand.
TCACTGGCGTAACAGGGCAGGATGGTTCGTACCTGTCGGAGCTCTTGATTGAAAAAGGTTATGATGTTCATGGGATTATCCGTCGGTCTTCGGTGGATTTCCGTGAACGTATCGCCCACCTCGAAGGGTGCCCTCATTTCCATCTGCACTACGGCGACCTCGGAGATTCGATGTCGCTGGTGAAGGTGGTTGGCATGGTGCGGCCTGACGAGATTTATAATCTTGCGGCTCAGAGCCATGTACAGGTGTCGTTCGACTCGCCAGAGTATACTGCCAATGTGGATGCTACGGGTGTGCTGCGTGTGTTGGAGGCTGTCAGGGCTTGCGGTTTGGAGAAGACCTGCCGCATCTATCAGGCTTCCACTTCTGAGTTGTACGGTAAGGTGGAGGAGGTGCCTCAGAATGAGAATACTCCCTTTCATCCCTATTCGCCCTATGCTGTGGCCAAACTTTACGGTTTTTGGATTGTGAAGGAGTATCGCGAGGCATACGATATGTTTTGCTGTTCGGGGATCCTTTTCAACCACGAGTCGGAACGCCGAGGTGAGACGTTCGTGACACGTAAGATTACATTGGCTGCTGCCCGTATAGCGCAGGGCATTCAGGATTGTTTGTATCTGGGCAACATGGACAGCCTTCGCGACTGGGGCTACGCTAAGGATTATGTGGAGTGTATGTGGCTGATTCTGCAGCAGGAGAAGCCGGAGGATTTTGTGATAGCTACGGGTGTGCAGCATTCGGTGCGCGAGTTCACGGACTTGGCTTTCCGCCATGTGGGAGTGGAGTTGAGGTTTGAGGGCAAGGGCATTGACGAGAAAGGGGTCTGCGTGAAGGGTCCGGAGCGGCTGGTGGGCAAGACTTTGGTGAGGGTGAGCAAGGATTTCTACCGGCCGACAGATGTGGTGAACCTCTGGGGCGACCCGACGAAGGCGAGGGCGAAACTGAAGTGGAACCCGAACAAGACTACCTTTGAGGAGCTGGTGAGGCTGATGGTGGAGCATGATGTAGCTAAAGTGGCTGCAGAAGGGGCAGCAGCGAAGGTACGGACGAACTTGGCGGAGTATTTGGAAAAGGGCATCGTGAAGTAAACATCCAATTATTATATAATGATAAACATCTAAAGACACGAAATATACGAATAACAATGTCATTGTTATATTCGAAAGAGTCGTACAAGATGGAGAAGGGCATCGTGAAGTAAACATCCAATTATTATATAATGATAAACATCTAAAGACACGAAATATACGAATAACAATGTCATTGTTATATTCGAAAGAGTCGTACAAGATAGCTGGTGCTTTGTATGAAGTTCACAAGGAACTAGGACCAGGCCTACTTGAAAAGGTGTATCAAGAGGCTTTAGAAAAAGAATTGAGGATGCAAGGTATTCCCTTTGAAAGGGAGAAGCGTTTCAACATATCTTATAAGGGTGAGGCTCTTGAACAGATGTATGTCGCTGATTTTGTTTGTTATGACAAAATTATTGTTGAGCTGAAAGCAGTGGATACTCTTTTGCCAATTTACAGAGCGCAAGTTATCAATTACTTGGCTATAACAGGATATAAACTCGGATTACTTGTGAACTTTAATACTGTCCAGATTAAACCCGAACGGATAGTTCGGTATTAGTGTTTTTTCGAGTTTTTAGATGTAAAGGAACCCAAATAAGACTACCTTTGAGGAGCTGGTGAGGCTGATGGTGGAGCATGATGTGGCCAAAGTGGCAGCAGAAGGGGCAGCAGCGAAGGTACGGACCAACTTGGCGGAGTACTTGGAAAAGGGCATCGTGAAGTAAACATCCAATTATTATATAATGATAAACATCTAAAGACACGAAATATACGAATAACAATGTCATTGTTATATTCGAAAGAGTCGTACAAGATAGCTGGTGCTTTGTATGAAGTTCACAAGGAACTAGGACCAGGCCTACTTGAAAAGGTGTATCAAGAGGCTTTAGAAAAAGAATTGAGGATGCAAGGTATTCCCTTTGAAAGGGAGAAGCGTTTCAACATATCTTATAAGGGTGAGGCTCTTGAACAGATGTATGTCGCTGATTTTGTTTGTTATGACAAAATTATTGTTGAGCTGAAAGCAGTGGATACTCTTTTGCCAATTTACAGAGCGCAAGTTATCAATTACTTGGCTATAACAGGATATAAACTCGGATTACTTGTGAACTTTATTACTGTCCAGATTAAACCCGAACGGATAGTTCGGTATTAGTGTTTTTCGAGTTTTTAGATGTAAAAAAAAGTACTAAGATGTATTTAGATAGTAAAATATATGTGGCGGGACATCGCGGAATGGTGGGGTCTGCCATTGTAAGAGAGCTGAAAAGGCAAGGGTATCAAAATATTGTTACCAGGACGCATGCTGAGTTGGATTTGACTCGGCAGGCTGAGGTGGAGGCTTTTTTTGCTGAGGAGAAGCCTGAGTATGTCTTTTTGGCAGCGGCCAAGGTGGGCGGTATCGTAGCCAACCAGAGCGCGCTGGCGGATTTCATGTATGACAATATGATTCTGGAAATGAATGTTATTCATGCCGCCTGGAAGAATGGGGTTAAGAAGCTTGAGTTTCTCGGAAGCAGCTGTATCTATCCGCGCTTGGCACCACAACCAATGACAGAATCGTGCCTGCTGACGGGAGAGTTGGAGAAGACCAATGAGGCTTACGCTCTGGCCAAAATTAGTGGCTTGAAGTATTGTGAGTTCCTGAACAGGCAGTATGGTACTGATTACATCAGCGTGATGCCGACTAATCTGTATGGGCCTAATGACAACTATCATCCAGAGCATAGTCATGTGTTGCCGGCTTTGATTCGCCGTTTTCACGAAGCGAAGGTGTCTGGCAAGAAAGAGGTGGTGTGTTGGGGCGACGGATCACCGCTGCGTGAGTTTCTTTATGTGGACGATTTGGCGGACTTGTGTGTTTTCTTGATGAATCACTATAGCGGCAATGAGACTGTGAATGCTGGTACGGGCAAGGAACTGACCATTAAGGAACTGACCCAGTTGGTTGCCAAGGTGGTTGGGTATACGGGAGAGATTAATTGGGATACGTCCCGTCCGAATGGCACGCCACGCAAATTGCTGGATGTGAGTAAGGCTACACGTTTGGGGTGGAAGTACAAGACCGAGTTGGAGGATGGCATCCGGCTGGCGTATGAGGATTTCTTGAATAACCCGATGCGAGCGGAGAGATAGGGAGTGGTTATTGAGGAGTGGTTATTGGTTATAGGTTATTGGTTATTGATTGTTTATTGGTTATTGGTTATAGGTTATTGAGAGTGGTTATAGGTTATTGGTTATTGAGAGTGGTTATTGGTTATAGGTTATTGAAAAAGTGGTTATTGGTTATAGGTTATTGGTTATTGAGAGTGGTTATAGGTTATTGAAGAGTGTTTATTGATTTTAGTTATTGAAATTCTAAATAATGCTGAGGAAGTTTTCGTTTGAAAATCTTGAGGTTTATGAGAAGGCCCGTGCTTTGGTGTCGGATGTTTATCGTATTCAGAATTATCTTCCAAAAGAAGAACGATTTGGGTTGGGCCATCAAATACGTCGTGCGGCAGTGTCAATTTTAGCCAATCTTGCAGAAGGAAGTGGAAGACAGTCAATAAAAGAAAAGGTCCATTTTATAGAAATATCGTATGGGTCTTTAATGGAGGTTTTTTGTGAACTCCAAACTGCTTGTGACATAGGTTATATGAAAGAAGAACAACTTAATGCATTGAGGCAACAGTTTACGGATATTGCTAAAATGCTCTCTGGCTTGCGTAATTCTATGCTAAAACAACTCAATGACCAATAAACTGTAACTATTGAATTCAATAACCAATAAACAATCAATAACCAATAAACAATCAATAACCAATAACCAATTTCCTTGTAGACAAACCCCAATGACCAATAGACCATAACTATTGAATTCAATAACCAATAAACAATAACCAATAACCATTATAAAAAAAAGAATAACCAATAAACAATCAATAACCAATAACCAATAAACAATAACCATTATATAAAAAAGAATGAAAAAGAAAGTATTTGTTAGTGGTTGTTATGACCTGCTGCATTCGGGCCATGTGGAGTTCTTTAGGGAGGCTGCACAGTATGGCGACTTGTATGTGGGGATTGGGTCGGATGCTACCATTTTGGATTATAAACACCATAAGACGGTTTATTCGGAACAGGAGAGGCTGTTTATGGTGAAGAGTATCCGCTATGTGAAGGATGCTTTTATCAACTGTGGCCACGGCATTATGGACTTTGTGCCTACGGTAGAGGCCTTGAAACCTGACATTCTTGTTGTGAATGAAGACGGAAGCAACGAGGATAAGCGTAGGTTCTGCGCCGAACACGGTATCGAGTATGTGGTGCTGCAGCGAAAGCCTTCGGAAGGCCTGGCGGCACGGTCGAGCACAGATTTGAAAAAAAGCAAGTCGGCCATCCCAACACGTTTAGACCTGGCGGGGACTTGGATTGACCAGCCATACGTGAGTTGCTTTGCGCCGGGATGGGCGTTGACGATTTCGCTGGAACCTAATTTCGAGATTCGGGAGCGTTGTGGTTTGAGTACGTCGACACGTAATATTATTAAACGCATCTGGCCATATCAGTTGCCTAATATGGACCCAGAGACTTTGGCCCGTTTGGTGTTCTGTTTCGAGAACCATCCTGAACGCGAAGACGGCATCGTCAGTGGAGCACAGGATTCTATCGGCATTTGCATGCCGGGGTTGTGCAGACATTACTATGACAATCATTTCTGGCCAGAGAAGATTGAGACTTGTCAGGATGAGGCGGTTCTGAGTTGGTTGGAGGAGCATCTGTGCATGGTTCCAATGTTTCCTCGTCGGCCAGGTTGTTCGGTGGTGGAGAATAAGGATATAACCAAAGCCAAGGTGCAGAATTTGGCCAAGGCGGCAGACGATTGTTGGAGTGCTATCATGAAGCGGGACTTGGAGGGTTTTGCTGCTGCATTTAGGGCCTCTTTCGAGGCACAGGTGTCCATGTTTCCTGGCATGGTGGAACCGGCTACGGTAGGGGATATACCTGCGTTGGAGGTGGATCCTGTGACAGGATTGGCCACGGACGGTTACTTGCCTAAGGTGCAGGATTATATTGATAGGTATGGTCAGATGCCAGGCGTGTTGGCGTGGAAAATGCCAGGGGCTGGCGGAGGTGGCTATCTGGTGTTGGTATGCGAGTCGCGAGATGCATTTCCTGAAGGAGCGATTGAGGTGACCATTAGACGGGGTGGAATGTGAGAGACAAAGGCATCTTATATCGGCTGTCTTTAATTACCCAGCTGTTAGCGCCTAAAGGCGAATTCAGTAAATACGGAGTAAATTAACGAGTAAATTAGGAGT
>CAMVMF010000072.1 GCA_947168515.1 uncultured Bacteroidales bacterium
CAATAGTTCGGAATTAAAATTTTAACAAATCAAGCGGCGCAAGCCGCAATATCATATAGTTCTTTGAAAATTTTGGCATTTAAGGACATGTTAGGTCTGAAACCAGACATGGCAAAAAATCTTTTAGTCAGGTAGCAGTTGTATAACAGGGACTTGAGGTTTGCGATGGAGAGACGTGGGTAGTTTTGTCTGACGACGACCTTTGCCACATTGACGGCTGTTAGCGAGGAGTTGAAAGCGAAATCCAGCTTGGCGAAGTCGCGGGCCTGGCAGTCGCAGAGGCCAGAGAACTGCTTGCCGTCACGGTAGCAAAACTCGATCTGGAAGCGAGTGCGGTAGAACTCCACAACATTTTTAGCGGACATGTCCGTGTCGGTGGAGAAATAGAGTATCGGCTTACCTTCGGCGGGCACGAACACTACCAGGCGCACATTCCTCTTGAGGGACTTGGAATAGGCAATGGTCGTAAAGAAGTCACCCTCGTCGGGGAACAGGTCGACCCTCGTCACCTTGCCGGAGTCCAGCTCTCTGAAGTTGATCTTTCCGTCGTAAGTCTTCGGGCGACCCTTTTTCCCTGTGCGTTCGCCGTTATAGAGATACAAGAGAGCCGCGTCGCTGCGGAAACGGCTGACCAGATGGAATCCGTTTTCCTCAAGGCCGTTGGCGAAGTCCGACACGGAGAAATAGGCGTCGGCCACAATGTAGCGGGACACCTGGACGAGCCTGTCGCGGAGGTTGAGAATACAGGTGAGGTACCATCTGACCAAAGAGACGCCACAATCGGCCAGGGACTTTGGAGAGGGGGTCTGCACGGCCTTTAGCGAAAGGCAATCCTTCTTGTCGATGTCAATAAGGCCTATCCCGAGAATCTCAAGGCCGTGTTTTACCTGCTGGGCGCAGCCCGACCAGAATCTGCCAATGCCCTGAGTGCGCTTGCCCGACTTGGAGATATAGCTCGGGTCGATGGCGATAGCCTTCCTGCCGCCGGCTCCCCAAAGGCGGTTGCTGAGCTCAAGGTTGAAACCGACCCAATCGAAATGCTTCGAAAACCCTGACCGATAGGTCTTTTCACAGTAATTTCCGTAGATTTCGAGCTGAGTGAAGTTCACTTTTCTTGGCAGCAGAGCAAACATAAGCAGCGTGTTGGTTAAAAAGTTCCTGAATGCCTTGTTTAAGCCCGGAATGGCCTTTAAAGCCATCTGGCAGACGTCTGAAAAATGGTTGAGCGGGCTGAAAAATGCCGTGTTTTTGTGCTTACTTGAAAACATCTACAAAGATACTCATTTTCAGCAACTTGACCAAATTTTTAAAGTTAAAAAAGTATAAATAAATTATTGTATATCAAACATATAAATCAAATATTTCCGAAGTATTGTGTGGGTGAACAGCATATAATATGTGACTCGTTCAATAAAATGTTTTTTTGATAATAAAATTAACATCAAAGCACAATTAGGTGTTTGTTTGATATGAAAACCAATTACGATGGTTCCGAACTTACTAAATATCCTAATCTCTCAAAACGGAATCTGGAACATGTTCTTATTGGGTACTGCTCTATATACTAAATTAAACTTGCACTTCTACCATCTACTCATATTGATTTTCAGAATGCAAATATAACATTATTTCTAAAACAATATAATAATTTTTTTTACAAAAATAACACCAATACAAGTGTATCAGTACTTTAACAATACAACAATGGTGCTATTAACACCTAGAAAATAATATATGAAACACTTTTTCAGCAATCTTTTGACCCATTCTGCCTGTTTAAGAACTCTGCATTTTGAATGGATTAGGGGGCAGGGAAGGGCCGCTCTTCCTAGGTGTCGGAGCGGGAGAGGCCGAGGGGTTGGAGGATGAGCAGCAGGGGGGCGGCGCGGTCGTTGGAGAGGGTACGGCAGGCGTTGAGGGCATTGGCGAAGCTGTGGGCGGGGTCGGCGGAGGTCTTTCCACTGAGGGGGAAACTGAGGGCGCGGGCGACAAGGTCCCAGTAGGGGTCGCGGGTGGTGCCGACAGCGTTGAGGCCGCGGCCACGCGGCACGGTGATGAGCTGGGTGCACCGGTAGGTGCCTTTGGAGAATTTTTTAGAGCGCGTGGCCAGCCCCATCCGCGCCACATATTCTGGACGGACAGGGGTGTCCGACGACATGGTGTATCTAAGGGTGCCATAAAGCATGGCAAAGAGGAACGCGGCCTGGGTCTTGTAGCCAAGGAACGGTATGGGACGCGTGAGCACGCCGTCCTTGGTGCCGAAGCCCAGCAAAAGCTCCATGTCGGCGATGCGGTCGCGGTCGATGAAGCCGAGGCGGAAGAGGTTCTTAACGAAGTTGTGGCGGACATCTTTGTCGGTCTGACATCCCTCGCTCGAAAGCCAGAAAGTCTCCAGCGGAGCCTCCTGCTTGCCCGAAAAAAGGGGTTGGACGGTTGCTGGGGGAGTCGTTTTGACCACCTGAGTGGGGGCCATAGTGGGGAGGTCCGATGAAGGTATGGTGGGGTTGGGTTGATAGAATGGCGACAGCAAGGCCTGACGGTTGCGCTGCATCTGGTCCAGCTGCTGGGCATATAGCAACAAATTGCTGTAGTAGTCGTAGCTGCAGCAGCAATCGAAGAGGTCCAAAATGATTTGTTTTTGCTCCGTCAGGCTTATTCTCTGCTGAATGCAGTACTGCTTGAACTCGTCGACGCTGGACATTCCACCCAAGTGGCGCAACAGTTGTTGACGCTCAGCACGTCGCTGCTGGCCGGTGTTGGCGGCACCAGCTGCCTGTTCTGAAGGCATGGACTCCTTGCGTGAGTGGCTGAGTTTGTCGACGATGTTGGCCATTTGGTTGGTATATAGTTTGTTACTGAATAATTATCCCATAATAATTAATCATATCCTAGGCGCAAAGATACGAAAAAAATTTAATAACGCCGTACCTTTACTGTACCATTTTGGGACCTATAGTCGTACCGTACTGAATACCATGCAGATGACTTATACCATAGGACAATCGGAGGTCCGATAAAATGTGTGTTGGACGCCAGAAAAAAGTATTTCCTTTGCATCCGAAAAGAAACGAAAAAAAGTGTGAGGAGAGGGTGGAAAGAGGTGTTGGTTAGAGAGCGGATGGTTGTTTTCTTTAAAAGTTGCAGATTTTAAAAAAGGAGATAAAATGAAACTTGTTCTATCACAGCAGAAGCTGAACGTAATCGTTTGTTCGCGCGGATGTTACCGCCGACTGATTTTTAACCCTATGCCAGAAGGTATCGCCAGGGATCTGGTACGCCAGTATGGCAGCCATCCCGAGGAGGTGCACGACACATTCCTCGACTCCGTGCCTTACAGCATAGAGGTGGACGACCTGCAGGTGCTGGAATGGCTGGACAGAAGGCACACTTTCTACGGACTCACCCCGGCGATGTTGCACGAGACCGTGCGTGCCTACTATCCCAACCTATTGCGGATAAAAGGCGCCAAGGCTTTTATTGCCAGCTACAAACGGCTAATCTTCGACCATGTTGACCTTTTCATTTACAGCAAATAACAGATTTAACACTCTTTTAGAAAACCCTCAAAAGACAACACCATGGAACAAAACGACTCAAAAATCCTCCTCCGGCCCTATGGCAAGGCCGAACTGGCCCACATGTACAAGGGGGACAGCTGCTCAGACAGCGCAGCCCGCAAATGGATGAATCTGGAGATAAGCAAATGTCCCGGCCTGATGGACGAGTTGCGCCGCCTAGGGTACGTGGCGAAACAAAAGAACTACACCGTGGCCCAGGTTCGCGCCATTTTTGCAGCCATTGGAGAACCTTCTTCCGAAGTAGGATGAGCCCCCTCTCCCCTACTGACAACTGCTGGCAGCACAGAGCCATCCTTGTGCTGCCGGCAGTTTTGTTGCTGGAAGAAAACGGATGCCCTGGTACTCCATTTAACCATCCGTACTGAAACCGTTAGGGATGCTATGGGTCCGACTACCCCTTTGATGGTTGCATGGGTTTGGCAGAGAAATAAAGATATGAGGTGAATAATATTTTCACCTTGTACTTTTTCTGACTAACTTATAAAAAAATTTATTATTTTTGCATTTTACTAAACTAGAGAAAATATGCATCAGTTTGGCATTAAATATTTGGTTATCACCATCTTTATATTTTTGTTGGGTATAGGGAGAGCCATGGCACAGAACAATGTGACAATGACGATGGGGCCGGTGTATGTGGACGGATGCCATAATCCAACCGGCACGATATTCGACAATGGCGGGTCGGCTGGCACCTACTCCAACAGTTTTGACGGCTATGTGGTTATCAATGCCTCCATCGGGGTGAACATCACCATCTCGGGCAACTATAACACAGAGTCGTGCTGCGACAAGATTACCATCTACGATGGACCCGATGCCACAGGCAATGTGTTGTATGGCCCCGCGGGCGGCATCGGCACGGTGAACGTGACATCAACTACCGGATACCTCACCCTGCATTTCCACACCGACGGTTCGGTCACGCGCGAGGGCTTTGCCCTCAGCTATAGCTGCAGCAGTGGCAGCGGGGCGTGCAGCAACAAACCCTACGACCTAACAGTGGGGACCATCACGAACAACTCGGTGGCCCTGAGCTGGTCTGCCAACAATCCTTCGGACCAATTTGTGCTGACGGTGGGTGGCACACAGACTACCGTGACAGGCACCAGCTACACGATAACGGGACTGGCATTCGCCACCGCCTACCAAGTGGCTTTGAGCAGCATTGCAGACACTGACAACCTATGCTGCACCGCCAGAAGGAAGATACGTACCAGCTGCAACACCATCTCCCGTGCCGACCTGCCATACAGCTATGGCTTTGAGGATGCCACAGGGTCGGGACAAAACTACGACATAAACGACTGCTGGAGCAGCTACACGAGTGGCTCATCGTCTATCTATCCTGATGCTGCCCATCCCTACCAAGGCAACTACGCCCTGTATGCCTCCAATACAAACAGCGATTACATCACCATTGTGGCACTGCCCGAATATGTAGACCAGCTGACCGAGACAATGGTGGAGTTTTTTGCTCGCACAGAAACCAACACCATGACAAGCGCGGTGGAGGTGGGTGTGATGACGGACCCGCTTGACTCCACCACCTTCACCCTGGTGGAGACGGTGAGCTTCAACTCCAACTCTTACCAATACCACTATGTGTCGTTGGAATCCTACTCCGGCCCCGGACACTATGTGGCCATGAGGATGAAAGGGCGGACCCAAGAGGTGTATTTGGACAACGTGACCCTGAGACTGGTACCGGACTGTGCCGATGCAACGGGGCTGACCGTGGAGGCCGTGACTGCCACAAGCATGGCGGTGTCGTGGACACAGGCAGGCCCAAGTGCTGCCACCAACTCGGGCTACGAGGTCATCGTCACGCCCTCGGCGGGTGGCACACCCATGGCAATGACCACCTCAGACAACCCCGTGATAATCTGGGGCCTGCAGCCCGAGACGGACTACCGTGTGCAAGTGCGCATCCTGTGCACGGGAGGCTTGCAGGGCAACTGGGACAGCCTGACGGTGCGAACGAGCTCGTTGTGCGGCGGGCTGTCGGCTCCCTCAGGCTCAGGCAATGACGCCACTAGCGGAGTACCGGTGTATTCGAGCTGGGGCAACACCATTGCCCAAACCATCTTCAGTGCCAGCCAGCTGCAGGCCATGGGCATGTCAGCAGGCACCATACAGGCAATGACTTACACCTGGACCAATAACAGCAACTACGCCAAGGAGTTCAGCATATACCTGGGCACCACCAGCCAGACCTACTATGCCACCAGCACCCCTATCAACAGCAGCATGACACTGGTGTACAGCGGGGCACATCCCCTGAACACCTCGGGCACACACACCTACAACTTCACCACCCCCTTCAACTGGGACGGCACCAGCAGTCTGGTAGTGACCACCCTGATGAACCAGCCCCCGGACCAGAACCACTCTTCCAGTGGGTTCTACGGCGTGGGCACCAACGGGAGCGAATACAAGAGCATCTACAAATATCGCGACCACACGCCCTATACTATCTCGGACTTGGGGTTGACAGGCTGGAACAGAAGCTACACGCAGACCAATGTAAGTTTCTACTCCTGCATCGTCCAGAACGGATGCCTGCAGCCCTTGGTGCTGGTGTCAGACGTGGGATTCAACTCCGCTACGCTGCACTGGTCGATAGACAGCACGAGCAACTCGTGGGACATCGCCTACAAAAGGACCGACGACACCTCATGGACCATAGTGGCCACGGCATACCCCTCCAACGAATACCTCATCAATAATTTGGAGCGCGGCGTGATGTATGACTTCAGGGTGACGGCGGTGTGCGACAGCGGCAACAACGCCAGTGTGGTGACTGCCTCCACACTATGCCGCAACAATACCTTCAACTACGACGACCTGTATGCCGAAAACGTGACCTGCTACACCGGCAGCTATGCCATGCCACGGTTGGTGATAGGCGTGGTGAACCAAGGCAGCAGCAGCGAGATTTCGCGCCACACCGTGCACTACGACCGCTCCGAGAGAGACCCCCGCACCGGCAGCCTTCTGCACACGGTACCCGAAGGCTACTGCACCTCGGTGAGGCTGGGCAACTGGGAGACCGGGGCACAGGGAGAGAGCATCACCTACACATACCACATCGACACCAACGACTACAACCTGATGCTGCTGAAGTATGCCGCCGTGCTGCAAGACCCCAACCACTCCTCCGACGAGCAGCCCCGGTTCACCTTCAACATCACCGACACCAACGGCAACCTCCTGAGCCAGTGCTACAGTGCCGACTTTATAGCCAACGCCAACCTGGGGTGGAACTCGGCCTCGAACAATGTGCTCTGGAAAGACTGGACCACCGTGGGCATCGACCTGGATCCGCTGCAGGGGCAGACCATCAACATCACGCTCACCAGCTACGACTGTGACCAGGGCGGCCACTATGGGTACGCCTATTTCGTGATAGACCTGGACAACAAAGGGCTGAGCTCGACCAGCTGCAGCTCGGACGAGAACGTGTTCCGCGCCCCGTCGGGCTTCGCCTACCGCTGGTACAGTGCCCTCAATCCTACCGTCACCCTGGCCACCACAGACACGCTGCACGTCTATCAAGCCGGCACCTATTATTGCGACCTCTCGTTTGTGGGCGCCCCCAACGATGCAGCCCACGCCAACTGCTTTTTCACCATGGCAGCCATCGCCGGCGAACGCCATCCCTGGGCTCGGTTTACCCCCACCTACATCGACACCGCCAGCTGCACCTACACCTGGATGAGGATGCAGAACCAAAGCATCATCACGAGCGACACGGCACACACCGACTCGATAGGCAATGGTTGCGAGAGCTATCTGTGGCGTTTTGACGACGGCACCTCCTCCACCGAGATGAATCCTCGCCACGCCTTCACCCCTGGCTATCACTCGGTGACACTCTACGCCATGTTGGCCAACGGCGGCTGCATCGACACCGCCACGGCAACCTTCCTTATTGCCACACCTTGCATGTTCCGCGACACCGTCAGCCGCACCCTGTGCCAAGGCGACACCCTGATAATGTTCGACTCTGTACTGACCACGGCGGGCACCTATGAGCTGGACAGCATCTTCAACGGCGACAGCCTATGGCTGAGGACCTTGCACCTGACCGTGCTGGAAACCTCGGCAGACACACTGACCATAAACCAATGTGGAGACTATCTGTGGGCGCTGAACGGCACCACCTATAGCGAGACAGGAGTTTATAACGACACCGCCGCCAACGCCGTGGGTTGCGACAGCATCATCACACTGAATCTGACCATCACCCCAAACATAGACACCACCATTCTCGATACCATCTGCCAAGGTCAGCTGTTCTTCTTTGGCGGACAACACCTGGGGGCAGCAGGCATCTATATCGACTCGTTGCAGATGAGCTCATCCTCCAACTGCGACAGCATCATCCGCCTGCAACTGACGGTGAACGACACCTCGTTGACCGACACCATGGCCACGGCCTGCGACATTTACCAATGGCACGGCAGAGCGTATGCCACCTCGGTGGTGGACACCTTGGCCGGTGCCTATCTGAACAGGGCAGGATGCGACAGCACCGTGGTACTGCACCTAACGCTGAACCAAAGCTCGATGGGAGACACCGTGGCAGACATCTGCGACCAGTTCGACTGGTACGGCAACTCATACACCACCAGCACAGTGGACACTCTACAGGGACACTATCGGAACCAGCATGGCTGCGACAGCACGGTGGTACTGCACCTAACCGTGCGACAGAGCAGTGCGGCCACCTACAACGACACCTGTCTGGAAAACCAGCTGCCGCGGCAGTACCTGCATCTGACTTCACACGGCGACACCGCGGGGGCGCAGCTGACGATAGCCAATGCCGTGGGGTGCGACTCGCTGATCACCTACAACCTGCATGTGTGGCACAATGTACACATGACGATAGACAGCTCCATCTGCGACGATGCCCTGGCCACCTTCAGCTGGCATGATCTGCAATCCTCTGCAACAGCCTTGCCAGACAGCTATATAGGCAACAAACCCACGTTGACGGACACCCTGCAAGTATTTCTACAGACCTCCCATGGGGCCGACAGTACGGTTACGCTGGTGCTGCATATCAATCCAACCTACCAGTTTGACCTTGTGGACACCATCTGCAACGGCAGGGCCTTTGTCTTTAACAGTCACAACTACTACACCACAGGCACCTATATCGACACCCTACCCACTTACCATGGATGCGACAGCATAGCCAAGATAGATCTTTTTGTGAAAGACACGGTGATGGTGGACACGGTGGCGGATGCCTGCGACAGCTACACTTGGTACAGCCAGAACTATTCTGAAGAAGGCCAATACATCCATTTCAGACCCCATACGGCAGCCAACGAATGCGACACAGCCATTCGGATGACACTTACCTTGCGGCACTCGACCTTCGGCGATACGGCGGCCATCTGCTGCGACAGCTTTGCATGGTACGGCCAGCAGTATGGCAACGCCCTGCCAATGCCTACCCACACGCTTAGCAACAGCGTAGGATGCGACAGCACGGTTCGCCTGCACCTTACGGTGAACCACTCGGATGCGATAGACCTCTATGACACCATCTATCAAGGCGACACCATAGTGTTTGAAGGCGAGGAATACACGCAGCCGGGCATCTACGTATACCAAGACACCAATAGGGCAGGATGCGACTCGACACGAACACTGCATTTGGTTTGGCGATACATGGTCAACGATGCCATCGCGGACAGTATCTGCCAAGGCGGAAGCTATCTTTTTGCCGACTCGGTGCTGACGGAGGCGGGCGTGTATTACGACACCATTTTCTCCAACAGCTATCCCACACCCGACACCCTGCGGACCCTGACACTGACAACAGTGCCGCTGCCCCAGATAAGCCTCAGCAGCCAACATTTCTGCGGCAAGCGGCCACACTACAACCTGACGGCCCACACCAGTGTGCCCTTCCTCCGATGGGGGTCAGTGCCTGACGACCCAGCCCTGGACGGTCACCGAGGCGATACCCTGGTGACGGTGAACCCCTCGGACACAACGGTATACTACGTCACGGCAGACTATCGTCAAGAGCCCATGTGCCCCGTAAACGACAGCATTGTGGTGGCACCCATCGGAACGCTGATAGCCCGCATCGAGACTTACCCTGGCAACCTTACTGCCGACCGCAGAACCTTGACAGCCTATGACCGATCGGGCGGGAAGGTGGATCAAAGGGAATGGTACGTGTGGTACGACGAGGAAGAGCCTTTCTACTATGGCGACGGAAACAGCATCACCCTGGAAGTACCGGCCTATGTGGGAGAGTTGCAACTGTCGCTGATGGTGAGCAATGAATTTTGCGATGATGCCGACACGGTGTCAGTACCCATTTTGGCCTCCAGTCTATTTATTCCCAATATCTTCACCCCTTCATTGGAGAGCAACAATCTTTTCCGTGCCGTTTCGACGGGTGTGACAGAATTTGAGATATGGGTCTATGACCGACGTGGCGACCTGGTCTACCATTCCACCGACATCAACGAAGGCTGGGACGGCACCCACGAAGGACGAAAATGCATGCAGGCCGCCTACGTGTACAAATGTCGCTACAAGGAACGCACCAACCCCGGAGGCTATCAGACTAAGACCGGAACGGTGACCTTGGTGCGGTGATGAGGAGTGTGTACACATGAAGACCTTGGGGTGTACTTGCGGAGGGTGATATGGGTGCGGTGATGGGTGTGCACTCCTGAATACCCTAGGGTGTTTCTGGTATAGAGCCACCTGGGTGCTGTAATTGGGAGCATGCTCGCCCTATGTAAACAGAATTTGATTCATTTTGTATTTTTATTGTTGCTGTATCAAAAAAAAGTTGTATCTTTGCAAATCCTTTCGACCTAGAGAGTGATTGGCAACACGCTGTTATTGAAAGAAAAGGAAAAGAAAAGCATAACATAGGAGAGGTGCCGGAGTGGTCGATCGGGGCGGTCTCGAAAACCGTTGACCTCTTTTGGGGGTCCCAGGGTTCGAATCCCTGCCTCTCCGCTAAAGGCTTGCGAAACGCTGAAAACAACAACCCATTAGCAAGAACCTGCCAGCATACGGCAACAAAACAACATCCACTCTTTCTTTTTCTGGCTTCCAACAGGAGCCGAAAAAAAAATGTTTTGCAAACAGAGGTCAAGTCCAACCATTCAACCTCTGATTTCTGAAAACGTGCCGCCATGCATTAACAACTCCAACAGTATCTGTTTGTAGCACAGTTGCGATATTATCTCGCTACCGTTCACCCATTTCTTATAGTGGGGCATCTGCTTGTGCAGAATACGTCCGCTGGAATGTGTCGTCGGTCTGGAGACTGGCGCCTTTCAGGACCAGATGGAGGGTGATGTTGCGGTTCTGGAGGATGACGGTGTCGCCTGAAGGGAGCCATGCCCAGGGCACTGTTCCGGAAAGGAATTTCTCTAGGATGGGCAGTGTGTCGTGCAGGTGGGCGGTGGTGCGGGTGAAGCAGTCAGGGCAGCGGTGTTGCAGCCTTTCTAGGCGATGCTGGCAGCTGCAGCCGGTGAATGCCAGGACTGAAAAAAAGAGTAATGGTAAGATTTTTCTTTGCATGTCGAAAAAAAGTTGTATTTTTGCAGCCGAAAAAGAGAGGTGGTTGATACAGGTGGCGAGGGGCGCCGCTCAAGGTCAACCACCTCTTTTCTTATTTATATTTCCAGCGCGTTACACAATGTGGTGCGAGTATAGTTACCTTCCAAATACAACAAAAGGATTTATGCATTCAATAAACGGCTTTTCTCGGACTTCCTGCTTCGATTTGTTTCGATTCTGTTTCGATTTTCTATACCAGATTATATGGGCATGCACAATCTTTCTGTTTATGCAAGGTTGTCTATCACCTTTTTCCAACTCTGTGTAAGGGAATTGTGAAAAAGTGTTTTTTGGATTGTTTTTTTTGTTGTATATTTGCATCGGAAATATAATGTTGTCTATTATGAAAAAGAAAAGAAAACAAGTCGCGCGTAAGTCCCCAGCCAAGGCCGTGACCACCGACGCGAAGGTAAGCCGTAGGCGGCGTGTGGAATCTGCCATCCCTGGCGCAAAAGTGATAGAATTGGTGCCAGACGCATTTGGAACTGGAAGATGAGCAAGGCACGTATGTTGGACACACAGTCGCTGGTATGGCTGGTGACGGCGAGTACCGCCAGTATTACTGTGTCGGCCAGCAGGTGATTGCTCCTGCCTTTTACTCTCGGGTCGTGCAGCCGTGCTGCTGTTTCATATAAACTTGCCATAACAATTCTTGATGGTTATGGCTATATAACGAACATTATCTCAAAAATGTTACGTGCTGCCATACAAATAGTTATCAACAATCCACACGCAAACCCGCCCAGAAATGTTCATAACGTGTTTTTTTTAACTCTGAGACGGGACCACCTGTTGACAACTCCGTCACAAATGTTGAAATCGTACTGATTTTTTAATTTTTCATGCGTTTGCCCTGTTGAAAACTGCAAGTTTTTTTTACTTTTTTTTACCCTACAATATTATAATCTGCTGAAAATAACGTATCTTTGCATCCAATATTTTTTATCGTATGGCAAAAGAAACTATTGATATTCCGAATGGAAACAGCAAGGAGGATTTAAAAACAAGGGAAGATATCATATCCCAAGTTTATAGAAAATGGACTGAGGCAAACCCCACCAAGCGTGTTTACAATCGGTCGTTGAAGGACTACATCAACGTCAAATATCTCTCCATCACGGAGACTATGCGCCATGCAGCCAAGACCTACGCATCGACGCTGGCCTTGCTGCAGCTCGACTATATACTGAGGTATGCTGTGAAATATGGCAAGCCTACACCAACAAAGCGCGGTTCTAAGAATCAGGCAACATTCACCCACATGCAGCAGATGAGGTGCGAACTGGTGGGCATTGGAACGGTGAAGATGTTGGTGGGAATTAAGCGTAGCGGTGAGAAAATACAATACTGTATCACTGCCATAGGGACATAAAAAAAAGAAATCGACAGGCTGGCTCGCTTTTCAGGTCATCACCAAATTGTGGACGTCTCACTGGACTGTTCCCCTATTGATTTCGGTTGCAAAGGTACAAAGAATTTGCAAACCTGCAAACTTTTTTTTGCAAACATGCTGCAATCGGCTGACTGGCAGCAATAAATATTTTGCCCGCCTTATCGGTAAGGCGAGCAAAAGGGGGTGTTGTTTGCAGGTGTTTTTTCAAAAATCACCCGATATTACCGTCGTGGAGGTCTTCGAGGTGGAACGCTAAATCCCAGTTTTTGCCCCAGACGATGTTGCCCCGCTCAATCTTGAATTTAGCAAACTGCTTGGGGTCGAGATAGCGGTCATACTGGGGATGGGGATGGCGGCCAGGGCAAACGCATCAAATTTCCAGTAGCGAGAACAGGTAATCGATACTCCAGCC
>CAMVMF010000073.1 GCA_947168515.1 uncultured Bacteroidales bacterium
TACAAATAGGAGTAGAAAGATTTTTTTCATGTTAGTGATGGGTTATTTTTTTCTGTGTTATTCAATGGAATACACGCCTAGGAAGGTGGCACTCTCGGGTGCGTAGTGCACTGCGCACTGGTGCTGCCCCTGTAGGCGGTCGTAGGTGGCCTTGTCGATGAGGAAGAGTTGGTTGCCAGCCCTCACCCCATAGCCCGCGTGATAGTTCGAGAGGCGGCGGAAATAGGGAGTGGCGTAGGGCTGGGTGTCGGACAGGCTGGG
The DNA here is from genome assembly GCA_947168515.1 of uncultured Bacteroidales bacterium. GTDB lineage: Bacteria > Bacteroidota > Bacteroidia > Bacteroidales > P3 > Colimorpha. Next base: position 262 of record CAMVMF010000073.1, read on the forward strand.
ATTGACCAGCAGCTCTTTGATGTCCTTGTGGTAGACATGCTTTTTGCCACGGGCTAGGTCGCGGTTGTACTTGCGGTTGATGAGGCGGCTGACCACCACCCCTGCCAGCAGCAGGGTGGCCGAGATATACACTATGGGGCGGTAGTAACTGATGAAGAGTAGCAGTATGAGGGCCAGGCCCGTGAAGAAGTAGAGGAAAGTGTTCCCTAGGCGTTTCTCGCCCTTGATTGCCTCGCGGTCGGCAGCGGTGAGAGGTAGGATTGTGAATTGGGAATTGAGAATTGGGAGTTGAGATTTTCGGTGTTGCATAATATGTTATGTATTAAGTGTATAATGGAATTGAGAATTGAGAATTGAGAATTGAGAATTGGGAATTGAGATTTTTAGTATTGCATAATGTGTTATGTATTAAGTGTATAATGGATTTGTCTCGGGCGACTGTCATTTGCAAATATAGCAAAAATATCTGATTTCGGAAAAACTTCGTAATTTTGCATCATGTTAAAAAGAATACTTGTCTTCGCTTTCCTGTTGCTGCCACTTGCGGCTTTGGCCCAGAACGAGCCGGCGCGGCCGTGGGTGCGCTGGTGGTGGAACGGCGACAAGGTGGACACCCTGGAGCTCAAACGCGAGCTGCGCCTGCTGCACGATGCCGGCATCGGCGGCGTAGAAATCAACCCTATCGAGTTCCCCGCCAAACGCTGCGACAGCCTCGGCATCCACTCACTCACCTGGCTCAGCGACGAGTGGCTTGACGCTCTGGCCGCCACCCTGCGCGAAGCCAAGCGATTGGGCATGGGGTGCGACCTGCTGGTGGGCAGCGGCTGGCCTTTTGGCATGGAAACCCTTCCCATGGACGAGCGGGCACAGGTGATGCTCACCTATGTGGCCGAGATTGACTGGTCCGCCAACAGCGCCAACGAACCCTTTGTCATCACCCAGCAACAGATATTCGATGCCGTGGACCCCAAGGTGACCGTGCCCAACAACGAACGGCAGTTCGAACTGGTGGACCTTTTCGTGGTGCCCGACTCGGTGTACAGCATCTATCAGCGCAACGACCTCTATCTCCCCGGCGATACTATCAAAGTCTATCCCATCAGCCAGATTACCTCCGGCTGGCATCCCTCGCCCACCGGTCACTACCTACTCTATGCCTTGGTGCGCTGCACCTCCTTTGCCAGTGTCATCAATGGCGCGCCCGGGGCTTCCGGTCCCATTCTCGACCACATGAATCAGGCCGCCGTGCAACATTTTCTCGACCACATGCGGCAACGGCTGGAGGACCGTTTGGGCTCCATGAGCCGATGGCTGCGGGCCTACTTTGTCGACAGCATGGAGCTGGAGGGCTGCAACTGGACCACCGACTTTGCCGCCGAGTTCCGTCGTCGCCGCGGCTACGACCTCATGCCGTGGCTTCCCTTCACTATGTTCAAGACCGGTCGGTTGGGCGAAGTGGTCAGCTATGAGTATGGAGCCAAGCAGTCGCCCGATTTCAAGCGACAGGTGCAGCAGGTGCGCCACGATTTCGAACTTACCAAGGCCGAGCTGCTCCACGAACGCTACACGCAGACCTTTCTCGACTGGTGCCATCGCCAGGGTGTGAAAGCCCGTGCGCAGGCCTATGGGCGCGGCTTCTTCCCACTGGAGAGTTCGCTGGGCTATGACATCCCCGAAGGCGAAAGCTGGACCACCAACTACCTGCGCCACCGTATCGGCGAGGAGATGCCCGACAGTGACTACCGCCGTGGCCGCGCCTATACCATGATTAACAAGTATGTCTCCTCTGCTGCCCACCAAAGCGGCCGCCGCATCGTCAGTGCCGAGGAGATGACCAACACCTACCGCATGTTCGAGACCACTCTCGAACTGCTCAAGCTGGGCAGCGACATGAGTGCCTTCAGCGGTACCACCCACTCGGTGTGGCACGGATTCAACTACAGCCCTCCCGAGGCCGGGCTGCCCGGGTGGGTGCAGTACGGCAGCTACTACAACGAATACAACACCTGGTGGCCATACTTCCACCTCCTCAACGACTACCGCACCCGCATGAGCACCGTCCTCCAGCAGGCCGACATGCAAACAGACATCGCCATCCTGGTGCCCGACGAGGAACTGTGGGCTGAATACGGCGTGCAGACCGAACCCTTCCCCAACTACCCCAAGGGCAGCCCTTACGAGGTGCCCCAGCTGTTGTGGGAGGCGGTGCATAAGAACGGGGGCTGTTGCGACTTCGTCACCCCGCGCCAGCTGCGGGCCGCCACCGTCAGCGGGGGCCTCCTACATATTGGTCTGAAGGACTACTCGGCCCTGTTGGTGATTACAGCGGACACGGCCCCCCAGCCCCACAACTCTCAACTCTCAACCCTCAACCCTCAACTCTCAATTCTCAACTCTCAACTCTCAACTCCCAACATGAAGCTGGTGGCCGTGCCCAACCTGCCTAGCCGGGACTATCTCGAATGGTACCGGCAGGCGCAACGCCGACACGCCCTGCCTCATGCCGTCACCATCGACCAGCCCGACCGCTTCCTGCTGCAGAACCATTATAGGAATGACCTGGGCGACGACATCTATTTGTTTGTGAATGCACACCTGCGTGAGGCTGTGGCCTCAACGATAACCTTCCCGGCAGAACTCTTGTCCGGTCGAACCGCATGGGTATACGACTGCGGCACAGGGCAGAAACAGCTGCTGGATCTCGCGGAGAGCTCTGCATGGCTTTACCTGCCCCCGGTCGAGAGCCTCCTTATCCTGATAGAGCAACGCAACGACAGCCTTGAAACTCGTGCCACCCATTGGTCTCCAAAATACACCGAGGGGATGCACTACTTCCCCATTCAGTCCCCCTGGCACGTCACGCTGCACCATGCCATCCAAGGCTGGACGCGCGACACGGTGATGCACGACCTCTGCGACCTCTGCCAAACCCAGTTTAAGGACTTTGCAGGCACCATTACCTATACCACTCAGTTGCCCTACGACAGCCTCGGTCCCGACCCCATTTTCGACCTAGGTGCGGTGTACGACATCTGTGAGTTGATAGTCAACGGTGAGAGCTGCGGTGTGAAATGGTATGGCGAACGGATATACGACAATGTAGCCCCCCATCTGCACCCCGGCGACAACACCATCGTGATTAAAGTCACCACCACGCTCAACAACTACATCCACACCCTCACCGACAACGGCGTGGTGCAGCATTTTGTCCTCAAACGCAATGTACCAACCACACCCGCCGGACTTCTTGGTCCGGTCTCTTATTTTTAGAAGGCTGAATGGGAAAATGGGTCGACGAGTCAGCCCATTTAGCGAAACTTAGCGTTTTTTCTACGCATCATCCAGCTACGGCAGACAATTCGATTGTCCAGATGTATTTGTTCATTCTATCATCAGTTTCTGTGTTGCAGAGGAGCTGGCGGAGATAAGGGTGACGTGGTAGAGGCCTGCAGGTAGCGTGAGGATGCTGAGGGCGCTTTGGCACGAGGTGATGCGCTGGCGCATCACCTCGTGGCCGGCAGCATCGTGCAGCACCGCGGTGGCGGGTAGGCTGCCCTCGGGCAGCAGCAGTGCGACGTGGCCGTGGGCGGGGTTGGGCGAAAGGGTGAAGGCCGGTGGTTCTATCACCTGCGGGGTCGCCACGTGCGAAGTGTCGTGGTGCGAGGTGTCGGGCATGCTCTCGCCCACATAGAAGTACTGCGGTATGTTCCATGCACCCATCAGCACGGTGTCGTGGATAGGGCAGTAGTGGTGGCAGACGGGGCGGCAGCAGGCCTGGTAGAGTGTGTCGGGACTCAGCGTGCGGTTGGTGATTTCGAAGTGGGGGGCATCCACCGTAAAGGTGGGCAGGGTGTCAAGGTCGGCATCGTAGGGGCCGTAGCGCACCTCGTACTGTCCCACGCCGTCCAGTCCCGTCCATGCAAAGGTGGGGTAGCGGCCTTGGATGCCCAGGTAGGTGAAGTCCTCCACCTCAGGGCAGACGAAGCTGTCAGTGTCCGGTGGGTTGAAGAGCAGGATGAAGGGTATTTTCACCCCAGTTGCCGTGGTATAGGAATCATGAGCATAGACATGACTATAGTCATTTGGATCAATTTGATCGAATCTGAAGCTCCAGAGGTCCTGCCAGGGTATTGATTGGCACGCGCCCATCAGGGCGCTTAAAGTCCATTCGCGATCCCAACCTTTTTTTGTTGCTACACCAAAAAAGAAGGTGTCTGTCACCGTTATGGCACTATCAAAATAAAAATTGAATATCTTGGAATAGGCCCACTGCTCATTGTTGGGGTTGCATCCGGGGTAATATGGCGCTTTTATATAGGCATCGGCTGTGAGTGAACCAAATTGGCTCGCAGAGATTTCGTGTCCATAAACCGCAGGATATAAGCTGTCCTCCACTTTCTGTATGATAATTGGCCTTAGTTTCATTGTTACTAATGGTTCAGTGTATGGTCTACGCCACATGGGAATTCCTACACCATAGATAGGAGGGAGTTGACCCGGGTAGTAGTGTTTAGTCGCAATGCTTGTCCACATAGAAGAAAAACAGTCGTTTGGCCAAATGCTAGTCCGACTATTAGGACAGTATATTGAGTCAAAAGCGGCTAGCAGATAGTCATATTGCACACCAGGTGAACAAGGACTTGGATGGGTAATGTCTATCGTGTCCTGCGCAAATAACAGATGTGCATACATTGTGGCGCAGATGAGTAATAATGCTTTCTTCATTTTTCTTTGAATTATGATTGTTAATGACATATTATGTTGAGGGCTATTGTGCTAATATCAGCTTGTTCTGGTTGTGGAGAACCTGTGTATTGGTAAAAGGAAGGTGGTAGATGTATTTGGTTTTTAGGCGCATTGTCGATTACCGAAATGTGGACATTTTCAATCTTATAGCACATATTGTTATGGTCGAAAATGGTAGCATCCTTCAGGCAGCAGTGGTCTTTCCCTGAGGCAACAAACGTTTTATTTTTCATATAGTTAAGAATTTTGAATTGATGGTGTTTATGTCTGCAAATATACTTCTTTTTTTCGAAATCTTATGTTTTTGATAAAATAAATGTGTATCTTTGCCCTCTGTTATCGGGTTTGCCCTGTATGTTGGATTTAATTGTAACAGCTTATGAAATTGATAGGTAAGACGGGTACAGTCTTGTTTTTAATGCTATTGTTTGGACCGAAAGGCACTTCTGGCCAGGAATTCCGGGTGACCGATTTCGGCGCCAAAGGCGACGGGGTGACGCTGTGCACCCGCAGCCTGCAGGCGGCCATAGACAGCGCCCATGCCGCCTACGTAAGCAGCGGCCTTAAGCAGACGGTGTTTTTTTCACCCGGCAGGTTTGTAAGCGGAAGCCTATATCTGAAAAGTGGCGTGACGCTGCACCTGGACGAAGGGGCCACACTGCTGGGGTCGCTCAATCCCTTCGACTACGTGAAGGACCCTTACTGCCGGTGGACGGCCCTGCTCTTTGCCGTGCGGCAGCACGACATTGCCATCACCGGCCGAGGCACCATAGACGGACGCGGCTGGGAAGTGGCCAACCAGCTGGTGGAATACATCCACATGGGGCTGGTGCAGGACCCGCTGAAGTATGACCGACCGGGCGAATCCAACCGGCCGGAGAATATCCATTTCCGCGAGTGCGAGAATGTCACCGTCAGCGGCATCACCCTGCGCAATCCCGCCAGCTGGAACCAGCAGTACGACCAATGCCGCCATCTGCTGATTGAGAACCAGACCGTGGATAGCAAGGCATACTGGAACAACGACGGGGTGGACATAGTGGACTGCAGCGATGTGGTCATACGCAACTGCTTTATGGATGCGGCGGACGATGCGTTCTGCTTTAAGAGCCACAGCGTGGACGGCATCTGCCAGAATGTGGTGGTAGAGAACTGCACGGGCCGCTCGTCGGCCAACGGCATCAAGTTCGGCACCATGACACGGGGCAAGTTCCGCCACTTCCGCTTCTCCAATATCACCATCCGCGACACCTACCGGAGTGCCATCACCATTGCCAGCGTCGACGGTGCCACGATAGAGGACGTGGTGGTGGACGGTCTGCGGGCCCTGCACACGGGCAACCCCATCTTTTTGCGCCTAGGCGAGCGGCGCACGGGCAAGGACGAACCCTGCCTGAAAGACATCACCCTGCGCAACATATACGTGGAGGTGCCGTTGGACAAGCCCGATGCGGGCTACAGCTATGAAGGGCCGGTGGAGGACCAGCCGCGCAACATCTCGCCCTCCATCATCGCGGGCACCCCGCACCACCGCATACAGAACGTGCTGCTGGAGGATGTGGAACTAATCTATCCCGGCCATGCCGACAGCACCTATGCCTATCGCGGCACCGCGCCCCAGGAGCTGGCCGCCATACCCGAATGGGAGCGGCGCTATCCCGAATTCTCCATGTGGAAGGAGCTGCCCGCCTGGGGTTTCTATCTGCGCCATGCCGACAATATCACCCTGCGCAACGTGAAGCTCAGGGTGGCGGAGAGGGACTACCGGCCCGCCATCGTGGCCGACGATGTGGAGGGCCTTGTCTTGGACAACACGGCGGTAGAGGGTGAGAACGGACAGCTGCGCCTGCCACAGGTGGTGGTCAACAACTGTTCGCGCGTGAAGAACAACACCAAAGGCCTTCGTGTGCACAAACAGAAGTCCTCAGCCCAGGTCTTTTCTGACCCTTCGCAGACCACCTCGGACATCATACTGGCACGTGACAACGCCTCGCCCTGCACCGAAGGAGCCACCCTCTACAAAGCCTCCATGTTCGGATGCAAGAGCAACGGCGTCACCCTCAACACCAACTCCATACAGAAAGCCATCGACTATATAGCCGCCCAGGGCGGGGGCACGTTGGTCTTCGAGGTAGGGCGCTACCTGACGGGGAGCATCCATCTGCGCCAAGGGGTCAACATACAGCTCAACGAAGGGGCCATCTGGGTGGGCTCCTCCAACCGCTACGACTATGACCCGGGCATCAACGGCGAGCCTGCATTGCTGATAGCACCAGAAGAAGGCATGGCACAATTCTGCGGCCTAGGGAAGATAGAATTTGCCGCAGGTTTTCCCAAGTGGGACAGGGCAGACGGGGTGAGCGTCCCAGGAACCATGTAGGGCTCCTCTCCGGCCTCAGTCACCCTTCGCCACGCGTTGCCGTAGCTGCGCTACATCAAAGCCATTTTGGCCCCTCTACCCTCGTTTTTGCCTTTCAAATTTCGATGTATTTGTATTATGTTTATATTATTGTTTATTTATGTTTGATAAATTAAATATAGTATAAATCTAATAGAAAACGAGGTCTGATCGATGCCTAAAGGCGGAGCCTGAAGGGGGGTGGGCGGAGCTTCCAAATGCCGTCCCTTTCAAAAAAAAATGACGGTGGACGAATTTTTTTGGGGGTTTGTGCGTTATTTTAAAGTGAGTCATCTTTTGAAGTCCGCGACTTTTTCCGCCGGACAGGGCTCTTTCGGTAAAGCAAAATATGCTATCAGTAAAATATAAACGACATTGATATGAAAAAAGATTTTCTTTCTAAGGGAGTGAGGATTGTTACCCTCGCGTTGATGGTTATGTTTGTCATGTCCGGCGACCTGCAGGCACAGGCATTTAAGTTCTATAGGGGCTTCTGCGATGGCGGTGTAGCGGCTGCCCCCTCCCCCTATCGGGATGGCCTACGCGGGAGTTTCGTGTATGGCTACTTCAGCACCACCCATGGCTATTATGTGGGCGACCGCACCTTCGTGGGTGTGGGGGCCGGCCTGACCTTTGACGAGGAACTGCTGACGTTGCCACTGTTTGCTGCCGTGAAATACAATCTGAGCTTTACCCAAGCGCTCACCCCCACTTTCGAACTGCGTGTCGGCACCTATTTCGACCTCTGGGATGGCGAGCGGGCCTCGCTTTATGGCGATGCGGCCGCGGGTCTACGTTGGGCCTTGGGCGGCAGGGTGGCCCTGAACATGCTGCTGCATGTCACCTATCAGCAGGGCTTCTGCCAGATTGCGATGTTGCCCCTTCCGGGCGGCGGCTGCACCGACTGGGGCTGCTATACCGAGAGTCTGCCGTTGTCCATAGGTGCAAGGATAGGGTTGGAGTTTTAGTTCTAGTTTGGATAGAGAAATAAAAAGCCGTGGCCGGAATTCTCTTCCAGCCAGCCTTTGGTGCGTTGTTATTATGGGTGGCTGTTGTGCTGCAAATGCCTGATATAAATACTGTTGCAATGCCATATATAAATTAGTGATAAAATATTTTTGCGCATATTCGAAAAAAATAGTAATTTTGCACCGCTTTTTGTAGCATAAACTGATGTTGCTATGTTTGATTATGAAACCACTGTCGCAGAGATCGAACGGAAGGTTCGCAAGCTGATTGAGGAGAACGACCGTCTGCGTGCTTCGGAGCAAAATCTGACACGGCAATGCAAGGAGCTGCAGGAGCAGATAGATAACAACAATGTAGTAATTAACAAATTAAAAGAACAAAATAATATACTGAAACTCGGGAACACGCTGACTCAAAAGGGCGATTCTGCAGAGATAAAACTTAAGATAAACCAACTGATACGAAGCATAGATAAAAGTTTGTCATTAATCAACAAATCGGAATAGCACATAGCGAAATAACTAAGCACATAGAGTATAGGCATAGAAAATGAACGAATTACCGGCCACAGTCTACATCCTGGACAGACCCTACAAACTGAAAGTACGGCCCGACGACGAGCCTTTTCTACGTCGTGCCGCCGAGCGGATAGACTCTCAGGCACGGGACTACGGGAAGATGTATGCCTATAACGACCGCCAAGATTTGTTGGCAATGGTGGCGCTGACACAGATAACCAAATTGCTGCAGTTGCAAGACCAAAAGCAATCCATGGAGACACATCTGGAAACCGGCCTCACCGACATAAACAATCTGCTTGACACCACGTTGACATGTAACTAGACCCCTGTCGGGCGGCGGACGGTTTCCGCGCAAGTCCCGGCAGCGACTTGATACTATAAGGAATATCCTGCATTTGACCCAAAACAGTTTGTAAACTCAACACCATTTACAAACCGAGTAAGCTCAGGGGTGGGTAGGTTGTATGGCTGAGACACCCGGCACTCAAATCCTAACAGTACAGAGTTTACCATAACTCCCGGAGGGTTGAGTGCAGGATTTTTTTTAAGAGACTTCTCTAGCTCCAGAAAAACCCTTTGCGTAGCGGCTGTCCCCACAAAAAAACATTTTTATCACTCATGAATATAATAATAGGAATTATTATTGGACTCGTTGTGGGCGCCGTGGCAGGTTTTGTTTCTGCCTCCAAGGTTGAGAACAACAAGCTGCTGGCCAAGGGCGAGAAAATGATTGAACGAGGCAACGAAGTGCTGAAAGACGCCGAAGAGAAAGGCGAAATCATCAAGAAGGATAAGATCCTGCAGGCCAAGGAGAAGTTTATCCAGATGAAGAGCGAGCACGAGAAGCAGGTGAGTGAGCGCAATGCCGCCCTGCGCGAGCAGGAGAGCAAGCTCAAACAGCGCGAGAACACCCTCAACCAGAAGGTGGGCGACCTGCAGAAGAAGAGCGAGGAGCTGAAACAGGTGAGCGAGAACCTCAACAACCAGATCGAGGTGCTGCGCAAACGCCAGACCGAGGTCGAAAAGGTATACAACGAAAGTATCGAGAAGCTGGAACACATTGCCGGCATGACGGCCGAAGAGGCCAAGCAGCACCTGATAGAGATGATGACCGAAGAGGCCAAGTCCGATGCCGCCGCAGGCATCATGGACATCGTGGAGGAGGCCAAAATAACCGCCAACGAACAGGCCAAGAAAATCGTCATCCAGTCCATCCAACGCACCGCCACCGAGACCGCTGTGGAGAATACCGTCAGTGTCTTCAACCTCGAGAACGAGGAGGTGAAAGGCCGCATCATCGGTCGCGAGGGCCGCAACATCCGCGCCCTGGAGTCTCTCACCGGTGTGGAGGTCATCATCGACGACTCGCCCGATGCCATCATCCTCAGCGGCTTCGACCCCGTCCGCCGCGAGATTGCGCGCCTGTCGCTGCATAAGTTGGTGACCGACGGCCGCATCCACCCCGCCCGCATCGAAGAGGTGGTGGCCAAGACGCGCAAGCAGATCGAACAAGAGATTGCCGAGGTGGGTAAGCGCACCTGCATAGACCTTGGCATCAACAATATGAACCATGAGCTCATGCGCATGGTGGGCCGTATGAAGTATCGTTCGTCCTATGGTCAGAACCTCCTGCAGCACAGCCGCGAGGTGGCCAACCTGGCCGCCACCATGGCTGCCGAGCTGGGGCTGAACCCCAAGCTGGCCAAACGTGCCGGCCTGCTGCACGATATCGGCAAGGTGCCCGAAACCGACCCCGAGCTGCCGCACGCAATCTTTGGCATGAAGTTGGCCGAGAAGTACAAGGAGCATCCCGATGTGTGCAACGCCATCGGCGCCCACCACGACGAGATAGAGATGACCTCTCTCATCGCCCCCATCATCCAGGTGTGCGATGCCATCAGCGGTGCCCGTCCCGGTGCCCGCCGCGAGGTTGTGGAGGCCTACATCAACCGTTTGAAGAAACTGGAAGACATGGCCATGACCTACCCCGGAGTGGTCAAGACCTATGCCATCCAGGCCGGCCGCGAGCTGCGCGTCATCGTTGGGGCCGAGAAGGTGAGCGACTCCGAGGCCACCAAGCTGAGCTTCGACCTCTCGCGCCAAATTCAGAACGAGATGACCTATCCCGGTCAGATCAAGGTCACCGTCATCCGCGAGACCCGCGCCGTCAATTACGCCAAGTAATGGTTATGGCCCTGAATAATTTATAATACCTGTACACTGAATTCTGAGTGTGGCAGCAACCGGTGTAGCCGCGTACCGCCCGCTCAGAATTCATAAGTTATAATTCTCAATAGATTATGCTTCTCAATTATGTACATTGGAATGTAGACCCGGTGATGTTCCACCTTGGCAGCTTTGGACTGCGGTACTATTCGCTGGGTTTCCTCTTTGCCTTCCTGTTCGGATACCTCATCCTCAACTGGATGTTCAAGCGCGAGAAGGTGGCGACGAAATACCTCGACTCGCTGGTGTTGTGGATGTTCGTGGCTGTGCTGGTGGGGGCCCGTCTGGGGCATTGCCTGTTCTATCAGCCCGACTATTTCTGCACCTCCGAGCACTGGTTGGAGATATTCCTGCCCTTTGATATGAAAACCGGTCAGTACACCGGCTACGAGGGGTTGGCCAGCCATGGTGCTGCCCTGGCGGTCATTGTGATGATTTGGCTCTTCTGTCGCAAGTATAAGATGAACGCCTGGTGGCTTTTCGACCGGTTGGTGATAGTGGTGGCCCTGGGCGGGGCCTTCATCCGCCTGGGCAACCTCTTCAACAGCGAGATCTACGGTGTGGAGACCACGCTGCCGTGGGGCTTCATCTTCGAGCGCAATGGCGAGACGGTGCCCAAGCATCCCACACAGCTCTATGAGGCTCTGAGCTATGTGCTCATCTTCCTCTGCTGTCTGGCGGCCTACATCAAGAAGGACGGCAAACTGCACAACGGCCGTCTCTTCGGCTACTGGCTGGTGGCACTGTTCGGCGTGCGCATCCTCATCGAATTTATCAAAGAAGAACAGGTCGATTTTGAAAAGGGCATGTCCTTGGACATGGGCCAGTGGCTCAGCATACCACTGGTGCTCATGGGTGTGGTGCTGGTAGTGCTCTCCTACAGGGGAGTGCTGAAGGAAGGCACCTTCACGGCCAAGTCGACCACAGGTAATAACAAAAAGAAATAATACGTATACATTATGAAGAAATTAATTTTAGTTCGCCACGGCGAGAGTGAATGGAATAAGATGAATCTTTTTACCGGCTGGACCGATGTCGACCTCACTCCCTTTGGGCAGTGCGAGGCCTATATGGCCGGCCGCCTTCTGAAAGAGGAGGGCTATAAGCCCACCATGTGCTACACGTCCTATCTGAAGCGTGCCGTCAAGACCCTCAACCAGATTCTCGATGCCATGGATATGGATTATCTGCCCGTGGAGAAGAGCTGGCGTCTGAATGAAAAGAGCTATGGTGCCCTGCAGGGTGCCAACAAGGCCGAGACGTTGAAAAAATATGGCGAGGAGAAACTCATGCAGTGGCGCCGCAGCTACGACGTGCAGCCCCCTGCCTTGGACGTTACCGACAAGCGCAGCCCTCTCAACGACCCCCGCTATGCCGGCATCGACCCCAAGGAACTGCCCGCCACTGAGGCCCTCTGCGACACCATCGCCCGTCTGATGCCTTATTACGAGGGAGTTATCCTCAAGGCCTTCGAGACCAACGACGAGGTGATGGTTGTGGCCCACGGCAACAGCCTGCGCGGTATTGTCAAGACTTTGAAGCACATGGGCGACAAAGAGATTGTGGGCTTCAATATTCCTACCGCAGTACCCTATATTTTTGAGTTCGACGACCAGATGAACCTCCAAAAAGACTTCTATTTGGGCAATCAGGAAGAAATTCAACGCAAGATAGATGGCGTTAAGAATCAGGCAAATAGAAAATAATTTCAGGCTGTAGGGGGCAAAAAACGAAAAAAGTTTTGTTCAATTCAAAAAAAGTTCGTACTTTTGCACCCGATTTCGCCAGAGGGGGACAGCGTTTTTCCCCGATGAAATCAAACAGCTACGGAGAGGTGGGTGAGTGGCTGAAACCAACAGTT